>CAJLFU010000008.1 GCA_905205995.1 uncultured Haemophilus sp. | reverse complement strand
AAATCCGTTGTTACGTAACAAAATTAATTCTTGCAAATAAATAGCCTTGATATACCAATAGATGGTATCACGCCTAATTTCTAGATTCATAATTTCCTCTTAACAACAACAGTCTAATGGAACATGTATATTTTTCACTACATTGAAGTGAATACTACTTCCTTTTGGTTGCAAAAACTCAAAATGTACATGTGGCGTATTTGGTATTACTGGTTTTCCCATGCCATGAGTACCTAGATAATCATCAGGTTTTATTCTAAATTGCCTATTTCCATCTATGCTTCTCCATTTACCGGGAGCAATTTTCACAAAATTATCTCCAAGAAATTTAAGCCTTTCTTCTGCTATTTTACTTCTACAGATTTTTCTTTTCCATTCACTTAAATTTTGTGTACTTTTATTGGTTCTATCCTTACCTGACAAAACATTTTGACTTCTTCCTATTGAGCGATATTTTAGCCCCAGTGGGTCGACCCATAACGTCGGATTCGGCGCATACTCAAACAGATTCACCCCACCCCATAATCCAATCGGATCCTGACTTACAAAGCGCCCGATTTCAGGGTCGTAATAGCGGAAACGGTTGTAGTGCAGTCCGCTTTCTTCGTCGTAATACTGGCCTTGGAAGCGGAACGGGATTTTGGCTTTAAGGTCGTCTGAAATTTCAGGCGGCCTTTTAGGAAAAAGTGCGGTCAGTTTTTTAGGTATTTTTGCAAATTCTCTTTAAAAGATGACCGCTTGTTTTTTTACTTCAATTTAACTGCAGTAGTCCCTTATTTAAAGCTGTTTTTTTAATGTCGGCAATATTGCGTCCCAAGCGGTTAAAGCCTCTTTCTCACTGAGTGGCGAACCCTTGGTATTTTTCTTATTGGTACCGAAAGTCATCTTAAATCTCACGCTACCATCATCTTTTTCCCAGATAAATAGATATCGATTTCCCTGCCACTTAACCAGTTTTTCATTACCTGCCATACCATTAATATCGCGTTTTCCTTTGCGGATGGTGCTGTATTTCGCCCATGAGATAAGTTTGTCCCAAGTACTATCTTTAGCGAAAAGGTCTCGTTCTAATAGCGGTTTATCACCTTCCTCCAAAGAGCCACCCGTCGTCAGCTCGGCATAAACGTCTTTATAGTCTTTGATTTTGATGCCCGCACTGCCAAAAAACGGCTCGGTTCCCTTATCGGCAATAAATCCTTCTGTTAAACAGACACCTTGTTGCTGTGGCATTTCAGTATCTTTACGATCTCTCAGCTTGTCGAAAAAATCATTCCGTATATGACTAATAGCTTCATCTGCTTTACTTTTTTCCAGTTGCTTAAGGTTTGGGGGAGCTTTGCCGTTAACAGGCATAATGCTTGAAAGAGTTTGAATGGAATAGGCATCATTCTTGCCTAACTTGAAATAGAACTTGACATAATAGATCATGCCTTTTAGGTGCTTTGACACCGAGTGTTCCCATGAACCAGGAGCCTGTGTGACCATCGCTATCGCTTTATTAGGAATAACCGTGCGGTTTTCTATAAAACTCTCGTTTCCGTTATATCCTTTTTCTTTAACCTCTAATACGGATTCTACTTTCAGATTCCAATAATCTGGTCGCACTCTTATCTGCCAACCATTGTATTTAAGCCAACCAGTTCCACTTATACGGTTAGATGGTAAGTTAATTTGGTAACGGCCGCTACAAAATGGCTGCTCAGTCCAATACGTTGGCGCATTTTGAGCATAATTGCTTGCTGTATTTTCTACTGCTGAGTGGGTTTGGGCGTGTTGACTGCAAGATGACAGCATAACACTAGTTAAAATAGTGCTATAAAACATCAGTCTAGAAATTTTCATCTTAGGCATGTGATCTCTTCCTTACTGTAAAGACAATGTTTCTAGATACACATTGGCCAACAAGCACTACATCCTGTTAATACTATTGCTATAGCAGCATATAATAAGCCAATCTTAAATATATTTTTTCTACGATATTTACGGTTCATTTTTGTCTCTTTCTTAAGCTTTAAAGCTAATAAATTTAGTAAGTTGCTATTCATTAAAAATCTGATCAAATTCGTTTTTTCAATGTCGGCAATATTGCATCCCAAGCGGTTAAAGCCTCTTTCTCACTGAGTGGCGAACCCTTGGTATCTTTCTCATTGGTACCGAAAGTCATCTTAAATTTTACGCTGCCATCCTCTTTTTCCCAAATAAATAGATATCGATTTCCTTGCCATTTCACCAATTTTTCATTACCCGCCATACCATTAATATCGCGCTTTCCTTTGCGGATGGTGCTGTATTTCGCCCATGAGAAGAGTTTATCTAAAGCACCATCTTTAGCGAAAAGGTCTCGTTCTAATAGCGGTTTATCACCTTCCTCCAAAGATCCACCTGTCGTTAGCTCGGCATAAACGCCTTTATAGTCTTTGATTTTGATGCCTGCACTGCCAAAAAACGGCTCGGTTCCCTTATCGGCAATAAATCCTTCTGTTAAACAGACACCTTGTTGCTGTGGCATTTCAGTATCTTTACGATCTCTCAGCTTGTCGAAAAAATCATTCCGTATATGTCCAATAGCTTCGTCAACTTTACTTTTTTCCAGCTGTTTCAGGTTTGATGGAGCTTTGCCGTTGACAGGCATAATGCGTACAAAAGCTCTAATGGAATAGGCATCGTTCTTGCCTAACTTAAAACTAAAATCAACATTATAAAGCATTCCATTTACCTGGGTTAATAATGGGCTATCCCATGAAGCAGAAGCCTGTGTGACCATCGCCATCGCTTTATTAGGAATAACCGTGCGGTTTTCTATAAAACTCGCGCTTCCGTTATATCCTTTTTCTTTAACCTCTAATATAGATTCTACTTCCAGATTCCAATAATCTGGTCGTACTCTTATCTGCCAACCATTGTATTTAAGCCAACCAGTCCCACTTATACGGTTAGATGGTAAGTTAATTTGGTAACGCCCACTACAAAATGGCTGCTCAGTCCAATACGTTGCCGCATTTTGAGCATAGTTGCTTGCTGTATTTTCTGCTGTTGAGTGGGTTTGTGCGTATTGACTGCAAGAAGACAGCATAACACTAGTTAAAACAGTGCTATAAAACATCAGTCTAGAAATTTTCATCTTCGGCATGTGATCTCTTCCTTACTGTAAATTTGAGGATGCTAAATAATATGGAAATTCTGCTAACACTTTTCTTTCCATATTGCTCTTAATAGATGAGTTTACATGCTTTTAGTGTAAAGTGCAACTTTACACTATTTAAAATGGGTTAATTAAAAGGGGATTCAATACATTTTAGAGAGAATAAAAGGCCTTTTGACATTTCAAAAGACCTTTTTCACGCCAAAGTGCGGGTAGATTTTCGTTTACTAAATACAATAATCTTCTTTTAATAAGTGACGATAGGCGTAAAGATAAGATGCGCCAACAAATGCTGCACCACCAGTGACATTGCCTAAAAAGACAGGAATCATATTGAAGAAGAATTGGCTCCAAGTCACATTAGCACCAGCAAAAATCCCGGCAGGAATAATAAACATATTGGCGACAAAGTGTTGTAATCCGATAAGCACAAAAATCATCACAGGGAACCATATGGCTAGGATACGACCAGAGGTTTGTTTGGCACCAAAATAGAACCAAATACCCATGCAGACCATCCAGTTACAGGCTATGGCAGAAATAAAGGCGCGACCAAAATCCATTTGCACTTTAGCCTCGGCGATAGCAATGGTTTTAGCAGAGGCGGCACCTTCTGATAAACCGACATAATGCCCTAAGAAATAGGCCATAAACAGCGCACCGAGCAGGTTGCCCAAACTCACGACAATCCAGTTACGAAATAATTTTTTGAGGCTTACTCTTTTTGTTAAGCGGCCTAATGCCATCATCATCATATTTCCCGTGGCTAATTCACCACCACCGATTAGAATACAAATCAAACAAATAGGAAACACGGCCGCACCAAGTAATGTTGATAGCCCACTCCACTCTGGAGGAATACCGCTCACGACTTTTAAATAGGCCATATAACCAAAACTCACATAGCCGCCACCTAAAAAACTTAAAATAGAGAGTGTTTTTAGGTGTCCTTGAGACTTAGCATAACTTTTATCAATAACATCTTGTAAGATTTCGTGGGGATAAAGATCGCGATGCTGCATAGTTGTACCTCTAGTTAAAATAAGACGGTAAAAATGTAGCAAACCACATAGCAAAACCGAAAGAATTGTTAAATATATGTACTGATTTTTAGTTATAACGAAATTGAATAACAATCCGAACCTAAAATTAGGTGTCTAGGTTCTTTTTTTGAGGGCAAAGTGCGGTCGGTGGTGGAACAATGTCGCCCAAGTTAGAAACGGTATAAGGAAACATCGTCTGTTACATTTTTCTATAAATCAAAATCCGCGTAAATTCAGTCGGGTAGTCCAATCTGAATGTCGTACCAGGTGAATGGTAGAGACGAAACTCAATGGTAACGTTAGGGTATTTATCGATAGAAAATTCATAGGAAGTGAAAAAATATGTGGTTTCATCAAAAACTGTTTTCAGTGTTTCTGATTTTTCCTCACTTTTTTTAAGATTCAGATGAAAGTATTTTGTCAATTCATCTTTATCAAATAGGATATTTATTGAACCTTTGCTTTCATCCCAATAGAGATTAAGTTTCGTATTCTGTTTTAACTCTTTAGGTACAACCAAATGAACTTTTGATTTTTCCAAAGTGTAGCTTGTATAACCGTTTTTCATGTTTGTATGAGTAAGAACCTTGATATTCCTACGTTTATATTGCAATGAATCAGGATCAATAGATTGTTTTTTCTCCATAATTTCAGATGCCATATCAATCATTTCTGCTAAATAAGCTTTTTCCAATTGGATTTCGGTTTGTGTCATGGAAAATATATTTTGCGAATAGAATAATAAAAAAATAACAGATAATTTCGAAAGGATTTGTTTAAAATTTTCCATATATTCTTACTCCTGAAGATGTTCAAAGGAAATAAAGCAAAGATACATCGTTTTCTTTTTCCTGATTCGAGTGATGTTGCCCATCTAAGAAATGTTCTCCTTGATATCTATACTATTTTCAGTATTCAAATAAAGATATATTAGATTCGGATGCGGTGCAATAAATTGAATATTTATTGCGTTTTAGTGCTTGAGCGAGATAAGGCGTACGAATAATTGATGTCAAAATGAGAGATAAAAAAGAGACCTTTCAATGAAAGGCCTCTCTTCGTATAGATAATCTTGCATCAATACAATTTAGAATGGGATGTTGTCATCAAATGCGTCCATTGGTGGCTCAGCTTGTGGTGCTGGCGCAGATTGTGCTGGACGAGATTGATAGCTTGGTTGTGGTGCGGATTGTGCAGGTGCATAACCGCCCATCTCTTGAGAGCGACCACCTAACATTTGTAAGTTATCACCTTGGATTTCAGTGGTGTAACGATCTTGGCCATTGTTATCTTGCCATTTACGGGTTTTTAAACGACCTTCAACATAAACTTGTGAACCTTTGCGTAAGTATTGACCCGCAATTTCCGCTAAACGACGATATAACACGATACGGTGCCATTCGGTCACTTCACGGCGTTCGCCTGTGTTTTTATCTGTCCAGCTTTCACTTGTTGCCACGCTGATATTTGCTACCGCTTCGCCATTTGGCATCGTACGGATTTCAGGATCATTACCTAAATTACCTACGATGATTACTTTATTAATACCTGCCATAGAATCCTCTATATTTTAGAAATAAGGTGAAAAATTTTGGCTATTTTGCCTTAAAAGAAACAAAAGATCCATAAAAATTAACTGGATATTTGCACAGATATTGAAATATGCGATAATGGTCGCAATTTTTGAATTTATTTTCTTAAGGCAATCGCTTTTTTTATGGATACTATCGACATTCGTGGGGCTAGAACTCACAATCTTAAAAACATCAATTTAACCATTCCGCGCGATAAATTAATTGTGATTACAGGCTTGTCCGGTTCAGGCAAATCTTCTTTAGCATTTGATACGCTTTATGCGGAAGGGCAGCGCCGTTATGTGGAATCGCTTTCTGCTTATGCGCGTCAATTCCTTTCTTTAATGGAAAAACCAGATGTGGATTCGATTGAGGGTTTGTCGCCAGCGATTTCTATTGAGCAAAAATCCACTTCTCATAACCCGCGTTCAACCGTGGGCACTATCACCGAAATTTACGATTACCTGCGTTTGCTGTTTGCTCGCGTAGGGGAGCCACGTTGTCCAGATCATGATGTACCTTTAACAGCACAAACCATCAGCCAAATGGTGGATAAAGTTTTAAGCTTGCCTGAAGAAAGCAAAATGATGTTGCTAGCGCCCGTAGTGAAAAACCGTAAAGGTGAGCACGTTAAGCTGTTAGATAGCTTAGCGGCACAAGGTTATATTCGCGCAAGAATTGATGGTGAAATCTGTGATTTATCTGATCCACCAGAACTTGCTTTACAGAAAAAACATACTATTGAAGTGGTGGTAGATCGCTTTAAAGTGCGGTCAGATTTAGCCACACGTTTGGCGGAATCCTTTGAGACAGCTTTAGAGCTTTCTGGTGGTACAGCGGTTGTGGCAGATATGGATAATCCTAAAGCTGAAGAATTGGTTTTCTCGGCGAATTTTGCTTGTCCGCATTGTGGCTATTCTGTACCGGAATTAGAGCCTCGCTTGTTCTCATTTAATAACCCGGCAGGGGCGTGTCCGACTTGTGATGGCTTAGGTGTTCAGCAGTTCTTTGATGAAAGCCGCGTGGTGCAAAATGAAAGCATTTCCCTCGCAGGCGGTGCAGTAAAAGGTTGGGATCGTCGCAATTTCTATTACTATCAAATGCTTACCTCGTTGGCTAAACATTATAAATTTGATATTGAAACACCATACGAAGATTTGCCTCAAAAAATTAAAGATATTGTGATGCACGGTTCAGGCAAGGAAGAAATTGAATTCCAATACATGAACGACCGTGGCGATGTGGTGATCCGCAAACATCCTTTTGAAGGGATTTTGAATAATATGGCGCGCCGTTATAAAGAAACGGAATCCATGTCTGTGCGCGAAGAATTAGCGAAAAATATCAGTAACCGACCTTGTGCAGATTGTGGCGGCTCGCGTCTTCGTCCTGAAGCTCGCAACGTGTATATTGGCAGCATTAACTTGCCTCAAATTTCAGAGAAAAGCATTGGTGAAAGCCTTGAATTTTTCCAAGGGCTTACTTTAACCGGTCAAAAAGCACAAATTGCGGAAAAAATCCTGAAAGAGATCAAAGAGCGGTTAGAATTCTTAGTGAATGTGGGGTTGAATTATCTTTCCCTCTCTCGCTCAGCCGAGACCCTTTCGGGCGGTGAAGCGCAACGTATTCGTCTTGCGAGTCAGATTGGTGCGGGCTTAGTGGGGGTCATGTATGTGTTGGATGAGCCTTCTATCGGTTTGCACCAACGCGATAATGAGCGTCTGTTAAATACGTTGATTCACTTGCGTAATTTGGGGAACACGGTGATCGTCGTGGAACATGATGAAGATGCTATTCGAGAAGCCGATCATATTATTGATATTGGTCCTGGAGCAGGTGTACACGGTGGTCAAGTGATTGCACAAGGCACAGCCAAAGAAATTATGGCGAACCCGAATTCGATTACGGGTAAGTTCTTATCGGGTGAAGAAAAAATCGAAATTCCGAAAAAACGAACTGCACTTGATAAAAGCAAACTTCTAAAATTAAAAGGTGCGACAGGGAATAATCTGAAAGGTGTGAATTTAGAGATTCCAGTGGGCTTATTTACTTGCATCACGGGGGTATCAGGTTCAGGCAAATCAACGCTAATTAATGATACGTTATTCCCATTGGCTCAAAATGCCTTAAATCGTGCAGAGAAAACAAGTTTTGCACCTTATAAATCCATTGAAGGCTTGGAATATTTCGACAAAGTGATCGATATTAACCAAAGTCCGATCGGTCGTACACCGCGTTCTAACCCGGCGACTTACACGGGGTTATTTACCCCAATTCGTGAATTATTTGCGGGTGTGCCAGAAGCGCGTGCGCGTGGTTATAACCCAGGACGTTTTAGTTTTAACGTACGAGGTGGTCGTTGTGAAGCATGCCAAGGTGATGGCGTGCTAAAAGTAGAAATGCACTTCTTGCCGGATGTGTATGTGCCTTGTGATCAATGTAAAGGTAAGCGCTATAACCGTGAAACTTTGGAGATCCGATACAAAGGTAAAACTATTCACCAAGTATTAGATATGACGGTAGAAGAAGCCCGCGAGTTTTTTGATGCGATCCCAATGATTGCGCGTAAATTGCAAACCCTAATGGATGTAGGCTTGTCTTATATTCGTTTAGGTCAATCTTCTACCACGCTTTCAGGTGGTGAGGCACAACGCGTTAAGTTAGCGACAGAGCTTTCAAAACGCGATACCGGTAAAACTCTTTATATTTTGGATGAACCGACAACTGGTCTGCATTTTGCCGATATTAAACAACTTCTCGAAGTGTTACATCGCTTGCGCGATCAAGGCAATACTATCGTGGTGATCGAACACAACTTAGATGTGATCAAAACTGCAGACTGGATTGTGGATCTTGGTCCAGAAGGGGGCAGTGGCGGTGGTCAAATCATCGCGACAGGGACCCCGGAAGAGGTCGCCAAAGTCAAAGGTTCACATACCGCGAGATTCCTGAAAGACATTTTAGCAAAAGGCTAGAAAAACCAACCGCACTTTTGAATTTAATCAAAGTGCGGTTATTTTTTCGGGTGTTTTTAATGTTTGCTACTGAACGGTGGTTTGGCAAACCAAATGAGAACAACCAAGGAAATGAACGTTATCGCGGAGACTAAGAAGATCTCGTTAGCACCTATAATAAAGCCTTGAGCGGTGATTTGTTTGGCAAGATAGGATGCCGTTTGTTCTTCGCTTAAACCAAAGCTCTCCATAGTTTGGAAGAATTGTTGGGAAATCGGATTGTATGGATTAATGACTTCCGTGAGTTGCGTGTGATGCACGGCTTCGCGGTTATACCATATAAATGTCGTGAGTGATGTGCCTATTGAGCCGGCAAGGGTTCGGAGGAAATTAAATAAGCTCGACGCTGAGGCCATTTTTTCGGGCGGTAAACCAGAAAGCGTGATGGTGGTCAGCGGCATAAAGAAGCAAGCAACCGCTAAACCTTGCACAAATTGTGGCAAGGCAACATCGGCAAAGGTCATTTCAGGCTCAAAGGTCACGGCTCGCCAATAAAAGGTGAGCGCATAAACCATAAAACTGACGGTGATTAAAATCCGCATATCAATTTTATTGCCGAATTTCCCGATAATCGGTGCAAGTAGAATCGGTAATAATCCCACTGGTGCAGCCGCAAGCCCCGCCCATGTTGCTGTATAGTTATAAACCTGTTGAAGTAGAAGTGGGATGAGCACGACCGTCCCTGAATACACCAAAAAGGCCAGGCTGGTTGAAACACAACCCACGGTGAAATTTCGGGATTTGAATAAGGAGACATCCACAACTGGATTATCGTCCGTGAGTTCCCAAATGATGAGGGCGATTAAACCTACTGCAGCGATAATGGTAAGCACCACAATTTCAGTGGAATTGAACCAATCTAGCTCACGGCCTTGATCCAGCATCAATTGCAACGCACCTACACCGAGCGCTAACAAAATCAGCCCAATAGTATTAACTGGTTGATGAGAAATTCTGCTTTCTCGGCCTTCTAAAATTTTCCAACTGATTAAGACAACGGCAAGCCCAATCGGAACGTTGATAAAGAAAATCCAACCCCAGTGAATATTATCACTGATCCAACCGCCTAAAATAGGCCCACAAATTGGGGCGACGACGATCGTCATTGACCAAAAAGCCAATGCCATTCCGCGTTTTTCAGGCGGGTAGTTATTCAATAATAAGCTTTGAGAAAGGGGGATGATTGGGCCGGCTACCGCACCTTGAAGAACACGAAAAACGATCAACATTTCCAAGCTATTTGCAATACCACAAAGCCAAGAGGCTAGCACGAATAATAGCGTTGCAATTAAAAATAACCGCACTTCACCAAAACGTTTTGCCAGCCAGCCTGTAATCGGAATTGAAATGGCATTTGCCACACCGAACGAGGTGATCACCCAGGTTCCTTGGCTAGACGAGGCACCTAAATCACCGGCTATGGTTGGAATAGCAACATTGGCGATCGTAGAATCCAGCACAAGCATAAAGGTGGCAAGGGAGAGTGCCAAGGTTAGGATTGCCAACGCACCGCCTTGTAACGGCTTGAAATGAGATTGCGGCATAACGGAACCTAATAGCTATTATCGCGAATAATAGATTCGATCAAATTATTGACCGCACTTTCATCATATTGCAACACATTCGTGGAATAAAGCGGTGTAGCTGGCGCTTGGTCACGCAAGGTTTCACCTTGGCTATCGGTTACATTCACTTTCACAGTCGCAGAAAGTCCGATACGTAGTGGATTTTCAGCTAGCTGTTGCGGATCCAATTGAATACGCACAGGCACACGTTGCACCACTTTGATCCAGTTCCCCGTCGCATTTTGAGCAGGCAATAAAGAGAATGCACTGCCCGTCCCCATTTCAATTCCGACAACTTTTCCATCAAAGGTTTTATCTTTGCCATAAAGGTCGAAATGAATTTCAGCCGGCTGACCAATTCGCATATGGGTTAATTGTGTTTCTTTGAAGTTGGCATCTAACCACATTTGATCGGTAGTCACCACCGCCATTAATGCGCCACCAACAGAAACCGCTTGTCCTACTTGCGCATTGCGACGAGCCACATAGCCTTTAATTGGACTGCGGATTTTCGTACGTTCTAAATTTAACCAAGCTTGTTTCAAATTACTGACCGCACTTTGAATTTGCGGCTGTTCACTTAAAGGTCCGTCTAACAATAAGGCTTGATTTGCGCCAAGCTGATTTTGTGAGGTGGTTAAGTTCGCTTTTGCCAGTTCAACGGCTTCTTTCGCGTGCTGGAACGATTCTTTATCGATTGCGCCATCTTTGACTAATTGCACACGGCGGTTCAAGTTTCCTTGTGCTTGAGCAAGAGTAATTTCATTCGCACGAACGGCCGATTTTAATTGTTTTACGGTGTAATTCAGTTGCGAAACTTGGCGAACTGCATTGGCTAAATTGCTTTTAGCTTGCTCAAAACTCAATTTGGCATTGGTGTCATCCAGCTCTAATAACACGTCACCAGCCAGTACGGGATCCATATTATCCACATTAATTTTCGAAATATTCCCCGCTACCTGCGCCGATACCATCACCTGATTGCCGCTAACATAGGCATCTTCCGTTTCTTCAAAGCCTTTAATAAAAAAATACCAATAAGTTGCCGAGCCAAGCGAAATCAGAAGAAGCAAAAGAATAAAAATAGAAAGCCCTTTTTTACGTTGTTGAGATTTATTATTTGAGGACGTTTGTGTATCTGTTTGTTGATCGGACATAATGCGCGCCTTATCGAAAAATGCTGAAGTAAAAAAGGCTTCAGTCTATAAAATATGAATGTTCGTTCATTATGAACGTGAATTAAAATTATTTCAAGGATGACTGCACTTTAGCGCAATAAAGTACATAGTTCAAAGACTACCTTTCAATGTCGTATTAGTTTACCCACTGATCCTTATGTTAGAACGTATAAGAGCTTGTTTGTTATGAATTTTACCAAAGCTGAGAGCGGGATTTTGTTATAGTTATTGTAAATAAAAAAGAAAATCCTTCGCTAAATTGGCAAAGGATTTTTTTGTAAGAAGTGATTAGCTAGGTAGTTTTGTAGTCGCTTTCAACGCCATATATCCTACAATCGCAGAAACAGTAGAACCTAATAAGATCCCTAATCGAGAAAGGGCGTTAATGCTTTCACCGGCATCAGCATTGAAGGCTAGGCTTGCTAAGAACATCGACATGGTGAAGCCGATACCACACAAAATTGCTACGGCAAAAATTTGTTTAAAATTGATGCCTTGTGGTAGTTTTGCAATGCCAAGTTTAACGGAAAGATAACTGAAACCAAATACGCCGAGTGGTTTTCCGATAATTAGGCCAAGAGAAATCGCGAGCAATAATGGTGATGTCAGCATGCTGAAATCAATGCCATCAAAGCTTACCCCCGCATTGGCAAATGCAAATAATGGCAGGATAACAAAGGATGACCAAGGGGCAAGAATGTGCTCAAAGTCGTGTAATGGAGTTTCGCCATTTTTGCCTTTCAATGGAATACAAAATCCGATGATAACCCCTGCAAGAGTGGCATGCACGCCTGATTTTAATACCGAAGCCCATAAGATTGTTCCCACCATCATATAAGCACAAAGTGCGGTCACTTTAAAGCGATTTAATGCGATAAGTACAACAATAGCAATAGCAGCAAAGATGAGTGCTTGTACACTTAATCCGTGTGAGAAAAACAGTGCAATAACGACAATGGCGCCTAAGTCATCAATAATCGCTAAAGCAAGTAAAAAGATTTTTAGTGGGAGTGGCACTTGTTTACTTAATAACGCCATGATACCAAGTGCAAAGGCAATGTCTGTTGCCATTGGAATAGCCCAGCCATCGGCTAAAGCGGGATCGTGTTGGGCGATAAATACATAAACTAAGGCAGGGATAATCATTCCCCCCACCGCTGCAATAGCAGGGAAAATCGCTTGTTGATAGCTTGAAAGGGAGCCTTCAAATAATTCTTTTTTGACTTCCATTCCCACTAAAACAAAGAATACCGCCATAAAACCATCGTTAATCCAATGGATTAAGGTTTTATCAATAGAAAAAGATCCTACTTGAATGCTGACCGGTAAGTTTAAAAAATCGTTATAATTTTGATTGAGCGGTGAATTGGCTAATAGCATTGCAACTACCGCTGAAAAAAGTAATAAAATTCCGCCAGCTGATTCCAATTTGAAAAAACGCTGAATTTGTTGAATCAAACTCAGTTTATTCATTCATTCTCTCCTAAAAAAGTAATAAAAAATAATAAAGCGTGGATATTATCATAAATTTACTGATTTTGGGGAAAGAGGTGGTGGATAATGTGAGATTTAATCGGAATGTGATAGATTTCGTGATCTATTTCACAAAATTTATTTTCATTTTTGGAATAAAAAACAATTTAATAGTAGAATCCTTAAAGTTTATTTATTCGAGAATACTTATGTTTTCAAAAAAAGACATCATCGTATTAGGTATGATGATTTTTGCTTTATTTTTAGGCGCAGGAAATATTATTTTTCCACCAATGGAAGGTTACTCCGCAGGTAACCATTGGGCAACCGCTTCGATAGGATTTGTGATAACAGGCGTACTCATGCCATTTATTACATTGGTTGTTGTGTCAGTATTAGGACGTGGTGAAGAACTGACTAAGGACTTACCTAAGTGGGCAGGTGTAGCCTTTTTAACCATTCTTTATTTAGTCATCGGTTCAACCTTTGCCATGCCTCGAATTACCAATGTCGCTTATGAAATGGCATGGTTACCATTGGGGCTCATTGAAGATAGTGCGACGACACGTCTTATTTTCTCTGTGATCTTTAATATTATCGCGATGGGATTCATGATTCGCCCAAGTACAATTATTTCAACGGTGGGTGAAGTGATGACACCGGCATTGTTGGTATTATTACTTGTTGTTGGGATCACGGTTTTTGTTTCACCGCTTTCTGATATTGTTGCACCATCTCAGGCGTATGCTGAGAATTCAGCATTAACTACAGGGTTAATTAGTGGTTATCAAACGATGGATGTCCTTGCAGCGATTGCTTTTGGTGGCATTGTTGCACGGGCGTTATCTGCAAAAAATGTAACGAATCCGCAAAAGATTGTTAAATATACCATTTCAGCGGGTTTCGTATCTGTCATTTTATTAGGTTGCTTGTATTTCGCCTTATTTTACTTAGGGGCGACTTCTGATGCCGTGGCACAAGGCGCAACAAATGGCGGACAAATCTTCTCTCGTTATGTGAACAGTTTATTCGGCACGGCGGGAACCTGGATCATGGCGGGTATTATTACTTTAGCAAGTCTAACCACATTAGTGGGCGTAACCAGTGCGTGTGGTGATTACTTCTCCAAGTTTTCGACGCGTTTTTCTTATCCATTTTGGATTGCCTTCTTCACAGCTATGACGACAATTATTTCACAATATGGCTTAACAAAATTACTCCGAGTGACGATTCCTGCCTTGTTGTTGATTTACCCAATGGCGATCATGTTAGTGGTTTTACAGCTTGTGCGTAATAAATTACCTTCTATTCAGTTAAGCTATTACTTGACGATCTTTGTGACGGTTTGTTTTAGTTTGATTGATAGCTTGAAAAACTTAGATATGTTGCCGGAAGGATTGCATCAAGTCATGATTCATTTCCCACTTTACTCGCAAGGATTAGCTTGGCTGGTGCCTGCGTTATCTACTTTAGTGCTTTCTATGATATTTGGGAAAACGATTTCAAAATAATAAAAATGCCGACAATGATTTGTCGGCATTTTTATATCAAGTGCGGTCGTTTTTTCATGCGTTTTTAGGCGGCAAGACGTTGTCTCACAATTTCAAATAAACATACACCTGTTGCAACGGAAACATTTAGGGATGAAACTGAGCCCGCCATTGGAATACTAATGAGTTGATCGCAATGCTCACGAGTAAGACGGCGCATGCCTTCACCTTCGGCCCCCATCACTAAGGCAAGAGAACCCGTAAGTTTACTTTGATAAATGGTTTCTGTTGCTTCGCCAGCCGTACCTACTACCCAAATATTATGATTTTGTTGTAGATCTCGTAAAGTACGCGCTAAGTTAGTGACACGAATTAATGGCACAGTCTCCGCCGCACCGCAAGCCACTTTACGTGCAATAGAAGTGAGTTGAGCGGATTTATCTTTTGGCACAATAACAGCGTTCACTCCAGCAGCATCTGCAGTACGTAAACAGGCACCCAGGTTATGGGGATCAGTCACACCATCAAGCACCAATAAAAGTGGATTTTGTTTACGAGTAAGAAGTTCATCCAGATCATGTTCATTCAGCTCTTTCGCTTCTTGCACACGCGCAATCACTCCTTGATGCACTTCACCGTTGGATTTTTTATCTAATGTTTGACGGTTTACAAATTGCACCGCAATGCCTAAAGCATAGAGCTCATTGAGTAAGGGTTGTAGGCGTTTATCTTCACGGCCTTTCAGTACAAATACTTCAATTAAACGCTCAGGGCTATTTGCTAAAATGCTGTTTACAGCATGGATACCATAGATATTTTCTGACATAGGGTTCTCTTGTTTATTATTTTTTGTCATTATCCTCCCCCGCTTTAGCAAAGAGGGGCTAGGGAAGATTGGGTAAAATATTATTTCTTCCGTTTTCTAGTCGGTTTCTTAGAAACATCTTTATTTTTGACCGCACTTTTACGTTTTTTTGACGCTTTAGGTGGCAGTTCCTTAAAGACTTTTTTGGCTTTTTGTTTCGCCGTTTTGCCAACACGACGTGGTTTTCTGGCACTTTCGACTAAACTGAAATCCACCATTTTTTGTTCTAAATGAACGGCAACTACGCGAATTTTGACTTTATCGCCAAGGCAATAAATCATACCACTATTTTCGCCGATTAAACGTTGTTTTGCCGCATCAAATTGATAGTAGTCATTATCTAAAGTGGAAATATGGACTAAGCCGTCAATGAATAAATCATCTAAACGTACGAATAAGCCAAAGCCCGTTACAGATGAGATCACTCCGCTAAATTCAGCGCCCACGTGATCTTGCATATATTCACATTTCAGCCAATCAGCCACTTCGCGAGTCGCATCATCGGCACGGCGTTCTGTCATCGAGCAGTGATCGCCTAATAAATCCATTTCATCAAAAGAATAATGATAGCCGCCAGTATCTGTGGTTTTACGTTTAGCGCCTTTTTCTTTCGCTAATAAATACTTAATCCCACGATGTAGGGTTAAATCCGGATAACGACGAATCGGGGAAGTAAAGTGTGCATATTCCTCTAACGCCAAACCAAAGTGGCCGATATTATCCGCATGATAAACCGCTTGGCTTAATGAGCGAAGTAACATGGTTTGGATAAGCTCGTGATCTGGGCGATCTTTCACTTGCTCTAACAATTTCGCATAATCTTTTGTGGTCGGTTTCATGCCTCCTTCAAGGCTTAAACCGCATTCACTTAAGAATGCACGGAAAGACGTCAGTTTTTCTTCACTCGGAGCGGCATGAATACGATAGAGTGCAGGCTCTTTATGTTTTTCCATAAAGTTTGCTGCTGCAATATTCGCAAGAATCATGCATTCTTCAATGATTTTGTGCGCATCATTTCGCACAACAGGTTCAATGCGATCAATTCGTCCCATGGCATTGAAAATAAATTTGGTTTCGATGGTTTCAAAATCGATGGCACCACGTTGTTTACGTGCATTGAGTAATGCTTGATAGAGATGATGCAATTCTTCTAAATGTGGTACTAGCCCTTGATAACGGGTGCGGAGTTCATCATCGCCGTCTAAAATCGCTGCGACTTTCGTATAGGTTAAACGTGCATGAGAATTCATTACCGCTTCATAAAAACGATAGTCCGTGAGTTTACCTTTGGCAGAAATGTGCATTTCACATACCATACACAAGCGATCAACTTGTGGATTCAGTGAACACAATCCGTTGGATAAAATCTCCGGCAACATTGGTACAACACGATTTGGGAAGTAAACGGAGTTACCTCGATTATAAGCTTCTGCGTCTAGTGCAGAACGTAAACGCACATAATAGCTGACATCGGCAATTGCCACCCAAAGTTTCCAGCCTTTACCGCTTTTTTCACAATATACGGCATCATCAAAATCGCGTGCATCTTCGCCATCAATGGTCACAAGTGGCAGATTGCGTAAATCCACACGGCCTTTTTTGGCTTCTTCAGGCACCTCTTCCGTGAATTTTTTAACGTATTTTTCGACCGCACTTGGGAATTGGTGAGGAATGTCATGATTACGAAGGGCGATCTCCACTTCCATCCCTTTTGCCATATTGTCACCCAGAATTTCGGTGATGATGCCAACTGGTTGAGTAAAGGAGGCAGAGCGTTCCTGCAATTCAACCACGACAACTTGCCCCATTCGGGCACCATTGCGATGTTCATTAGGGACTAAAATATCTCGTCCGATACGGCTGTCATCAGGCACCACATAGCTAAAGCCATTTTCTAAGAAGAAACGGCCGACAATTTGTTTTTTACGACTTTCAAGTACGCGAACAATACGGACTTCACGACGACCACGGCGATCTAAGCCTGCAGGTTGGGCTAATACAAAATCACCATGCATTACACGTTGCATTTGGTGATTAGGAATAAAGAGATCCTCTTTTTTGCCTTCGACTTGTAAAAAGCCATAGCCTTCGCGATGGCCAATGACCATGCCTTTGAATAAATCCAATTTTTCAGGCAAGGCATAGCGTTTACGTTTAGTAAAAACTAACTGTCCATCATTTTCCATGGCACGCAAGCGGCGGCGCATGGCTTCTTGTTGTTCGTCACTTTTAATTGAAAGTGCGGTCAGAATTTCTTCCCGACTCATCGGGGCATTATTTTCACGAATAATTTGCAGAATGTAGTCTCTGCTTGGGATCGGATTACCATATTTTGATAATTCTTTTTGATAATTCGGATCCGCTTTTTTAAAAGATTTTTTGGTCATTTATAGTTTATTTTATGATTAATTTTTAAGTTGTGGGGTAGTTTACAGGTTAAAGGGGGGAATGCAAGCTCGTTATGAGGTGTTTGTGGCAGGTGGTTTACGGCAAACAAAAACCGCACCAAAGTGCGGTTTTATTTTTAAGCTGTGTTAATGCTTTAATTACGCTAATTTTTTGATTTGAGCAGCTAATTTAGCTTTGTGGTTTGCTGCTTTGTTAGCGTGGATTAAGCCTTTAGAAGCCATACGGTCAACAACTTTTTGCATTTCAACGAATGCTGCTTCAGCTGCTGCTTTTTCACCTGCTGCTACTTGAGCATATACTTTTTTGATGTAAGTACGCATCATAGAGCGTTGGCTTGCGTTATGTTGGCGGCGTTTTTCAGATTGAACCGCACGTTTTTTTGCTGACTTGATATTAGCCAAGGTCAAACTCCTAAAATTTCTGTTAGATGATTATGACAAAATAAGGGCGTAGAATATGCCGATTTTTTATACTTTTGTCAATGAATAATTTGTGTTGATTTCGGTGAGACACAACCGAAAGTAAGCATCGTTATTTAAAAAAAGCGCTTTCTATTGGCTCACACAAACGATGTGGGCGGGATTTTATCAGTTTTTTTCGTTGGAATATAGCGTAAAAACAAAAATTCTATACAATTAAGGCAAATTTTTTTGAAGAGACCCCTATTTTGAGTAAACGACTTTTAAAATCCGGCATTATCGTGAGTGGGATGACATTAGTGTCCCGTGTGTTAGGTTTAGTCCGCGATGTGGTGATTGCCCATTTAATCGGTGCAGGTGCGGCGGCAGACGTGTTTTTATTCGCTAACCGGATCCCAAACTTTTTACGTCGTTTATTTGCGGAAGGCGCATTTTCTCAGGCCTTTGTACCAGTATTAGCTGAATATCAAAAATCGGGCGATCTTTCTAAAACGCGAGAATTTATCGGGAAAGTGTCGGGCACACTAGGCGGTTTAGTCAGTATTGTCACCTTGCTTGCGATGGTGGGATCGCCTGTTGTGGCGGCGATCTTCGGGATGGGGTGGTTTACCGATTGGCTAAATGACGGACCGGATGCGCACAAATTTGAACAAGCGTCTTTACTCTTAAAAATTACTTTTCCTTATTTATGGTTTGTCACCTTTGTGGCACTTTCCGGCGCTATTTTAAATACGATAGGTAAATTTGGCGTGATGTCGTTTTCGCCGGTTTTACTCAATATCGCAATGATTGCGACCGCACTTTTCCTCGCGCCAAGATTAGACAATCCCGATCTTGCTCTCGCTATCGGGATCTTCTTAGGCGGTTTGCTACAATTTTTATTCCAGATTCCTTTTTTGAAGAAAGCTGGCTTGCTCGTAAAACCAAAATGGGCATGGCATGATGAAGGGGTAGCAAAAATCCGTCGATTAATGATTCCTGCTTTGTTCGGGGTTTCCGTAAGTCAAATCAACTTATTGCTTGATACGGTCATTGCCAGTTTCTTAATGACGGGCTCCATTAGTTGGCTTTATTATTCTGATCGTTTATTAGAGTTTCCACTTGGTTTATTTGGTATTGCGATTTCCACTGTGATTTTACCGACACTTGCTCGCCATCATGTGAATCGAGAAGACAATTCTTCCCAAAGTGCGGTTGATTTTCGCAACACAATGGACTGGGGCGTACGAATGATTTTATTACTCGGCGTGCCGGCTGCAATTGGTATTGCCGTGTTAGCCCAACCAATGTTACTGGTATTGTTTATGCGTGGCAGTTTTACCTTAACAGATGTGCATGCAGCCTCTTATTCTTTATGGGCATTCAATGCCGGTTTACTTAGCTTTATGCTGATTAAGATCTTAGCTAATGGCTATTACGCACGCCAAGATACCAAAACGCCGGTGAAAATTGGGATCATCGCCATGGTGAGCAATATGAGTTTTAACGTATTGGCGATTCCATTTAGTTATGTGGGCTTAGCGATTGCTTCTGCCATGTCAGCAACCTTAAATGCTTATTTGCTTTATCGTGGTTTAGCTAAAGAGGATGTATACCATTTCTCACGTAAAAGTGCGGTCTTTTTTCTAAAAGTTTTAGGCGCAGCTTTAGCCATGGGCGGTTTGGTTTGGTATAACTGCCCATCGATTCAAGAATGGGCAGCCATGACATTTTTAATGCGTATCTATTGGTTGGTTTGGTTAATTGGACTGGCTGCGGTGGTTTATTTAGGCGTATTGGTGCTCTTGGGTGTTCGTAAACACCATTTACTGACAAAACATTAAGTTACCGCTATAATGCACCGATTATTTTTCGTTTTTTGGAATAAGATGTAATGCAATTAATTCGTGGGCTTCATAATTCACAGCCATATTTGTCAGGGTGCGCATTAACCATTGGCAATTTTGATGGGGTGCATTTGGGGCATCAGGCGATTTTGCGTCATCTTCGTCAGAAAGCGAATGCGCTGAATTTACCCATGGCGGTGATGCTTTTCGAGCCACAACCGCGCGAATATTTTATGGGCGACAAAGCCCCTGCGCGCTTAATGCGTTTAAGAGATAAATTGCATTATTTGGCTCAGGCGGGTGTGGATGTGGTGATCGTCGCGAAATTCGACCGCACTTTCGCTAATCTTCCTGCAGAGCAATTCATTGAAGATTGGCTTGTGCGCAAATTAAATGTGAAGTTTCTCAGTATTGGCGATGATTTCAAATTTGGTGCGAAACGTTTAGGCAATTTTGCGATGTTGCAACAAGCTGGAAAGCAGTTTGGTTTCGAAGTGGAAGACAGTCGCACCTTCTGTTTAGACGAGTTACGTATTAGTAGCACCGCTATCCGTGAAGCGTTGGCTAAAGATGATTTACAGCATGCGCAAAATTTACTCGGTAAGCCTTATCGTATTTTTGGTCGAGTGATCCACGGCAATAAATTAGGGCGAACCATTGGTTTTCCTACCGCGAATGTTCGCTTACATCGCCAAGTGAACCCAGTAAAAGGGGTTTATGCGGTGAAAGTGCGGTTAAAATCGGGCGAGATTTTTAACGGCGTTGCAAACATGGGAAAACGCCCAACTATTAACGGTACGATACAATTATTAGAAGTCCATTTATTTGATTTTTCTCAGAATATTTATGGGCAAATGGTCGAAGTGGAATTCTGCCAGAAGATTCGCGATGAGATAAAGTTTCCTTCTTTTGAAGCGTTGAAAGCTCAAATTGAACAAGACGTAAAAACAGCGAAAGCATTTTTTGCAAAATAGAATTATATTGAAATATAAAATTGGAAAATAACATGACAGTTGATTACAAAAACACGTTAAATTTACCTGAAACAGGTTTCCCAATGCGTGGCGATTTAGCCAAACGCGAACCTGTAATGTTAAAAAATTGGTATGACAAACAGTTGTATCAAAAAATCCGCCAAGCGACGAAAGGTAAAAAATCCTTTATTTTGCACGATGGCCCTCCGTATGCGAACGGCAATATTCATATCGGTCACGCCGTTAATAAAATTCTGAAAGATATTATTGTTAAATCCAAAACTGCATTAGGTTTTGACTCGCCTTATATCCCAGGTTGGGACTGTCATGGCTTGCCAATTGAATTAAAAGTAGAAGGTTTGGTAGGTAAACCAAACGAGAAAGTGACTGCAGCTGAATTCCGCCAAAAATGCCGAGAATATGCGGCAGAGCAAGTAGAAGGTCAGAAAAAAGACTTTATTCGTTTAGGTGTGTTGGGCGATTGGGATAATCCTTATTTAACGATGAACTTCAATACCGAAGCAAACATCATCCGCACACTCGGTAAAGTGATAGCTAACGGTCATTTATACAAAGGTTCAAAACCAGTGCACTGGTGTTTGGATTGTGGCTCTTCTTTAGCAGAAGCCGAAGTGGAATACGAAGACAAAGTTTCTCCGTCTATCTATGTGCGTTTTCCTGCAGTAAGTGCGGTTGAAATTGAAGAGAAATTTAACGCAGTTGGCAAAGGCCATGGCAAATTATCTGCGGTGATTTGGACAACCACACCTTGGACAATGCCATCTAACCGTGCGATTGCGGTAAATGCAGACTTAGAATACCACTTAGTACAACTTGGCGATGAGCGCGTGATTTTAGCTGCTGAATTAGTTGAATCCGTAGCGAAAGCCGTGGGCGTAGAACAAGTTGAAATTTTAGGTTCAGCAAAAGGTCAAGCGCTTGAGTTAGTACGCTTTAACCATCCGTTCTATGATTTTACTGTACCAGTGATTTTAGGTGATCACGTGACCACTGATGGTGGTACGGGTTTAGTACATACCGCACCAGATCATGGTTTAGACGACTTTGTCGTGGGTAAACAATATGATTTACCGATGGCGGGTCTTGTATCTAATGACGGTAAATTTATTTCAACGACTGAATTCTTTGCAGGCAAAGGCGTATTTGAAGCCAATCCATTGGTTGTTGAAAAATTGCAAGAAGTGGGCAACTTATTAAAAGTTGAGAAAATCAAACACAGCTACCCACACTGCTGGCGTCACAAAACCCCGATTATTTTCCGTGCGACACCACAATGGTTTATCGGTATGGAAACACAGGGTTTACGCCAACAAGCATTAGGCGAGATCAAACAAGTTCGCTGGATTCCAGATTGGGGGCAAGCGCGTATCGAGAAAATGGTTGAAAACCGCCCTGACTGGTGTATTTCTCGTCAACGTACTTGGGGCGTGCCGATGACCTTATTCGTGCACAAAGAAACCGAAGAACTTCATCCGCGTACTTTAGAGCTACTTGAAGAAGTGGCGAAACGTGTAGAGAAAGCCGGTATTCAAGCATGGTGGGATTTAGACGAAAAAGAATTATTAGGTGCGGACGCAGAAACCTATCGCAAAGTGCCTGATACTCTTGACGTATGGTTTGACTCAGGATCAACCTATTCTTCTGTTGTCGCGAATCGTCCAGAATTTAACGGCCAAGATATCGATATGTATTTAGAAGGTTCTGACCAACACCGTGGTTGGTTTATGTCTTCTTTAATGCTTTCTACGGCAACAGACAGCAAAGCACCATACAAACAAGTATTAACTCATGGCTTCACGGTGGATGGTCAAGGCCGTAAGATGTCAAAATCTATCGGTAACATCGTTACTCCACAAGAAGTCATGGATAAATTCGGTGGTGACATTTTACGTTTATGGGTGGCATCTACCGACTATACGGGTGAAATGACCGTTTCTGATGAAATTTTAAAACGTGCCGCGGACAGCTATCGTCGTATTCGTAACACGGCACGTTTCTTACTAGCGAACTTAAATGGCTTTGATCCTCAACGTGATTCCGTTAAACCGGAAGACATGATTAGCTTAGATCGTTGGGCGGTGGCTTGTGCGTTAGATGCACAAAAAGAAATTAAAGAGGCGTACGATAACTATCAATTCCACACAGTAGTACAACGTTTAATGCGTTTCTGTTCTGTAGAAATGGGCTCGTTCTACCTTGACATTATCAAAGACCGTCAATATACCACTAAAGCAGACAGCCTTGCGCGTCGTAGCTGCCAAACAGCGTTATGGTACATCGCAGAAGCATTGGTTCGTTGGATGGCACCAATCTTGTCCTTCACTGCAGATGAAATTTGGGGTTACTTACCACAAACCGCAACTGCGCGAGCTGAATTTGTCTTCACTGAAGAATTCTACGAAGGCTTATTTGGTTTAGGCGAGAATGAAAAATTAGATGATGCTTACTGGCAACAACTGATTAAAGTGCGTTCTGAAGTGAACCGTGTATTAGAAATCGCCCGTAACGATAAAGTGATCGGTGGTGGTTTAGAAGCAGAAGTAACGGTTTATGCTAACGATGAATATCGTGCATTGTTAGAGCAATTAGGCAATGAATTACGTTTCGTGTTAATTACCTCAAAAGCAGAAGTGAAAGCATTAGCAGACAAACCTGCGGATGTGGCTGCGGGTGAGTTAGAGGGAATTGCGGTAAGTGTAGCTCGTTCTAACGGTGAAAAATGTCCACGTTGTTGGCATTATTCTGACAAAATCGGCGTGAACCCTGAACATCCTGCACTTTGTCCACGTTGTGTGGAAAACGTAGCGGGTAACGGCGAAGTACGTCAGTTCGCGTAAGCTTAAAATTATGAAGAAAAGAGTGGTCAAAATTGACCGCTCTTTTTTATGTTTAAATGAACAGAAATAAAAAAGGCTGATATTAATCAGCCTTAAAGATCTTATTGGTTAAAAGTATTACATACAGAAGGGTTAGCGCTTTGTAAGCCTTTTCTGAACCATTCTAGACGCTGTGCAGATGTGCCGTGAGTGAAGCTATCCGGTACCACATAACCTTGGCTGCGTTTTTGTAAACGGTCATCGCCTACAGCTTCTGCTGCATTAAATGCTTTTTCTTCATCACCGCGTTCAAATAAACCACTTTTCACCGCTTGGCTCGCCCAAACACCGGCGAAACAGTCAGCTTGAAGTTCTAATTGAACAGAAAGTTGATTTGCCGTTTTACGATCGCTGCTTTGTTGTGCGCGATTCACTTGTGGCAGAATACCAAGCATATTTTGTACATGATGACCGACTTCGTGTGCAATCACATAAGCAAAGGCTGAATCACCTGCTGCACCCAATTTATTTTTCATTTCATTATAGAATGATAAATCAAGGTAAACTTTGCGATCGCTTGGGCAGTAGAATGGGCCCATTGCAGATTGACCGGTACCGCAAGCGGTTGGGGTTACGCCATTGTAAAGCACCATGGTTGGCTCGCTATAGGTTTTACCCATTCGTCTAAAATATTGTCCCCAAACGGTTTCAGTATCCGCTAATACAACTTTAGAAAGACTCGCAAGCTGCTGTTCTTCTTGGGTTTCTAATCGTTGAGAGCTTTGTCCTGAAAAATCTGGTGTGCCAACTAAGCCTGAAAGATCCACGCCATAATAAGCACCAACTAATAAGATAATAATACCGAAAACACCAGTTCCTCTTCCACCACCGAAGTTACCGCCGCCGGAGCCACGTCTGTCTTCAATATTTGAGCTTTCTCTACGACCTTGCCAACGCATAATTTTTCCTTTCTGAGTGAGTAAATTAAAAATCGGCGTATTCTATCAAAGTGCGGTCAATTTTAGATCAGTTTTCTTGAAATATTTACATAGCTTTACACTCTGATTTATAGACTTCTGAAGGGAATTTCAGTATCGTAATAATCCCTTAAACAAACATACAAAAGGAACTTTAAAATGGGTTTATTTGATTTTGTCAGTGACATTGGTAAGAAAGTTTTCTCTAAAGAAGAAGAGGCGTCTAAAGCAGTGACTCAACACATCGCAGAAGACAATCCAGGCGTGGAAAACTTATCTGTTACCGTTGAAAATGGTGTAGCAAATATCCAAGGTGTGGCATCAACTGCAGCGGCATTAGAAAAAGCAGTATTAATGGCGGGTAACATTCAAGGTATCCACTCAGTAACAAGCGATGCAAGCATCAATAACGGTGAAACCTTAGGCAGTGATGAAACATTCTATGTAATCCAAAAAGGTGACACCTTGTGGAAAATCGCTGAGAAAGCTTACGGAAATGGCGCGAAATATACCGCGATCGTTGAAGCGAACAAAGAAGTGATTAAAGACGCGGATAAGATTTTCCCAGGTCAAAAAATTCGTTTACCGAAAGGTTTATAATTCGATAAAAAGTGCGGTTATTTTTGACCGCACTTTTTTCTTTATCAAAAATTGTTGATAAATTGTGCAATTTTAGCGGGTTTTCTATTGAATTTTCCGGTTTCTATCGACTGTTTGATTTTCTTTCGCTATAATTTGGCGGTTTTTTATTTTTACAAACAATAACGTGTTCGGTGTGGTTTTTACCGAGTGCAACATTAATTGAGGTTACAAATGTCATTAAATATTGAAACAACTCAAGGTTTAGAGCGTCGTGTGACGATCACCGTTCCAGCTGAAGCTGTAGAAAAAGCAACTCGTGAAGAATTCAAACGTGCAGCAAAAAATGTACGTGTTGATGGTTTCCGTAAAGGTCACGTGCCAGCTCACATCATTGAACAACGTTTTGGCGCATCAATCCGTCAAGATGTATTAAACGATTTATTACCACGTCATTTCTTTGATGCAGTAATCGCTGAGAAAATCAACATCGCAGGTCGTCCAACTTTCGCTATCGAAACGTTCGAACCTGGTAAAGATTTATCATTCACTGCAACTTTCGAAGTGTACCCAGAAGTTGAATTAAAAGGCTTAGAAAACATCAAAGTTGAGAAACCAACTGTTGAAATCACTGAAGCTGATATCGATAAAATGATCGATGTATTACGTAAACAACAAGCAACTTGGGTTGAAAGCAAAGCAGCAGCTAAAGCAGATTCACGCGTAACAATCGACTTCGTTGGTTCAGTAGATGGCGAAGAATTCGAAGGCGGTAAAGCAACTGATTTCGTTCTATTCATGGGCCAAGGCCGCATGATTCCTGGTTTTGAAGAGGGCATCGTAGGTCACAAAGCAGGCGAACAATTCGATATCAATGTGACTTTCCCAGCGGAATACCATTCTGAAAACTTAAAAGGTAAAGATGCAAAATTTGCGATCACCTTGAAAAAAGTAGAAGAAATGGAATTACCAGAATTAACAGATGAATTCGTTGCTAAATTTGGTCCAAACACCAAAACTGTGGCAGATTTACGTGCAGAAATCCGTAAAAACATGGAACGTGAATTGAAAAACGCATTAGTTTCTCGCGTTAAACAACAAGTGATCAACGGTTTAATCGAACAAAACCCAATTGATGTTCCAGCTTCTGCAGTAGAAGAAGAAATCAATGTGTTACGTAACCAAGCAGCACAACGTTTCGGTGGCAATGCACAACAAGCTGCACAATTACCACGTGAGTTATTTGAAGCTGATGCAAAACGTCGTGTTCAAGTTGGTTTATTATTCTCTGAAGTGATCAAATCAAACGAATTGAAAGCGGATGAAGAACGTGCGAAAGCAATGATCGCGGATATCGCTTCTGCTTACGAACAACCGGCTGAAGTCGTTGAATATTACAGCCAAAATGAAGAGTTAATGAACAACATTCGCAACGTAGTATTAGAAGAACAAGCAGTTGATGCCGTTCTTGCTAAAGCTCAAGTGACTGAAAAAGCGTCTTCATTTGATGAGATCATGAATCCACAAGCATAATAATTGATAGAACGTGAATTAAATTCACAGGTATATCATCGAAAAGTGCGGTCGTTTTTTTAAATGAAAAGCGACCGCATTTTGTTTTTACTGATTTTCGGGTAGAATATTGCCCGATTTTTTAGCACATATTTAGGGGCAAAAATGAGTGTAATTCCTATGGTTGTCGAACAAACCTCTCGTGGTGAACGTTCGTACGACATTTATTCCCGCCTATTAAAAGAGCGCGTGATCTTCTTGAGTGGTGAAGTAGAAGATCGTATGGCAAATTTGATTGTGGCACAGCTACTTTTCTTAGAATCAGAAGATCCGAAAAAAGACATCAATATTTATATTAACTCACCAGGCGGTTCAGTGACTGCGGGTATGGCAATTTACGATACCATGCAATTTATTAAACCGGATGTGCGTACTCTTTGCATTGGCCAAGCTTGCTCAATGGGCGCATTTTTACTTGCAGGAGGAGCAGCAGGAAAACGAGCTGCATTACCGAATGCACGAGTGATGATTCACCAACCGTTGGGTGGTTTCCGTGGACAAGCATCAGATATTCAGATCCACGCTCAAGAAATTTTAAAAATCAAACAAACCTTAAACGAGCGTCTTGCTTTCCATACAGGTCAAAGCATCGAGCGTATCGAAAAAGACACCGATCGTGACAACTTTATGTCGGCAGAAGAAGCAAAAGCTTACGGCTTAGTGGACGATGTGTTGATTAAACGTTAAGGATTTAACATGACAACAAATGATAACGACCTTCACTGTTCTTTCTGCGGAAGAGAAAAAAGTGAAGTAGGTAAATTAATTGCAGGTACAGATGGTTATATTTGTAACGAGTGTATCGAGCTTTGCCACAGTATGTTGGAAGACAGTGGGGAAATCGAAACACCTAGCGAACTGGCAGTTGAAGAAAAATTACCGACACCGCACGAAATTCGTGCGCACTTAGATGATTATGTGATTGGGCAAGATTATGCGAAAAAAGTCTTGTCAGTGGCGGTTTACAATCACTATAAACGCTTACGTACGAACCACCAAAGCAATGATGTGGAATTAGGTAAAAGTAACATCTTGTTAATTGGTCCAACAGGTAGCGGTAAAACCTTATTAGCACAAACTTTGGCGCGTCGTTTAAATGTACCTTTTGCTATGGCTGATGCGACGACGTTAACTGAAGCCGGTTATGTGGGCGAAGACGTGGAAAATGTGCTGCAAAAATTATTGCAAAACTGCGATTACGATACGGAAAAAGCAGAGCAGGGCATTATCTATATTGATGAAATTGATAAAATTAGTCGTAAATCAGAAGGTGCGTCTATTACTCGCGATGTGTCTGGTGAAGGTGTGCAACAAGCCTTATTGAAATTAATTGAAGGCACTATCGCATCTGTACCGCCACAAGGTGGACGTAAACACCCTCAACAAGAAATGTTGAAAGTGGATACCTCAAAAATCCTCTTTATTTGTGGTGGGGCATTTGCTGGCTTAGATAAAATTATCGGTAAGCGTACACAAACTGATACAGGAATTGGCTTTGATGCGAAAGTAGAGAAGGAAGAAGAGAAAGAAAATCTTTCTGAATTATTCCGTCAAGTTGAGCCGGATGATTTAATGAAATTTGGTTTAATTCCAGAATTTATTGGTCGTCTTCCAATGATTGCGCCATTAAGCGAATTAGATGAAGAAGCGTTGATTCAGATCCTTACTCAACCGAAAAATGCACTGACCAAACAATATCAAGCATTATTTGGCTTAGAAGATGTGGAACTTGAATTCACCCCAGAAGCATTAAAAGCGATGGCGAAAAAAGCCCTTGAACGTAAAACTGGTGCGCGTGGTTTACGCTCAATCGTTGAGGCTGTATTGTTAGATACGATGTATGATTTACCTTCAATCGAAAACTTGCGAAAAGTGATTGTGGATGAAGAAACCATCGTTGATAACAAACCACCGAAGCTCGAATATAAAAATTAACAGAAAGTGCGGTTGTTTTTTCTAATATTTTTCATAGGCAATCCCGAAAGAAAATGCTACAATCGCACGTTCTGAAATTAATCTAAAAATTATTTATCCCTTATTTTATACGGATTCACTTATGGCAACTGAAATTGTTGAGAAAAAGAAACACGACCAAGAACAAGTCGTAGAAGGAAAATCAAAAGGCTTAAACACGCTTCTTTGGATTCTTTCTGTGGCATTTTTTACTGCTGCAGCGATTGGTAACGTTTATTTTAAAGACGCCTTCTCTTTACCTGTACGTGTAGTTGGCGTAGTTGTCGCTTTATTAATTGCCTTTGGTTTAGCTGCAATTACTAATCAAGGTACAAAAGCTCGTACATTCTTTAGCGAAGCAAAAGTTGAAGGTCGTAAAGTGGTATGGCCAACTCGTGCAGAAACACGTCAAACAACTTTAATCGTAATTGGGGTAACCGTGCTTACCTCTTTATTCTTCTGGGCAATTGATTCAATTATCATTGCATTGATTAACTTCTTAACTGATTTGAGATTCTAAAATGAGCGAAACTGAAAACGTATCCAAAAAACGTTGGTATGTATTGCAAGCATTCTCAGGCTTTGAGAGTCGTGTTGCAATCACATTGCGTGAATATATCAAACAACAACAAATGGAAGATCAGTTTGGTGAAGTGTTAGTGCCGACTGAAGAAGTCGTTGAAAACGTAGCAGGTAAACGTCGTAAAAGCGAACGTAAATTCTTCCCTGGCTATGTATTAGTTGAAATGGCAATGAATGATGACACATGGCACTTAGTGAAAAGCGTACCACGTGTAATGGGCTTTATCGGTGGTACACCAGATAAGCCAGCGCCAATCTCTAAACGTGAAGCAGATTTAATTTTAAATCGTTTAGAGCAAAGTGCTGAAAAACCACGTCATCGTAAAGAATATCAACCAGGTGAAGAAGTGCGTGTGACAGAAGGTCCATTTGCTGACTTTAATGGTACGGTTGAAGAAGTGGATTACGAAAAAGGTCGCTTAAAAGTGTCTGTATCTATCTTCGGTCGTGCAACACCAGTTGAGCTTGAATTTGGTCAAGTGGAAAAAACACGTTAATTTCCCTTTTCCAAAATAAGAAATTTAATGACCGCACTTAAAAAATAAAGTGCGGTTGTTTTTCGAGTAGTTTTTCTGCTTGAAATTTCGAGGCTGATTAATTAAAATACAGCCTTTCATTAACAGGGGAGCCGATTTCGGCGTTATTACCCATTTAGAGGAAACTAAAAAATGGCAAAAAAAGTCCAAGCATACGTTAAGTTGCAAGTTGCAGCTGGTATGGCAAACCCATCACCACCAGTTGGTCCTGCATTAGGTCAACAAGGTGTGAACATCATGGAATTCTGTAAAGCATTCAACGCTCGTACTGAGAGCTTAGAAAAAGGTTTACCAATTCCAGTTGTTATCACTGTATATGCAGACCGTTCATTCACTTTCATTACTAAAACTCCACCAGCAGCAGTATTATTGAAAAAAGCTGCAGGTATCAAATCTGGTTCAGGTAAACCGAACAAAGATAAAGTGGGTAAAGTAACTTTAGATCAAGTTCGTCAAATCGCTGAAACTAAAGCAGCAGATATGACTGGCGCGACTATCGAAACTAAAATGAAATCAATTGCTGGTACTGCTCGCTCAATGGGCCTAGTGGTGGAGGAATAATACGATGGCTAAATTGACTAAAAAAATGAAAGCAATCAAAGCTGGCGTAGATTCTACTAAAGCATACGAAATCAACGAAGCAATCGCGTTATTAAAACAATTCGCAACAGCTAAATTCGTTGAAAGTGTTGACGTTGCAGTAAACTTAGGTATCGATCCTCGTAAATCAGACCAAAACGTTCGTGGTGCAACTGTATTACCACACGGTACTGGTCGTGAAGTACGCGTAGCTGTGTTCACCCAAGGTGCTAACGCAGATGCAGCTAAAGAAGCTGGCGCTGATTTAGTCGGTATGGAAGATTTAGCAGAGCAAATCAAAAAAGGCGAAATGAACTTTGACGTTGTTATCGCTTCTCCTGATGCAATGCGTGTTGTTGGTCAATTAGGTCAAGTATTAGGCCCACGTGGTTTAATGCCAAACCCTAAAGTTGGTACCGTAACACCAAACGTTGCTGAAGCAGTTAAAAATGCTAAATCTGGTCAGATCCGTTATCGTAACGATAAAAACGGTATCATCCACACAACAATTGGTAAAGCAAACTTCTCTGAAGTTCAATTAAAAGAAAACCTTCAAGCATTATTGGCTGCTTTAAACAAAGCAAAACCAACTACTGCAAAAGGTATCTTTATCAAGAAAGTAAGCATCTCTACAACTATGGGTGCTGGTGTGGCTGTTGATCAAGCTTCACTATAATTAAGCGTTAAAACTTAATTCAAATTAACCGCACTTTGGGTAACTGAAGTGCGGTTATTTTTTTGTGTTCTTTTCAATAAAGTGAAATATTGAGAATATAAAAGAGCGGTCAAATTCACAAAACAATGGAATTTGACCGCTCTTTTTATGAGAGATTATTTCGCTAAAGCGAAAATTGCTTCAATAGCTTCTTTGGTGTAAATCTTATCCATTTTCGCCTTAATAGCAGTTTGAACCGCATTATCGACAATTTCAGATAAGGTTTTATCATCAATGCTAAGTTGTTCAAGACGAGTTGGTGTACCGATTTTATCAAACCAAGCTTTTAAGGCGAAGATACCGTCTTCAGCCTTATCTAAGCCGAATATTTCCTTAGCAAAGCGTTTGAATTGAGCAGGTCTTTGAGATTGATACCATTGCATCCACGCAGGCATAATTACAGAGAGCCCTGCGCCATGTGGTACATCTGAAATTGCACTCATGGAATGCTCAATCATATGATTTGGGAAACCGTAAGGTGAGATACCTAAATGGGTTAAACCGTTCAATGCAAGTGTAGCTGCCCAGGCAAATTCGCCACGAGCATTGAGATCTTGTGGATCATTGAGCAGGATTTCAGTCGTACGGATAACGGTTTTAATATTGCTTTCTACTAAGAAATCAATAATTTCAGGACGATATTCTGCCGTGAAATAGGCTTCAATAGAATGAGCAATAATATCTGCGGCAGAATACACTAAATAATCACGACTGACGGTCGCTTGCAATTTCGGATTAATGATTGATACTTTTGGGAATAAATGATTGCTGTGAATTGAATATTTTTGCTGTGTTTCTTCATTGGTAATGACGGCTCCCCAGTTCATTTCACTGCCTGTTGCCGCAAGGGTGATCACATCAAAAATCATTAATGCTTTTTGCACCAGTGTGCCTTTAAAAAAGTCCCAAGTATCACCCTCATAGCACGCACCAGCCGCGATCGCTTTCGCACTATCAAGGCAAGAGCCTCCACCAATACTCAGAACACTATCTGCACCAAAGGCTTTCGCCATTGCAACGGCTTCACGGACTTTGCTGATTGTCGGGTTACTTTTTACCCCACCACATTCAATATATTCAATTCCATGCTCACGCAAGCTTTTCGCCACATCTTCAAATAAGCCTGATTGTTTGACACGCTCACTGCCATAGATAATTAAGGTCTTTTTTGCACCGTATTCGTGCATATATTTACCCATCTCTTTTTCTTTATCGAGACCAAATTCAATGCGAGTAGGGTTTTGAAAACTAAATGGATACATATTTATCTCCTTCTTATCTGTTAAGTGCGGTCAGTTCTTGCGTTGTTTTTATTCTACAAAGTAATGCGGAATGAAGTGACTATCATTGCCGGTAACAGGGGTAAAATCTTCTCTCAATCCGATGCCACAAGCCACATCACCCACTACCCAAGAACCAATCATTGGATACATGCCATCAAAATTTGGTAGTTCAAATTTTTGTTGATAGATGTAACCTGCTTGATCGTAGAAGGCTGAATGTTCGCTGCCTTTGGCGGCAAATTCCAGACCATTACGTTTTTCATAGTAAGAAACATTGGCGCCCTCACGGCCTAACGTCGGTTTTTTCACCCATATTGATTGACGATCGGTAATATCATGTTTACTAAAGTAAGCAGGTAGTAATAATGGGTGATTTGGGTGCTTTTGCCATAATTTCGCTAATAGCACTTTATTGCTTAATAGTAATTTCCATGCAGGTTCAATAAAAGTGGTGGATGAATTAAGCATGTGTGGTGCATATTCTGTCGTAGTCATCCATTCAAGCGGGTAGAGCTTAAATAAACAATCAATAGGTTGATTATTCAGATCGAGGAATTGCTGACTGTCTTTATCATAGCCTACGTCTTCAATAGCGAGCTGATGAATATGCCAACCTGCGTTGTAAGCTACGTCCGCCAAGTAATCGATATTGCCCCAATCTTCACGGCCCGCTTCTTGCATGGCACTAAAATGGAAATCGTTTAGCCCTGTTTGTTGTTGAATAAACTGAAAGCGATTGAGCAATTCTTCGTGAATCCAATTAAATTGATCACGATGCGCTAAGCCTTCAATTTGCTCTAACCATTGCCATTGCACTACGGCAGCTTCAAGCAGGGAAGTTGGCGTGTCGGCATTGTATTCAAACATTTTGAGGTTTTCGCCGTCATAACCAAAATCAAAACGGCCATATAAGTGCGGTACGTTTTTAGCCCATGTTTGTTCAATCAGATTTTTCTGTAAATCGGTGAAGCGATAATGTGCATAATCACCTTGTTTAATTTCATCGGCAACAAAATCCATACACATTGCATGCAATTCATTGGTGGCATCTTCAATGCGATCGATTTCAGCTAGGGTAAATTCATAAGCCACATTATCTGACCAATAATGGGAGCCATCAGAGGAAGGCAGATTATAGTAATCAAAGCCCACATCTAATAATTGTTGCACCATATTGGGACGAGTAGGAAAACCTGTGATTCGTTTCATATTTAACCGCCTGAACTACGGCTGCTGCTTGAGCTAGAGCTTTTAAAGCCACCGCGTGAAACTGGTTTGCTGTAAGTGCTACCTGCATTGCCTTTAACTAATACAGGTTTACCGACAGAACGATTAGTTTGCGGTTGGATAACTTGACCCGTTGGCGTTGAAACGGCACGGTTACTTGGATTGTAGCTTGGACCTAAAAATGAGCCCATCGTACGCGCGATCATATAACCCATTGCGGCACCTGCAATCGCACTGCCCATACTACCGTGCCCTTCTCCTGTTGCAGAGCTGGTGTGGCTTGTTCCTTCTGAACCGTTTGAGTTGCCAGAGTGAGTTGCACCATCTGGATTTAAGGTTTGTTTAACGGTCTGATTGTCTTCTGACCATTCACTATTATTGCTTGGACGTGTATTTAAATTGCCTGAGAGAGAGGAGCCAGATCCAGCATGTGCAGTTGTGCCGCTATTATTTTCACTAGATTGATCAGCTTCGCATAATTCAATTTTTTGCCAATCGGCTAAACAATCCTCAAGGCTGTTATAAACATCTCGTTGAACTTGCTCTTCTGAGCAGCCGCCCAATAAAGCGACAATAGAAAGACTGACGAGAACTTGATTTTTCTTTTTCATCATAGAGTTAAAGTGTTAATAATTCAGTTAAATGATTGATTTCTAATGTAGGCAAAACACTTGCTTCAGTAAATGAATTGAGATCTTTGCCCGATAAATTAATCCATACAGCTTGGCAGCCGGCTTGAATGGCGCCTTGAACATCCGTGGTTAAGTTATCACCGATGTGTAAAATTTCATTCGGTTTTACGCCAAAATAATGGGAGGTTTGGTGGAATAAATCTTGATGAGGTTTCGCTCTGCCTTGCTCTCCACCACGTAAACTCAGCTGAAAGTGTTCAAACCCAATACGTGTAGCAATCACATTGCCATTAGTAATCACGCTTAGCAGGTAGCGATCTTTAAGTTGGTTTAATACTTCAATGCTTTCAGTGGGGACATCAATTTTATGTCGCCATTCAATAAATTCTTCCATGGCGAGAGCTAAAGTGCGGTCAATTTCAACCGCACTTTTACCATGATGTACCAGTAAGTTGCGTAACGTTTCGACACGCCAGGCGATCACATCTTCAACAATCAAGGGATCTTTCTCCGCCAGTTGCCATTTCCATTCTCGCCAATATTCTGAGGTAAGCTCGCTCAGTTGTGCGTGTTCTTGCACACATTGAAGAAAGCGTTCTTCGGCCAAACGAATGACATCACTGTTATCGTAAAGGGTGTCATCAAGATCAAAACTCATGATCTTGAAAGGCTGAAGACCGCGGTAAAATCGCATAGTTAATCCTATTTAATGGTATTCACACCAAGCCATGCTGTTGCACGTTCATTGGTGATTTCTTCGTGTGTCCACATGCTCATTAAGTCAGGCTGAGGATGTTTGTTAGTGTTATAGCCGATCAAATGAGCAAAATCAAATACGGCATGCGGATAGCCGTTAATGAGCAATAAGGCTAAATAACCGCTTTCATCCCAGCAGATTTCTAATTTACGTGCTTCGTGGTGATTACGAGTGTTATCGACGTTATAAACATGTAAGCAATCGACAACAAGGTGCGCATTTTGACGCATATCTAACGCATAGAAATAGCCCGTTTCACCGTCATCTTCAAACATCACCGCCAAGTGATCATGCACAGTCGAGTGTGTGCCGACTTGTTTTGGTTGACCGAGAAAGAGTTGATCTTCGAGAGTTAAATGTAACATTTTCTTTCCTTTGAATATTAGATAGAAAAACACCGCACTTTTATGCAAAGTGCGGTGCTATTTTACATTAAATTAAGCAAAAATTATGCTTGACCTTTAACCGCTTTTAAACCTAAGAACGGAGCTGGTGTGCCAGCACGTTCTAATGCTTCTTCGATACGGATTAATTGGTTGTATTTCGCAATACGGTCAGAACGGCTCATAGAACCAGTTTTGATTTGACCTGCCGCTGTACCAACCGCTAAATCAGCGATAGTCGCATCTTCGGTTTCACCTGAACGGTGAGAGATAACCGCTGTGTAACCTGCATCTTTAGCCATTTTGATTGCCGCTAAAGTTTCAGTTAAAGAACCGATTTGGTTGAATTTGATTAAGATAGAGTTTGCGATACCTTTTTCGATACCTTCTTTTAAGATTTTGGTGTTAGTGACGAATAAGTCGTCGCCCACTAATTGAACGCGGTCGCCTAACACTTTAGTTTGGTATGCAAAACCTTCCCAGTCAGATTCATCTTGACCATCTTCGATAGACACGATTGGGTATTGTTTAGTTAATTCTTCAAGATAGTGTGTGAACTCTTGAGAAGTGAATGAACGGCCTTCGCCTTTCATTTCGTATTTACCGGTTTCTTTGTTGTAGAACTCAGAAGATGCGCAGTCCATCGCTAAAGTAACGTCTTTACCTAATACATAACCTGCTTTTTCAACTGCTTCTTTGATACATGCTAAAGCGTCAGCGTTAGATGCTAGGTTAGGCGCGAAACCACCTTCATCACCTACAGCAGTGCTCATGCCTTTAGATTTTAATACTTTCGCAAGATTGTGGAATACTTCAGCACCGATACGAAGTGCTTCACGTAAGGTTTTCGCACCAACTGGTTGAATCATGAATTCTTGGATATCAACGTTGTTATCTGCGTGCTCACCACCGTTGATGATGTTCATCATTGGTAATGGCATAGAGTAAACGCCTGGCGTGCCGTTAAGTTCTGCAATGTAAGCGTAAAGTGGTAAACCTTTAGACGCTGCAGCAGCTTTTGCGTTTGCTAAAGATACCGCTAAGATTGCGTTTGCACCGAAGTTAGATTTGTTTTCAGTACCGTCTAAATCGATCATGATTTGGTCGATTTCAGCTTGGTTAGACGCTTCTTTACCTACTAATGCATCAGCGATAGGACCGTTTACTGCAGCAACCGCTTTTAATACACCTTTACCTAAGAAACGAGATTTATCGCCGTCACGTAATTCTAATGCTTCACGAGAACCGGTAGATGCACCTGATGGAGCCGCTGCTAAACCAACGAAACCACCTTCAAGATGAACTTCAGCTTCTACAGTTGGGTTACCACGAGAGTCGATGATTTCACGACCAATGACTTTAACGATTTTTGCCATTTTGTTTTCCTCTGTTTAAAGTTAATTAAAATTAGTTAGGCGAACCTAAAGTGGCAATATAATAAAGCAAATTTAGAAATTTGTCTTGGAAAAATGACCGCACTTTGATCTGCATCTTGTTTTTCAATAAAGTGCGGTGAGATTTTGTCTCTTTTTATCCAATATCTATTTAATTTTAGTGGATTTATCCATAAAAGTTCGTTAAAGTGTCCGTAAATTCCATACTGTTTTAGTATGGATTATTAAGTGTTAGTTATTACTTTTTACGTCAAAAAGGAAAAAATTATGTCTCTTTCGGCTTTTTTTAGTCAAACTAAAACACAAATTAGATCAGCAATATTAAGTCATCCGATTGAAATCTTTATGATTACGGCTTTTGCTATCGGTATCTGGTTTACGGATATGAGTATTGATGCGAAAGAAAATCACATGGCTTACTGGCTATTTGAAGCAATGCTATTTGCTTTTGTGTATATTTCCCGCCCTTATGCATGGTATCGTTTTTCATGGGTTGTGCCGCTTGCTACCGTTATCTTTATTTGGCTTGTTAACGATGATGTTGATTTTTATGTCACCAGTCCGAAATTCTGGGGAGCTCAAATTATTGGATTATTTGTGCTATGTGGATTTCCATTTGTAAAAAACAATCAAGCCTTTACTTATCGTAATTTTAATAACCTGTTTTATATTGCTTTGGCTGTCGTCGCATGGGGGTTAGTATTTGGTTTAGTTGCAGCTATTTTGGAATCAATTAGTGCATTGTTTAATATCGATTTTAGTCGAGAATTTCAACGCCATCTTTATACCTCACTAGGAGTATTTTTCCCACCATTATTCTTTCTAGTATTCCAACAACGCCAAGCTAAATCAGAAATGACGTTAAATCGCATTTTTGAAATTTTGGTTAATTTTGTATTAGCACCGGCATTAATGATCTTTACCATATTGTTTTATGCGTATGTTGTTAAAATTGCATTGGTTGGTGCTTTACCAAAAGGTATGGTAGCCAATATTGCGTTGCCTTACTTAATTGCTGGGTTTGGTATTTATGCCTTGCGTTCAATTTGTGTCAATGCTCGTTGGGAAGCCTTCTTCAAGTTTTATCCATATCTTTCTGTTGTTCCTATCATCCTGTTATGGTTGGCAATTGAACGCCGTGTAAGTGCTTATGCTTGGACAGAGCAACGTATCTACCTTGTTGCATTAGCTATCGCTATTTCTGTTTCTTGTATCATTTTGATGCTGCCGAAAATTCGTCAATATCGCTTGATTTCCGGTATTGTGATGGTTGCTGTGTTTACCATGACTTGGGTTGTGAATCCCAAAGAAATAGCACTTGAAAGCCAAACAACACGTTTTCATCAATTGATTAATAAACTCGGTTTATCTGATGGGCGAGGCAAGATTCGAGATGATGTTAATTTGGTCGAGCGTTTGGAAACGATGAAACCAGATGAAAGAAATGATTGGGTCGAACTAGACGATGTGACACGTTATATCGTATTTAAAAGCATGCCTGGATCTTATGAATATGAGAAATTTGATGACCATATGCTACACCTTGGTCAACAATATGGAGATAAAATTAAAGAGCTAAATACTCTCTCTATATATAATGATCGCTTTTACATTAATGGTGAAGAGATTAGTTCAAAGGATAACCAGTACAGAAAGCAATTTACTACGCAAAATTTGCAATCTATTGATATCGATGGTTATAAAAAACTGATATATATCCCTAAATTAGGGATTTATCGAAAAAATGATAGAAATATCCAAATTGAATTAAGTGAGTCTTCAAGCGTACCTAAGAAAGAGCCTGTTGAGCAACTTAAGGTTTGCTTTGTCGAAACAGATGACAAATACTGCGTTATTCTGGATGAGCATATTCAAAATGTATTCAAACAACATAATATTGATTTTATGAAACCACAGTCAGATAGTGTCATGCAAACATTATCAAATGATTTAATGAAAATTAAAGGACAAGATTTTGTTATTTATTTGAAGAATTTTGATATTCAGTTTGATGATGAAAAGGGTTATATTTACCAATATGTTTCTGGTGATTTCATTTTAGAAAAATAACGGTGTGATCGAACAAATGCGTGTATAAGAATGCACGCTTTTTTTAATTTCTTGTAAAAATGACCGCTTTAAATATTAAGATATGTGTTTATAGAATGCCTTTTTTAAAGCTTGCGTATGTCTGTCTAAAATACTAAACATGGTTTCTCGATCTTCTCCAAATAGCGAGTTTCCATTATTAGAACGAACTTTGTCATAAGCCGAAAAGGCGATTTCAAACTCTTCAGTGCGTAATTTAATGGTTTTGCCGTGCAGTATAAGACTTAATAGGCTGACTTCTTTAGGTGTTAATTCTGGAAATAAATGACTTATCCATAGCTCCATAGAGTATTGAACAGACTCGCTAATTTTGTCATGTATTTTACTCGCTTGGCCTTGATGTATCCGATAAAACAATAATGGCTCTGGTAAATTCGCAAATGTCTTTTTGTGTAATGCGCATTGTACCCACATATGAAAATCGGGAGCTGTGGCTGTTTGTGCATAATTGATCCCGAGCGGCTTGATACTAGAATGTCGCCACATAGTAGAGGGATTAATGATATTGTCGCGAGCTAAAGAAAAATATGCTTTTATATCTTTATCTAAAAGAGGAAGTGCACTCACTTTAGTCGTTTTATCAGTTTGCCCATCATTAAAGAGTAGTGCATTACTTCCTAAAATATCAATTTCGGGATGGTCATCTAAATATTGAACTTGTTTTTCAAAACGGTGTGGTACACAAATATCATCGGCATCCATACGTGCAACATATTCAACATTCATATAGTTAAGCATATCCATGGCAAATTGCATTACAGCAGGTTCACCTTGGTTTTGAGGTAAATGGTAAACACGTAAGCGAGCATCTTTTGCTGCATAATTCTCGAGAATCTTGCCTGTGTTATCGGTAGATGCATCATTAACCGCAAGAATACAAAAATCACTAAATGTCTGATTCAATAATGACTCTAAACATTCAGCAATAAAATTTTCTGCATTGTATGCGGGTAAAATAACAGCAAGTTTCATTTTTTCATTTCCGTGTAGATAAAAGCGTATTCTATTTAAATTACGACTGCAGCGATAGTCAGAAGTTTAATTTTGTTAGTTATCTAAAATATTTTTATAGCGCGGGGCTTTATTACTTTTCACTCACATTACAAATTCCGCTATTCAATCACTGAGATATTTTGCAAGAATGCAACAAAAACTGACCGCTCTTTATTGCAGCTAGGCAGTTTTCTTATCTAAAATTTAATGGTTGATAGGTAAATTTAATATATCTGCAATTTCTATTATACGAGGCGCTGCTGATTTTGGACAAACTAAGCAATAGAAATTGTCGGAACCTGTATCAACATAAAGCAAAGTATAATCACTTTTTGCTTCTACTTTAGCCTTAATACGTGCAAAATCATGATGCACTTCTTCAAAAGTGATTTCGAAAGTTTGTTCAAGAGACTCAGAAAAAAAATGATTGAGAGAGTCATAATCAATCTTCCAGTCATCTTGGTAGCAATGTAGATAACTTCTGATAAGGCTCAATTTAGCGTATTCTTCATCTAAATCTTCGTCCTCATAGATATCACCAAATGCGATCATTTTCTCTCGACATTTTTCAAGGTCTTTATTTAGCCATTTATAGAGGCTTTTAACTTGCTTAATATATTTTGCTTTGATGTATTTTTTCGTTTCAAGCAAAGTAATTAATTCATCAAATAAGGCTTCTTGATTGATTTCAGTTTCACGTCTGTCAATACTATCGCAAATCAAATCAACGGCTTGTTTTAACAAATCAAACTTGTAATGTTGTTCATCAAGCGGTTTGGCATAATAAATCGCTGCCATTAAATTAAAAATAAAAAGCTTATCAGCATGTTGTAATGAATATGCGCCATCGCTAATAGGTTGCCCAGCAAATAACTCAATTCTTTGAGGAAGTTCAAATTCAATAATATGTTCATATTCCTTATGCGGTTTTATGCCGAACCCAATATTTAAAAAAGAATAGCCAGAACCATTAAAAAATTCTTCTCGAGAAGCAGGTACGAATCCCATTGGGTTACAGAATTGGCTTTGTAAATCATACATATCGCCGTCAAAATCTAATTCATTAAATTTTTCTTTTGAGTAATCGTCCCAATTATCAGAATAGTAAAATTGATAGGCGTAAATATCTGTTTTAAAGACATTGTTTTTGACAAATAAACATCCATCAGGCTGATTTTTAAGATAATGTTCAATTTTTGCGAGTTTTTGATCTAATAGCGAGAAATCTTCTGGCTTTTCAATCGCATTAAACACGGCATCAACTGAATGTAAAAATTTCTCATAATGCGGACTCTTTTGATTAAATGGCTTGGCAAGCACCATATCCTGACAAAGTTTTTTCGCTTCATCTGTTACGGCGAAAACGAAGCTATCCTGATCGGGAAAAATAAAAACTCTAAAAAGTGAGCTATCTGTTGGGTTTAATTTAAAATCAATAGAAAGAAATAATTGAACCCAATTTTCCTCTTCAAATTCTATGCGCGTAATACAAGGCAGTTTCATTGTTTTTGTCAGAAGCAATTCTAGAGGTTGGTATAAATCAGATAACCCCGTATTTTCTAGAAATTCAGATTCATCTAAATTGGCTTTACCATAATGCCAATAGGTTGCGATTGCCATTGGCGCAACTTTGTGATTTCGGGCAAACAACCTCTCAGATGGCTCTTCTTTCGCCTTAAAATATTGAAAGATTTTGTCCAGTTTGGTTGTTAATGTTTGGTCTAATTTATCAGCGTGTTGTTTAGATTTAAAAAACATAATAAAAATGCTCAGTTTAAAAGAGATTACTCGTAATATTCATATTTCTTTGTGGTTTTATCTAACCATATACCTTTTTCATCATACATAATGCTTTCAATCACATTACCGTGTTGATCAAATTTATGACGCGTTGTGAGGGTTTCTTCCAATTTTCCGTGTTTGTCAAAAATTTGGCGTTTTAATTCATTGTGATTTTTGTCATAAGTAAAATCTGCTCGTCCCTCATTAAAAGACGTGTTATGTACAAAGTCGCCATTTTCGAGATAACGATAAGTTTCGCAATTGCTTTCTTTTCCTTTGTCATCAAAGTCACAAGCTTTGATGAGTTTATCGTCCTTGTAATGAAATTTTTTCGCATGGCCGTCAATAAGTTTTGCATAATAAACAGCTTCAGAGATGAGTTTGCCATCTTTGTCATAAACTCTTTTGATGTAATCTTCTTGGAAGTTCGGCTTTTTCGGCTTTTTGCCTACATAGGTGATTTCTAAAATGATACCCGAACCATCTCTGTTTTCTTGATAGCGGTAGAGTCTTCCATGAGTCTCTTTATAGATATCGTAACGAATTTCTTCTAATCGATTGTTTTGATCATATCGATAATTCGCCGTCGTTTTATCGAAATGTTCAGACTCGCCAGTAACATCTTCAGTTTTAATTAAGAAACCTTGTTCGTTATAAAATTGACGAACATCGTTCTTGACCACCTCTCCTTCTGCCGCTTCAGGATTATCTTCCGAATGTGAAATAACAGATTTCACTTTGCCTTGTAAGTGATTCGCTTGCCAATCAGTTTGAACAGGGAAAAGTGCGAAAGCAGAGGTAGAAAGGCTAGCGAGAAGGGCTATCAGTAAAAATTTATGCATGGTTATTCCTTTTATAACAAGCAGTTGAATTGATGAATGTTTTATAAATATATTTAAAAGTAACCACTTATTTAAGTTAGATAAATAGTTGACTAAAATGTTATACTAATTCAAATGTTTTTTGAAGTGTAGTTAAATAAATTTGCTTTTTTATAGGGTAAGAAAATGATGAAAGTATTTCGGGAAGTAGTCATTTTCTGTATTGATAAGAAAAGCATAATATCCAAATACATTGATTAAGAGAGATATTAAGAAATATGCAGCGTTTAAAAACACCATTAGAAATATTTTTGTGGACAATTGGTATATTGTTTGGAATTGTCACGTTATTATTTATTTTGAGTTATTTTGTATTTAATGTTTTGTTTTCTTCAGCTCCACAAGATTGGGAGCTTAGAGGTGTTCAGTTACAAGATAAACCGTATTTAGCAGGTATTGATGATTTATCTCCGAATGCATTTGTTTTTGCAACAACCGGAGAAGATGCACCAGATTATGTTATTACGCTCGATAATACGTATTTTAAGTGGGCCGATTTTCGTTTAAATAAACTTTCATTAAATAGTAATGTTATTAGAATCAATAACTTGGTTAGATTGGGTGAACAACATGATACTGACTTAGGCATGCCAGAAACGATTTCTATAAATGGACAGTCTTGTTTGAGTAGAGGAAGTTTTGTTTTTGTACGAATAAAAGGTAATGGGCCTTCGATGTCTTATTCTGATTTTACCTTAGCCAGTTGTGAAATACCTGAAGGTGAAGTGATTCTACCGACGATTCGTTTAAAGAGTAAAGTTGCATTTTATGAAAATCGCCAGCTCAATTATGATTACCTGTGGAAACATAATGAGTTAATAAGTTCACAAATAAAGCAAGCTCATAGTTATAATGCGAACTTTGTAGAGCCGAGCTTGCAAGTTCAGTTAGCTAATGATAAAGATAAATTTGATATTTGGTGGTATTACACTGATTTAACCAATCATGCGAAGCTTATCCAAGTTGTTCACGGTGATTATATGGATGAAGCAAGTAGTGAAAGGAATTTTGTTATTGGTGAGTGTCGTTATAAAGTAGGTAACACTCAAATTTATCTCACTGATTTAACAAAAGATACCGCACATTGGCATTTTATTGATGATTTCGATTCAGGTGATATTTCTGATAAATGTAAAATGCAAATCTTGCCTTATCGTTTGGTGAAACGCTAATAGAATCAATTAAATTAAAATGCTTAAAAATGCAAAGTGCGGTCAAAAACACAAGAATTTTTGACCGCACTTGTTTATGGAATTATCAGTAAATTACTTTTCAGTTTTTAACTGATTTTCTCTAGCTGCTTTGACAAAGCCTTCGAATAATGGGTGGCCATCACGTGGCGTTGAAGTAAATTCTGGATGGAATTGACATGCCACAAACCATGGGTGGTTTGGTACTTCAATGATTTCCACTAATTTACGATCCGCAGATAAACCAGTTACTTTAAGGCCCGCTTTTTCAATTTGTGGAAGCAGGTTATTGTTCACTTCATAGCGGTGACGATGACGTTCTTCGATGGTTTCTTTGCCATACAATGCACGCGCTTTTGAGCCTTCAATTAAATGACATTGCTGTGCACCTAAACGCATCGTACCACCAAGATCTGAATTATCATCACGGGTTTCAATGTGGCCTTCTGCATCTTGCCATTCTGTAATCAAACCAACAACAGGTTGTTCGCAGTTACGATCAAATTCAGATGAGTTGGCTTTCTCAAGACCTGCAACATTACGTGCATATTCGATTAACGCAATTTGCATCCCTAAACAAATGCCTAAGTAAGGAATATTGTTTTCACGCGCATATTTTGCAGTCAAGATTTTGCCTTCTACACCGCGATAGCCAAAACCGCCCGGTACTAAAATACCATCGACACCTTTTAATACTTCGGTACCTTTGGTTTCGACATCTTGTGAATCAATATATTTGATATGCACGCTTAAACGGTTTTTCAAACCTGCGTGTTTTAAGGCTTCATTCACTGATTTATACGCGTCTGGTAATTCAGTATATTTACCCACCATACCGATGGTCACATCGCCCACAGGATTTGCTTCTTGATAAAGCACTTGCTCCCATTCTGAAAGGTCCGCTTCAGGGCAGTCTAAGTGGAAACGTTGGCAGATGAATTCATCTAAACCTTGTGATTTCAATAATGCCGGAATTTGATAGATTGAATTCACATCTTTTAATGAGATGACCGCACGTTCTGGTACGTTACAGAATAAAGCGATTTTTGCACGTTCGTTTGGTGGAATCATGCGATCTGAACGGCAGATAAGCACATCTGGCTGAATGCCAATTGAAAGTAATTCTTTTACAGAATGTTGAGTTGGTTTGGTTTTTACTTCGCCCGCAGTCGGGATGTATGGTACTAACGTTAAGTGCATAAAGAGAGTATTCTCACGACCTACTTGTACGGCAAGTTGACGAAGTGCTTCTAAGAATGGAAGCGATTCAATATCACCCACTGTTCCGCCTACTTCTACAATTACCACATCATGGCCTTGTGCGCCGGCAATCACGCGATCTTTAATTTCATTGGTGATGTGTGGGATAACTTGAATTGTCGCACCTAAATAATCACCACGACGCTCTTTGCGTAATACTTCAGAATAAATTTTACCTGTGGTGAAGTTATTGCGTTTTGTCATTTTGGTACGAATAAAACGCTCGTAGTGACCTAAGTCTAAATCGGTTTCCGCCCCGTCTTGTGTCACGAATACTTCGCCGTGTTGGGTTGGGCTCATTGTACCCGGATCTACGTTGATGTAAGGGTCTAATTTCATAATAGTCACGTTTAAGCCACGTGCTTCTAAAATTGCTGCCAATGATGCAGCAGCAATACCTTTACCTAACGATGAAACCACACCGCCTGTGACGAAAATATAATTTGTAGCCATAGTGAGAGACCTAAAATGTTGGGATAAAAATGATTATAGCCAATCATCTTTTATGCAAATTTGTGCAGAATGCTGAAAAGTGCGGTCAAAAATAAAAGAAAAAGATGATTAGCTATCAAGACGGGAGGATAGTTTACAGGATTTGAGATTTTTATACAATCTTGTCTTGTCAGGAATGTATGAAAATTAAATGGCTTATCATATTCTCCATTCTACGATAGAATAAGCCCAAATTTTTTATAAAGAAGAGAAAAATTTATGACAAATAAAGCATTAAGCGTAGTGATTTTAGCAGCCGGTAAAGGCACTCGTATGTATTCTGATTTACCTAAAGTCTTGCACAAAGTGGCAGGTAAACCGATGGTAAAACATGTGATCGATACGGCAAATCAATTAGGTGCGGAAAACGTGCATTTGATTTATGGTCACGGTGGCGAATTAATGCGTGAGCGTTTGGCAAATGAAAGCGTGAACTGGGTATTCCAAGCGGAACAATTGGGTACAGGACATGCTATGCAACAAGCGATGCCTTTTTTCCGTGATGATGAAAATGTTTTAATGGTGTATGGCGATGGCCCAATGATTACACCGGAAACATTGCAAAAATTAATCGATGCGAAACCTGAAAATGGTATCGCAGTGTTAACGGTCGTATTAGATAACCCAACAGGTTATGGTCGAATCGTACGTGAAAATGGCAAAGTTGTAGGGATTGTTGAACAAAAAGATGCAACGCCTGAGCAACTCAAAATTCAAGAGATTAATACAGGTGTGTTAGTTTCAGATGGTGCAAGTTTCAAAAAATGGTTAGCGCGTTTAGATAATAATAATGCACAAGGCGAGTTTTATATTACTGATGTAATTAGCTTAGCTCATCAAGATGGTTGTCCGATTGTAGCTGTTCAAGCAACTGATTTTATGGAAGTTGAAGGGGTGAATAACCGCCTGCAATTAGCCAAAATGGAACGCTATTATCAACGCAAACAAGCAGAAAAACTTTTACTTGCTGGTGTGATGTTGATTGATCCTGAGCGTTTTGATTTACGCGGTACATTAGAACACGGTAAAGATGTTGAAATTGATGTGAACGTGATTGTGGAAGGCAATGTACGTTTAGGTGATCGAGTAAAAATCGGTGCAGGTTGTGTATTGAAAAACGTGACTATTGGTGATGATGTTGAGATCAAGCCTTATTCAGTTTTAGAAGATGCGACAATTGGTGAGAAAGCGGCGATTGGTCCATTCTCTCGTTTGCGTCCAGGTGCTGAATTAGCGGCTGAAACCCATGTGGGCAACTTCGTGGAAATTAAAAAATCCACAGTAGGTAAAGGTTCTAAAGTAAATCACCTCACTTATGTGGGCGATACCGAAATCGGTGAGAACTGTAATATTGGTGCAGGTGTCATTACTTGTAACTATGACGGTGCGAATAAATTTAAAACGATCATTGGTAACAATGTATTCGTGGGCTCGGATACACAATTAGTTGCACCAGTTACTGTGGCAGATGGTGCAACTATCGGTGCGGGTTCAACCATTACGAAAAACGTTGAAAAAGATGAGCTTGTGATCACTCGCGTGCCACAACGTCATATTCAAGGTTGGCAAAGACCGGTGAAGAAAAAGTAATTAACATTGAAAGGCGAGCCAATGTGTTCGCCTTTTATGATTTGATGCCTTTTACTTTATAAAGGTTGTTCGAGTTGCTAAAATCATCGTCCATTTATAAAGACAGATAATTTCCTATGACAAAAAATAAAACAGGACTTTCATTCCTTTGGTTAAGTGCGGTCGCATTTATCCTCGATTTACTGACCAAATATATTGTGGTCCAACGCTTTGATCTCTATGAAAGCGTGAACCTATTACCCGTTTTTAATTTAACCTATGTGCGTAACTATGGCGCAGCGTTTAGCTTTTTAGCTGAGCATGATGGTTGGCAGAAATATTTCTTTATCGTGCTAGCAATCGGGATTTCTTTAATGCTGGCTTACTTTATGAAAAAGAATTCGGCAGAACAAAAATTACAAAATTCAGCTTATGCACTGATTATTGGTGGTGCGTTAGCCAATATGGTAGATCGTGCGTATAACGGTTTTGTGGTGGATTTCTTAGATTTTTATTGGGATATTTATCATTATCCGGTATTCAATGTGGCAGATATTGCCATTTGTATTGGTGCGGGTTTATTAGCATTAGATGCCTTTAAAGGTGATAAAAAGAGCGGTCAAAAATGAAGATAATTTTAGCTAACCCTCGTGGATTTTGCGCGGGTGTCGATCGAGCCATTAGCATTGTTGAATTAGCGCTTGAAATTCATGGCGCACCGATTTATGTCCGTCATGAAGTGGTGCATAACCGTTTTGTGGTGAATGGTTTGCGTGAACGCGGAGCCATTTTTGTGGAAGAACTAAGTGAAGTGCCAGATGGCGCCATTGTGATTTTCTCCGCCCATGGTGTGTCACAAGCCGTTCGTCAAGAAGCAAAAGATCGTCAGTTAAAAGTATTTGATGCAACTTGTCCGTTGGTAACCAAAGTGCATATGCAAGTGGCTCGTGCAAGCCGTAAAGGGACAAAAGCGATTTTGATCGGACACAAAGGCCATCCAGAAGTGGAGGGCACAATGGGGCAGTACAACAACGAGGAAGGTGGTATTTTCTTAATTGAAAGCGTGGAAGACATTGCTCGTTTGCCGATTCAAGAAAATGATGATTTAACCTTTATGACGCAAACTACACTTTCTCTTGATGATACGGCGGAAACTATCAATGCATTGAAAGACAAATATCCTGCTATTCAAGGCCCACATAAAAACGATATTTGCTATGCCACAACCAATCGCCAAGAAGCAGTGCGTGAATTAGCGAAACAGTGTGAGCTAGTCGTGGTTGTAGGCTCTAAAAACTCATCAAATTCTAACCGTTTAGCTGAGTTGGCATCGCGTATGGGCGTGAAATCAAAATTGATTGATGATCCAAATGATGTGACAGCAGATTGGTTTGAAGGCGTTGAAACAATTGGCGTAACAGCAGGGGCCTCAGCACCCGAAGAGTTGGTGCAATCTGTGATTGCTCGATTAAAAGAATTTGGTGCGGATAGTATCGAAGAGCTTCAAGGCTTAGAAGAAAATATGTTCTTTGAAGTGCCAAAAGAGTTACGAATTAAAGAAGTAAACTAATTCTATTAAAAAAGTGCGGTTAATTTACCGCACTTTTTTGTGTTATTTTATTTTTTATTGTGCACTTTAAGCCATTTTTGCATTTGTTCAATTTCTACTTGTTGTGCGTTAATAATATTCTCAGCAAGCTTACGCATCTCAGGATCTTTTCCGTATTTTAATTCAACTTCCGCCATTTTTACTGCGCCAATATGGTGTGGCAACATACCTGCTGCAAAAGCAACATCAGGATCTTTATATTGCGCAGCTGCCATCATGTCTTGATGCATTTGATTCATACCTTGCATTAATTCTTGTTGCATTGCAGAATCTGTCGACATTGGCATATTCATGTGTGCTTGATGCGGTTGTTCATTAGCTTGGCCATAAATTGAAACTGCAGCAGCGCTAAGTGTGATAAAAGTCATAAGTTTTTTCATGTTTTTCTCCTATGTGATAACTGAATGAGCACCAATCATAAACTTTGACCTAAGGTTAAGGTCAATATTTATTCCGAAAATTTTTGGTGAGATGCTAAAATAAGACAATGTTTGATATGAGGGACAGAATCATGAAACAAAAAATTGTGCTTGCCACAGGTAATAAAGGCAAAGTAAAAGAAATGGCGGATGTATTAGCTGATTTCGGTTTTGAAGTGATTGCTCAAACGGATTTAGGCATCGAAAGTCCAGAGGAAACGGGCTTAACGTTTGTCGAAAATGCGATTCTTAAAGCACGCTATGCGGCTGAAAAATCAGGTTTACCGGCAATAGCGGATGATTCCGGTCTCGTGGTGGATGCGTTAAATGGTGCGCCAGGATTGTATTCTGCACGTTATGCGGGTGTAGATGGTGATGAAGCCGATGCGAAAAATCGTGAAAAATTACTGGCAGAATTAGCTGATGTTCCAACTGAACGTCGCCAAGCAAAATTTGTGAGTACGATTGTGTTATTACAACACCCAAGTGATCCTTCTCCAATCATTGCTCAAGGTGAATGTGATGGTAAGATTATTTATGAAGAGAAAGGTGAAAATGGCTTTGGTTATGATTCGCTCTTTTTTAGCCCAGAAAAAGGCTGTACTTTTGCAGAATTAGAAACCGTAGAGAAAAAGAAAATCTCTCATCGTGCGAAGGCATTAGCTGTTTTAAAATCAAAATTAAGCGTCTAAAGTGCGGTTAATTTTTAACGAGAATTTAAGGATACAAAATGATTGTGACAACAACCCCTAATGTTGAAGGGAAACAAATCGTAGAATATAAACAAGTCGTCTTCGGTGAGGTGATTGCGGGTGCCAATTTCATGCGTGATTTCTTTGCTGGCATTACGGATGTGATTGGTGGGCGTTCTAGTGTTTATGAGCGTCGTATTAGTCGTGCGCGTCAAGATGCGTTGAAAGAACTAGAAGAAAAAGCGTATGCCTTGGGTGCTAATGCTATTGTTGGCGTGGAAGTTAACTACACAACAGTGGGCACGAAAAGCATGTTTATGGTGATTGCAAGTGGCACGGCAGTGGTGGTGCGCTAAGGTCGTTTTTTCATTTACTTAAATGTAATTTTTGCGATCAGGATCGCAAAAGTGCGGTCAATTTCTTGCGTGTTTTTGGTGTTTCTTAAAAATGTCGCTGTTGATATGAATCAACGGTACTTTTTGTTAATAAAGGACATTTTTATGAAATTGATGAAACATTTATTTAATTCATTATTTGTTGCGACCACAATGTTGAGCTCGCAAGTGTTTGCAGAAGAAAAGGTGGCTGAACAGGCTCAACCTCAAGCGCAAGTTCAGCAACAAACCGCATCACAAACTACACAACAAGCAGTGAGTGATAAATTAAATATCAATACCGCCAGTGCATCAGAAATTCAAAAAGCGCTAATTGGTATTGGTGCGAAAAAGGCGGAAGCCATTGTGCAGTATCGTGAAAAGCACGGTAATTTCACTATGGCAGAACAATTGCTTGAAGTACAAGGCATTGGTAAAGCAACGTTAGAGAAAAATCGCGATCGTATTGCGTTTTAATCTGCGTTATTTATATATAAAAAGCGGGATAGTGATATCTCGCTTTTTTTGTATTTAAAGATAAAATTTACCAAAATTTGCAAAATATCAAATTTTTTTGAAATAAGTAGGGGATTTCTTGCAAAGGTTTTTTAAGAGAGTAGAATGACAATAGGTATGAAAATACCTATGTTGAAGTATAAAAATAATCAATTAATTATTTGGAGTAAGATATGGCATCAGAAAATTTAAATCAATCTTCTGTTGCTCTCACACCAGTTGAAGCAACGGATTATGCTGAAAACGTCGCTGCGTATAAAGCGCAAAAACGTCCATTTTTATCATTTATGTCTGGTATTAGTGCTGGGGCTTGTATTGCATTAGCCTTTGTATTTTATACGACAACTCAAACAGCGAGCGCTGGCGCACCTTGGGGATTAACCAAGTTAGTTGGTGGATTAGTCTTCTCTTTAGGCGTAATTATGGTGGTGATTTTAGGAACTGAATTATTCACCTCTTCTACTTTAACCTTAGTTGCCCGCGTAGGCGGAAAAATCACTACAGCACAAATGATCCGAAATTGGATTGTGGTGTATTTAGGCAACTTCGTAGGCGGTTTATTTATTGCTGCGGTGATTTGGTTTGGGGGACAAACCATGGCAGCAAGTGGTCAATGGGGTTTAACCATTTTGGCAACCGCGCAACATAAAATTCATCATACTTGGTTTGAGGCATTTAACCTTGGTATTTTATGTAACATTATGGTGTGTGTAGCGGTATGGATGTCTTATTCCGGTAAAACTGTTACAGACAAAGCATTTATTATGATTATGCCAATTGGCTTATTTGTGGCATCAGGTTTTGAACACTGTGTGGCAAATATGTTTATGATTCCGCTTGGCATTATTACAGCACATTTTAGTACACCAGAATTTTGGCAACAAATTGGTGTGGATCCAATGAAATATGCAGACTTAGATCTTTATCATCTCATTGTGAAGAATTTAATTCCCGTAACGTTGGGCAATATTGTGGGCGGCGCAGTTTGTATCGGCTTATTCCAACGTTATTTAACTAAAGCTCACTAATGTACTAACGAACTAACAGACTTATTTTTTATCAATTAAAAAAGGAAATGACTATGTCAGAACTTAATGAAGCACAAAAAGTTGCGTGGACAGGGTTCGTTGCCGGTGACTGGCAAGAAAACGTCAACGTGCGTGATTTTATTCAGAAGAACTACACCCCGTATGAAGGTGATGATTCTTTCTTAGCTGGTCCAACCGAAGCGACAACAAAACTTTGGGAAACTGTAATGGAAGGGATCAAAGTTGAAAACCGTACTCACGCGCCATTAGACTTTGACGAGCATACGCCTTCAACGATTATTTCTCACGCGCCAGGCTACATCAATAAAGACTTGGAGAAAATCGTAGGTCTTCAAACTGATGCTCCATTAAAACGTGCCATTATGCCATTTGGTGGTATTAAAATGGTGGAAGGTTCATGTAAAGTTTACGGTCGTGAATTAAATCCTGAAGTGAAAAAAATCTTCACTGAATACCGTAAAACACATAACCAAGGCGTATTCGATGTTTATACACCAGATATTTTACGTTGCCGTAAATCAGGTGTATTAACTGGTCTTCCAGATGCTTACGGTCGTGGCCGTATTATCGGTGACTACCGTCGTGTAGCACTTTACGGTGTAGACTTCTTAATGAAAGATAAATACGCACAATTCTCTTCTTTACAAAAAGACTTAGAAGATGGCGTAAATCTTGAAGCAACTATCCGTTTACGTGAAGAAATCGCAGAACAACACCGTGCATTAGGCCAAATGAAACAAATGGCTGCAAGCTACGGTTACGATATTTCTAACCCAGCAACTAACGCTAAAGAAGCAATTCAATGGATGTACTTTGCTTACTTAGCAGCAATCAAATCACAAAATGGTGCAGCGATGTCATTCGGTCGTACTGCAACCTTTATCGATATCTATATAGAACGTGATTTAAAAGCGGGTAAAATTACTGAAACTGAAGCGCAAGAATTAGTTGACCACTTAGTCATGAAACTTCGTATGGTTCGTTTCTTACGTACACCTGAATACGATCAATTATTCTCTGGTGACCCAATGTGGGCAACTGAAACCATCGCAGGTATGGGTTTAGATGGCCGTACATTAGTAACCAAAAATACATTCCGTATTTTACACACCCTTTACAACATGGGTACTTCTCCAGAACCAAACTTGACTATCCTTTGGTCTGAGCAATTACCTGAAAACTTCAAACGTTTCTGTGCGAAAGTATCGATTGATACCTCATCTGTTCAATACGAAAACGATGATTTAATGCGTCCAGACTTCAACAATGATGACTACGCAATCGCATGTTGTGTATCACCAATGGTTGTTGGTAAACAAATGCAATTCTTCGGTGCTCGTGCAAACTTAGCGAAAACATTGTTATACGCAATCAACGGCGGTATCGATGAAAAATTAGGTATGCAAGTAGGTCCGAAAACTTCACCAATCACTGATGAAGTGTTAGATTTCGACACAGTCATGACTCGTATGGACAGCTTTATGGATTGGTTGGCAAAACAATATGTGACTGCCTTAAACATCATCCACTACATGCACGATAAATATTCATACGAAGCAGCATTAATGGCGTTACATGATCGTGATGTATACCGTACTATGGCTTGTGGTATCGCAGGTCTTTCTGTTGCAGCAGACTCACTTTCAGCAATTAAATATGCGAAAGTTAAACCAATTCGTGGCGACATCAAAGATAAAGATGGCAATGTTGTAGCAAGCAACGTAGCGATCGACTTCGAAATCGAAGGTGAATATCCACAATATGGTAACAACGACAACCGTGTTGATGACATCGCTTGTGACTTAGTTGAACGTTTCATGAAGAAAATTCAAAAACTTAAAACTTACCGCAACGCTGTACCTACACAATCTGTATTAACCATTACTTCTAACGTGGTTTATGGTAAGAAAACAGGTAACACTCCAGATGGTCGTCGCTCAGGTGCGCCATTCGGACCAGGTGCGAACCCAATGCACGGTCGTGACCAAAAAGGTGCGGTAGCGTCATTAACTTCTGTTGCTAAACTTCCATTTGCTTACGCGAAAGATGGTATTTCTTACACCTTCTCAATCGTACCAAATGCGTTAGGTAAAGATGCAGAAGCACAACGTCGTAACCTTGCAGGCTTAATGGATGGTTACTTCCACCATGAAGCAACAGTAGAAGGTGGCCAACACTTAAACGTGAACGTGTTAAACCGTGAAATGTTATTAGATGCAATGGAAAATCCGGATAAATATCCGCAATTAACCATCCGTGTATCTGGTTACGCAGTACGTTTCAACTCTTTAACTAAAGAGCAACAACAAGACGTCGTGACTCGTACATTCACAGAATCGTTCTAAAACACAATAAAATTTAACCGCACTTTAGCGGGAACATAAAAATTATGAGCCTGATTTAAGTCAGGCTCATTTTTTATAGACGATATTTTTGGTAAAATTTAGCCATATTCATTTTTTGGAAATTTATGTATGTCTGTTTTAGGAAGAATTCATTCTTTTGAATCTTGTGGCACCGTGGATGGACCGGGGATTCGCTTTATTTTATTTATGCAAGGCTGTTTAATGCGTTGCAAATATTGCCACAACCGTGATACTTGGGATCTTGACGGTGGTCGCGAAATCAGTGTTGAAGAGCTCATGAAAGAAGTGGTGAGTTATCGCCATTTTATGAATGCGACTGGTGGTGGCGTGACGGCATCTGGTGGGGAAGCTGTTCTCCAAGCAGAATTTGTGCGAGATTGGTTCCGAGCTTGTAAAGCAGAAGGCATTAATACCTGTTTAGACACCAATGGTTTTGTGCGTCATTACGATCATATTATTGATGAATTGCTTGATGTAACCGATCTTGTGTTGCTTGATTTAAAAGAACTTAACGATCAAGTGCACCAAAACCTTATTGGCGTACCAAATAAACGGACGCTGGAATTTGCGAAATATCTGCAAAAACGTAATCAACGAACTTGGATCCGTTATGTGGTGGTTCCAGGCTATACAGATAACGATCATGATGTTCATCTACTCGGACAGTTTATTGAAGGTATGACCAATATTGAAAAAGTCGAACTTCTCCCTTATCATCGATTAGGTGCCCACAAATGGAAAACCCTTGGGTTTGACTATGAACTCGAAGATGTATTGCCTCCGACGAAAGAATCGCTTGAGCATATTAAAACGATTCTTGAAGGATATGGACATACGGTAAAATATTAAGCTAGGGTATAAAAAGATTAACAGCAGGCTTAGAAAGCTTTAAGGAGGAAAAATGAAAAAATTAGTATTAACGTTTTTAGGTGTAGCCCTTTTAGCAGGCTGTTCAGCTGTTCAATCGCCAGTTACACAAGAAGAGGTGACATTAACACCTCCTTCAAAAGATAGAGTAGGGTATGTGCGATTAGTAAAAGATAAAAATTACTACATTGATGCCGATTCAATTTGGGTGGATAACCAAGATTTAAACCAAGTGCATTTTGATGCGGTGGTGAATTTGGATAAAGGTTTATATGTGTATCCAAATGAGAAAAGACGCTATGCGCGTTCTGTTCGCCAATATAAAATTTTAAACTGTAAGAACTACCATTTAACTCAAGTTCGTACTGATTTTTATGATGATTTCTGGGGTGAAGGTTTACGCGCCGCACCGAAAAAACAAGAGAAATACACCATTAGCTTAAAACCTAACACAACGCTCTATGCGGCTGCGCAGGTTATTTGTGTGAACTCAGATAGAAAACCTTCTTTAGATTTAGAAGGCTCAAAAGCGAAATAATCAATCAAAGTGCGGTTAGAAATAACCGCATTTTTTATATCCATAAAGCTGATGAGCAAACAATAAAAAACGGCCAATATTCATTAAATATTGACCGTTCTTTTTATCTCATTATGAAAGATTATTTCACACGAGAAACGTATTCACCTGAACGAGTATCGACTTTAATCACTTCACCGATTTGAACGAAAAGAGGTACTTTCACCACAGCACCAGTACTTAATGTCGCTGGTTTACCGCCGGTACCTGCAGTATCACCTTTAAGACCAGGGTCTGTATCAATGATTTCTAATTCTACGAAGTTTGGTGGAGTAACGCTGATTGGCGCACCATTCCATAAAGTTACGATACAATCTGCTTGGTCTAATAACCATTTTTCTGCATCACCCACCGCTTTTGCATCAGCAGAGTATTGTTCGAATGTTTCTGGGTGCATGAAGTACCAGAATGCATCATCTTTGTATGAATAAGTCAGGTTAAGATCCATAACATCAGCAGCTTCAACCGAAGTACCAGATTTGAAGTTTACGTCTAATACTTTGCCTGAAATTAATTTACGAATACGAGTACGAGTAAAAGCTTGGCCTTTACCTGGTTTAACGAATTCGTTTTCAACGATCACACAAGGCTCACCGTCTTGCATAAATTTTAGACCTGGTTTGAAATCACTGGTAGTATATGTAGCCATATTAAAAATATCCTAAAAAATAGAGATTGTTTGAAAGTGCGTATTTTAACCCGAAATATTGCGATTAGAGAAGAACAAAATTGGTTAGAAACCCTAAAAAATGCGATTTCTGATCCGAAAATCTTATTAAAAACCTTAAATTTGCCCGTTGAAGATTTTGCCGAGGACATCGCTGCTCGTAGACTTTTTGCTATGCGAGTGCCTTTGCCTTTTGTTGAAAAAATGGAAAAAGGGAATCCTAAAGACCCACTTTTTTTACAGGTAATGACGGCCCAACAAGAATTTATTGAAGCGGAGGGGTTTAGCCAAGATCCTTTAGATGAGCAGCAAAAAAATGCCGTGCCTAATATTCTGCATAAATATCAAAATCGCTTGCTGTTTATGGCAAAAGGGGGCTGTGCGATTAATTGCCGTTATTGCTTCCGTCGTCATTTTCCTTATGATCAAAACCCAGGCAATAAAACCAGTTGGCAACAAGCAATAGACTATATTGCCGCACATCCTGAAATCGAAGAAGTGATTTTTTCGGGTGGTGACCCGATGATGGCGAAGGATAGTGAATGGGCGTGGCTATTAGAACGCCTTGAAAAGATACCGCACTTACAACGTTTGCGTATTCACTCTCGTTTACCGGTCGTGATTCCAGAACGTATTACGGATGAATTTTGTGATTTATTGCTAAAAAGCTCATTACAAATAGTGTTTGTGACACATATCAATCATCCAAATGAAATTGATGAAGAACTCGCTTTGGCTATGCAAAAACTGGCAGGTGCTAAGGTCACGTTACTCAATCAATCAGTCCTTCTAAAGGATGTGAATGATAACCCACATACATTAAAAGTATTAAGCGATAAGCTGTTTCAAGCAGGCATTCTGCCTTATTACTTGCATTTGTTGGATAAAGTGCAGGGGGCAAGCCATTTCTATATTTCAGATGAGAAAGCGTTACAAATTTATAAAGAATTACAGGCGCTCACTTCTGGCTATTTAGTACCCAAATTAGCTCGAGAAATTGGTGGAGAGCCAAATAAGACTTTATACACAGCTTAAGATCCGATAAAATACGATCCAATTTTTCACCGCACTTTTTGTGCGATCTTTAGTTTAGCAAATCGAGGTAATCCCGTGGATAATAAAAATCAACCTAACGACAATTCATCTCAAAATGAATTAGATTTAGGATTTAATCATTCAGACTCTGTGACCCCAAGAAAACCGGTTCAACAAAGTGGCTCAATTTTTGATAAAGCCAAAGGTTTATTTGGTAAAAAAGAGCAACCAGATACGCAATTCCATGTTCGTCGCGAACCAACTTTTGGTGCGGCAGCAAGCCAACCTTTTTCGCCTTCTCAAGCATTTCAAAGTGAAAATACTGAACAATCAGCGCCATCAAGTGCTTTCGGAACTCAAGAACCCGTTGAGAATGTTCAGATAGAAAGCGTAGCGGAAGAAAAAGTGATTTTTGAAAATTCTCCTGCAGAAGAGATTGTGGAAGAAGTGACAACTCAAGCCGAAACAGTTGCACCAGCAGCCGCTGCTGCTGTAAGCTTGAAATCGCCTGAAAAATGGAAAGTTCTACAAATGTTACCAGAAAAACATCGTCGTTTATTTATTGCGATTTTGGGTTTATTGGTATTACTGATTATTTTCTTCACCCTAAAACCAAATTCAGATACGGTGGAGTCTTTCGAACAACAAAATGGTAATGAAATACCAGTTCAATTCCAATCATTGGATCAATCTCAACCAGTTGAAACGACGATATTAGATAACAATAATACGGTAGCACCAGCAACAACAGAACAAACAGCAAATGATGCTAAATCAGATACACCTCCAGCAATGGAATATGTAGGTGATAAAGCAGATGCCGCTAAATCACAAACTGCAGAGCCTGCGCAACAAACTGTTGCTCAACAACCTGCAACACAAGCTCCAGCTCAACCAACTGTTGCTCCGACAGCAGCTAAAGATCCAGTGAAAACTGCACAACCAGCTGTAGAAAAACATACCGCAACGGTTGAACATAAAGCCGAACCACGTCGTGAACAGACACAAGCTGTTCAAAAGAAAAAACAACCTAAACCAGCAACTGAAAAAGCGACAGCTCAGCCGACTCAAACCGTGAAAAAAGAGCAAAGTAAAATTCAAGAAGCTAAACCTGTTGCGACTAAAGAAACTAAAGTTCAAATTGTGGAAGCGAAATCCGCAACCAACAAGACTGTGAAAGCTGCAGAACCAGTAGCTCAAACAGCTTCAACAGGTGCAACAAAAACATTAACTGTGCCGCAAGGTGTTTCACTGATGCAAGTATTCCGTGACAATAAATTGAATATTGCCGATGTGAATGCAATGACAAAAGCAACTGGTGCAGGTAATGCTCTAAGTAGCTTCAAACCAGGTGATAAAGTACAGGTTTCAGTGAACAGTCAAGGTCGAGTGAGCGAACTTCGTTTATCAAATGGCGGCAAGTTCATTCGTCAAGCTGATGGTTCATACCAATATAAAAAATAATCTTTAGTGG
>CAJLFU010000007.1 GCA_905205995.1 uncultured Haemophilus sp. | reverse complement strand
GGACCAGAATATTCAGTCAATGGACCTTCTTGCAATTCTTGTTCCGCTTCCGCCAAGTCAAATGGAATTTTCCCCATTTCAATAAACACGGCGAAAAATGCTGCAACGATAGCAATCACTGTTGCAATTGGATATTGCCAAGTATTTTCGGAAAGCGCACTACCGATAACCGCAAAATTGGTTGAACCGGCAATTAAAGCAATCACAAGAAATGCCAACATGAGAATTGGTTCTACCAAAACACCTAATGTGACTTCACGGCTTGCCCCTAAACTTGAGAATGTGCTGTTTGAATCCAAACCCGCAATTGAAAAGAAGAAACGGAACAAGGCGAATAAGTAAATCACGGTGATTAAATCACTACCTGCGCCAAACGGTGCAACACGGGTAAATAAAGGCAAGCCCATGGCGACCACCATCACGGTGCTAATTAGCACATAAGGCATCGCCTTAGAAACCCAACCCGCATTGTCTGGCCAAATGTTTTGGCGTTTCATTAATTTCGCAATATCGCGATAATCTTGTAACACGCCTGGACCGCGACGAGATTGAATTCGAGCACGGATCATACGTGAAATACCGGAAAATAACGGTGCAAAGGCAAGCAGAATCAAGGCTTGCACAATGGCAAAAACAAACATTCCGGCAGATGTTGCAATTTCTGAAGGTAACGTAATCATCTTCAACCTCCTACATCAACGCAATGGAAAGTAGTATTGCCACCAAGGCAATCACGAAGTACACGCAGTACAAACGGAAGTCACCTTGTTGCAACCATTGGATTTTAGTTCCTAACCAAGGAATAAAACGAGCGATCGGCATGGTCACTTTTTCTTCCCAGAAAGGTTCTGTTTTTGTTGCGCCTTTAATTACCGCTTGGATGCCTTTATCACCTAAAGGTGCTGGATCCAATACTTCGCGCAAGGTATAAAGCGGTTTGAAAATCGTACGTAACGGACGGGTGAAACTACCCGCAGAAGCCGCCATATCTTGTTCATAAGCATAACCACAAGCCCATGGATTGCCTTTCGCACGATCGGATAAACGTTGATTTTTGGTGAAGGCGTAAAAACTAAATGGCAAGAAGAAGAATGCCAATAGCATGATAGTCACCATCGGCGTTGAAAGTGCGGTATGCGGTTCAGCCTGTGCAACCACTACGCCATTTTGAGCCAACATTAGCGGTTCGCTATGAGCAAGTGCGGTCGAAATTTTCGCAATTATTGGGGTCACAACAGATGCACCTACCCCTAACAATACACAACATAAGGCTAATACCGCCATCGCAATGACCATTGGTTTTGGCACTTCGCGTGCATTGGCTGCTTTTTCGCTACGTGGCGCACCACCGAAGCTGATACCGTACACTTTCACGAAACAAAGTGCTGCTAACGCCCCCGTTAATGCCAACATAATGATGGCAATTGGACCGGCAAGTTTTAATACGAAGTCATCACTTTGGCTTAATGTGAACAAGGATTGATAAGTAAACCATTCACTGACGAAACCATTAAACGGTGGTAATGCAGAAATCGCCATGGTACCAATTAGGAAACAGAACGCAGTGTAAGGCATAAGTTTGCCTAAGCCGCCCATTAAGTCCATATCTTTAGTATGCAAGCGATACATTACAGAGCCTGCACCTAAGAATAACAAGCCTTTGAATACGGCATGGTTAAGTAAGTGGTATAAACCACCAAGTAAGCCCACGGTTGCTAATACTGGATGATGTGTCGCGATACCAATCATACCAACGCCCACACCCATCATAATGATACCAATATTTTCTACCGTGTGATAAGCCAAGAGTTTTTTGATGTCATGTTCTGCCAAGGCATAAAGTACGCCGAGTACGGAAGATACCGCACCGAAACCAAGCACGATAACGCCATACCAAACATTGGTAGAGCCGAGAAGATCAACACCCACTTTAATGATCCCGAAAATACCAATTTTTACCATCACACCAGACATCATCGCGGATGCATGAGAAGGTGCTGCTGGGTGAGCTTTCGGTAACCAGCTGTGTAATGGAATCATCCCTGCTTTGGCACCAAAACCTAAAAACGCCAAAATAAAGGCAGTAAAGGCAAGCGGTGCTGGCAAAGTGGTTTGACGGAATGCACTAAATTCAAAGCTACCGGCATAGCAGTAGAAAATGAAGAAGGCGATCATAATCAACACCGAGCCGGCGTGTGCAATAAAGAAATAAAGCAAGCCCGCATTTACGGCATTATCATCTTGTTCGGTAAGGACTAAGAAATAAGATGCCAATGACATCATTTCAAAGAAGACAAGAAAGTAGAACGCATTATCGCTGGTGACTAACGCAACCATTGAGGCGATAAATAAATTCATAAAGAAACCCATGGAACCTGCGCCTTTGCCTTTGTATTCTTTTACATAAGAGAAAGAATAAAGTGCGGTTACGACAACCAATAAAGAAATCACGCACACCATAAACGCGGCTAATCCATCGATGCGGATGGAGAACGAGGCAAATTCAAATGGGGTTTTGAAAACATCAACGACTGTGTCGCTGCTGATCAGAACGGGGATGCAGGCAACAATACCTAACACTCCAGCAAGTACACCGATCACGCCGGATATATTGATTGAAAGTTGTTCATTTCGTCTCACTGCGAGCGAAATAAACGCACCTACGACATAAATCAACAGGGTCGTGATGAGTAAGTTGATTGGTAAACTCATAATATCACTCCATTGATTACAAGTTAAACACTCTAATTATCTTGGGATAGCTGGCGAAGAAATCATTGCCATTTCACGTTTTCTTTCGTTAGCCTTTTTAATACTCTCATCACTTATAATAAATAACGTTTTAGTTGGACAGGTTTGCACACAAGCCGGACCATCTTCGCGGAAATAGCAAAGGTCGCATTTCACAGCAATGGCTTTCACACCAGGTTGCCATGCCAGCATATTGTGTAAATCTGTATTGTCTGGTGCAGTACGAATATCTCGTTTTACTGCATCAGTGAAGGAGAATCCTTCATAATAGGTAGGTGCGTCAATCGGTGCAGAACCATGCTGAGTAATGGCGCCGAATGGGCAAGCAATACCACAAAGTTTACAACCGATACAGAGACTTTCATTAAGTTGGATGGTGTCATCAATATGGGTGATTGCGTGCACCGGACACACGGTAGCACATGGAGAATCATCACAATGACGACAGAGAATTGGTACGGTTACATCGTCATTACGCATGACTTGTAAGCGTGGAAAAGATTGTAATCCGAAGGCTTTATGCACTTCACTACAAGCGGCCATACAGGTATTACATCCAATGCAATCTTTCGGATCTCCGATCACAAAACAGTTCATACACTCCCCTCCTTGTACGTAAATGTACGTAAATGTACGTTTTTATAATAACCACTCTACGAATAAGGATACTCCTCTGAGAAACAAAAGCTCAAGAAATAAATTATCAAACTGTGATTAAGATCAAAAGATTTCTACTCTTTTTTCACGGTGGTGACATAAGTGTTAAATAACCGTGACACATAATACTTTTATGTTAAAAATATGAATTAAATTTAAACAAAAATGACACTAATCCCATTTAAAATATCGCTATACAAATTGAGGTGGTTACATGATAAAATTTCACTCTCACAGTGTTTATTGAAGCACAATAAACGATTCATCTCATAAACATTCTAACTAAGGACAGATTATGTGTTTAGGCATTCCGGGACAGATCATTCAAGTAGCTGACAGCGCATTACAGCTTGCTGTAGTCGATGTGTGCGGAGTTAAAAGAGAGGTTAATATTTCATTAATTTGTCAGGATGACCCCAAACCTCTCGTTGGTAAATGGGTACTCGTGCATGTGGGTTTTGCCATGACGATTATCGATGAAGAAGAGGCCAAACAAACGCAAGAAGCCTTAATTGCCATGAGTCAGCTAGAACATGAAGTCGGCGATTTTCTTGGCTTAAATCAAAAATAAACAGGATTGCGTTATGCAAGGGATAGAATTACGCATAAAAGGAAAAGTTCAGGGCGTGGGATTTCGCCCTTTTGTTTGGCTTCTGGCAAATCAATATAAGTTAAACGGAGATGTAAATAACGATGGACAAGGCGTATTAATTCGTTTTGTCTCCCCACCAGCAGATGCACTCAAGCAATTTTTGTCCGACCTGCAAAACAAACTCCCACCGCTAGCGCAAATTACTGATATTACTCAGCGCCCAATAGATTGGCCAGAAGCAACCGCTGTAACAGGTTTTACTATTCGGGAAAGTGAAAACAATCAAATGGACACGCAAATTATTCCCGATGCAGCGACCTGTCCACATTGTTTAGCTGACTTATTCAATCCCAACAACCGACGCTATCATTACCCTTTTACTAACTGCACCCATTGCGGTCCGCGTTTTACCATCATCAAGGCAATTCCTTATGACCGAAAAAACACGGCAATGGCTTCTTTTCCACTTTGTCCACAATGTGAAAAAGAATACAAAGATCCCGCTGATCGTCGTTTTCATGCACAACCCAATGCGTGTTCGGTCTGTGGTCCCCATATCTGGTTGCAAAATAGAGAACAAATACTCGCCACTCATGAAATGGCTCTAAAACAGACCACACTTTTATTGCAACAAGGTCATATCGTCGCGGTTAAAGGCTTAGGCGGTTTTCATTTAGCCTGTGATGCAAATAACCAAAAGGCTGTTGATTTATTACGTCAACGGAAACATCGTCCGACAAAACCATTAGCCATTATGGTACCTGACCTGCAGTTTTTACAGGATTTGAGTTCTCAAGAAACAGGATTACTAACCAGCAGTGCTGCGCCAATTGTACTGCTAGCGAAATATAAAGTACCGAACATTGCCGATAACATTGCACCGAACTTACAGGAAATCGGTGTGATGCTACCGAGTAATCCGCTTCAACATTTGTTGTTACAAGCAGTTAATCGTCCGCTCGTGATGACTTCTGCGAATGCAAGCGGGCAACCTCCAGTACTGAAAAATGAACATGCTGTAGAACAATTAGCTGGCTTGGCTGATGTTTATCTTTGTCACAATCGCGATATTCTACAGCGTGCTGATGATAGTCTTGTTCGTGTTGCCTTCGATGGATTAGAAACATTACGTCGCGCTCGTGGCTATGTACCCGATGAAATACCACTTGAAACACAAAGCACGAAGAATGTGTTGGCATTGGGTTCTGATCTGAAAAATACATTCTGCTTACTACGTCACAATAAAGCCGTACTGAGCCAACATATTGGCGATACAGCAAATGAACAAGTGCGATCACAATTAAGTGAAAATCTTGAATTATTTCAAAATATTTATCAATTTAAACCAGACATTATCGCGGTGGATGCTCACCCTGGCTATTTTTCATCTTCCATCGGGAAACAACTTGCCAAACAGCAACAAATCACACCAATCGAAGTACTACATCATCATGCTCATATTGTCAGCGTGATGGCCGAGCATAATTGTCATGAACCTGTAATTGGTCTTGCTCTAGACGGTATCGGCATGGGCGAAAATGGACAACTTTGGGGAGGCGAATGCCTACTTATTGATTGTCAACATAGTCAATATTTAGGTGGTCTGCCGGCTGTTGCTCTACCAGGTGGCGATCTTGCGGCTAAACAACCTTGGCGCAACTGGCTAGCTCACCTGCATCAATTTGTGCCACAATGGCAAGACATTCTCACAAAAACTTGCACTGAACCAAATTGGCAAATACTAGTCAATGCCATTGAGCGTGGACTCAATTGTCCACCTATATCATCTGCGGGGCGTTTATTTGATGCCGTAGCTTATGCTCTCGGTATTGCACCAACCATTGTTTCTTGGGAAGGTGAAGCGGCTTGCCATCTCGAAGCACTAGCAAACACCTCATCTTTGGCTACCCAAGCACAAAGTGCGGTCAATATTCCAGTAAAAATGCCGCTTATCGGCAATAAACTGGATTTGGCTTACTTTTGGCAAAGTTGGTTGAATTATCATGCTTCTGTTGAAGATAAAGCCTTTGCCTTTCATTATGCTCTCGCCCAAGGTTTTGCTGAACTTGCTGCAAACCAAGCACACCAACACCAATGCCGTACTATCGTGTTATCTGGTGGTGTAATGCATAACCAACTACTACGTCGCTTATTAAAAGAAAATCTGAATGAATTCCATGTACTAAGTGCGCATAAATTGCCGATGGGTGATGGAGGTCTCAGTTTAGGTCAGGCGGTTATTGCCATGCATAGACAAGCTGATAATCCCTAACATTAAAATATAAGAAATCGTGTAGCGCGATTAGAATAAAAAAAGAGTTAATCGAAAAATAACGATTAACTCTTTTGTTTTTTGTATTTCTTTTTTATAGCGGAATACTGGAAAAGAAAACCAATAACAATGGTGGCAGAATATTCGTCACAAAGCCGAATGAAATCGCAATTGGCGTGACTTCAATGCCTCCCGCTTTTTGGATAATTGGCAAAGTGCAATCTATTGCAGTAGCACCAGTAATCCCAATTGCAGTCGAACGAAAATGGCGCATAAATAATGGGATGACGAATAAACTGACAATTTCTCGGGATAAATCATTAAAAAAGGCAATACTGCCCTGCACTGGTCCCCATGCATTGGTCAATACTACACTGGATAACGAATACCACCCCATTCCAGAGGCAAACGCCAGTCCTTGCGTAATTGGCATAGCCAAAACAAAAGCAGCAATGATACCGCCTAGTAATGAAGTAAAAGTAAACACCATTCCCGTTTGGAAACCACGTTTATTGAAAAGAGCTTCTTTTAAGGAAATACCATTATTTCTTAGCTGAATCCCCACAAAGAAAATCAGTACAATCAATACATACAGATTAATACCTGTAGGTAACATGAGATAGGATTTGAATAAGAAACCACAAAGGGTGCCAATTACCACTGTGCCGGAAAGTTTGAGCGAGTCAATTAAGGAGTGCCAACGAGAATCAATTTTACCTTGTGATTTAAGTGGCTCTGCTGGATTAAAACGGTCATAAAGCATTAAACCAATCATATTGGATCCCAAAATGATCGCCGATAGCGTCACCGCAGTTGTACCAATAATAGGGAGTTTATTCTCTAAATCATCTAACTGACCAAGTAAATAGCCCATTAAGAAAAGGATGATATAGAGCAAAAACATCACAATATGATTAATTTTTATGATATAGGATTTATTATTAGTCTTAAGTAAATACCCTAATAGCATAGGTATTAAAACAATTAACAGACCATTTATCGTATCTCCCATCATACTTCTCCTTTATTATTTTATTAGGCGTAGCATATCATATCCTTTTTCTATTATGTTTCAAAGCGCATAAAAAAGTGCGGTCAAAATTAACCGCACTTTTAATTATCTGAAAATAAAAACTTATTAGCCATTTACTTGATGGCGAGCCGCTACGGCATCAGATAACTGTTTCAACAAGATCTCTGTATCTTCCCAACCGATACAAGCGTCAGTAATACTTTGTCCGTAAGTATGCGCTTTACCATCCACTAAATCTTGACGACCTTCAACGATATGGCTCTCTACCATCACACCAAAGATTTGTTTTGAACCACCTGCGATTTGCTGACAAACATCTTCACAAACTTCCATTTGTTTTTTAAATTGTTTGCTACTATTTGCATGGCTGAAATCAACCATGACATGTGGAATACGACCTGATTTTTCGATCTCAGCACAAACTTTTGCAATATCTTCTGCTTTATAGTTAGGGCCTTTATCGCCACCACGTAAAATAATATGGCAGTCTTCATTTCCTTTTGTTGAAACAATAGCAGAATGACCAAATTTAGTTACGGATAAGAAATAATGAGAAGCTTCTGCTGCGCCCATTGCATCTAATGCCACTTTCACGCCACCATTTGTGCCATTTTTAAAGCCTACCGCACAAGATAATCCTGAAGCTAACTCACGGTGAACTTGAGATTCAGTTGTTCTCGCACCAATTGCGCCCCAACTCATAAAATCAGCGACGTATTGAGGGGTGATCATATCTAAAAACTCACCGGCTGATGGCACACCTAAGTTATTAATATCAGATAATAATTTACGCGCAATACGTAAACCATCATTTAAACGATACGTATCATTTAAATAAGGATCGTTAATTAAGCCTTTCCAGCCCACTGTTGTACGCGGTTTTTCAAAGTAAACGCGCATCACCACTTCAAGTGTATCTTTATATTTATCACGTAATACTTTTAAACGTTTTGCGTAATCTAATGCCGCTTTAGGATCATGAATAGAACAAGGACCAATCACCACAAGTAAACGGTCATCTTTTCCATGAATAATATTGTGTGCGTGTAAGCGGGTTTCATGAACTAAATCAGCCGCTTCTTGACTTGCTGGAAATTTTTCTAATAAAGCAATGGGAGGCAATACCTGATCCACTTTTTCAATTCGGGTATCGTCATTTGCAACTTTTATTTCGATATCTTCTTTCTTCGTCGCCATATGTCACTCTCTAAATCTTAAATGTTGTGCTTAAAATCTAATGACGTTACTCTACACCCATTTTTTGCACTAGTAAACTAGTTCATTAGAGTTTTTACACTAAGTTTATATGATTGCATAAAACTTGTACTAGCTAAGCAATTCAAATAGGTCGCTATTAAACAACCTTTCGCCTTAGCTGGCAAGGATTTTGGTGTAAAAATAGGTTGTACCTGCTACATTTAAAACAGCTCCCCTGTTTATTCTCCAAAATACACAAATAAATCAAATAAAATGTGGTCATAAAGAACAATTTCAATTCCGACCGCACTTTTTTAAATATTTTTTTAAACTCACTTGTTTTTACTGAACATTTCCCCCATTTCTTTGTCTGAATGAACACTTATTCAGTCATTTATTTTTACTTGGAGAACTCTATGAAGAAAAGAAATTTTGTATTAACCGGCATCGCATTAGGTTTAAGCGTATTTGCGACCTCTTTATCCGCTCAAGCGGCGATTCCAAATGAAATCGTAGAACAAGGCAGCCTTGCACCCATGTTAGAAAAAGCGCAAGCAGCAGTCGTGACGCTTTCCGTTGAAGGCAAAGCAAAAACAAACAGCCGTTCAGCATTACCTGATGATATTCCGGAAGAATTTAAATTTTTCTTTGGTGATCAATTTGGCGAACAATTTGATGGAAATCGTGGCTCATCACGCAACTTCCGTGGTTTAGGTTCTGGCGTGATCATCAATGCAGATAAAGGCTATGTTTTAACTAACAATCACGTGGTAGATGGTGCGGATAAAATTACCGTAAAATTACAAGACGGACGTGAATTCAAAGCAAAACTCGTTGGAAAAGACGAACAATCTGATATCGCTTTAGTACAAATCGAAAAACCAACTAATCTTACTGCTATCAAAATGGCTGACTCTGATAAATTACGTGTAGGTGATTTTACCGTTGCTATCGGTAATCCATTCGGTTTAGGTCAAACTGTAACCTCTGGTATCGTTTCAGCACTTGGCCGCTCTACTGGTTCAGATAGCGGTGCGTATGAAAACTATATTCAAACCGATGCGGCGGTAAACCGTGGTAACTCTGGCGGTGCATTATTGAATTTACAAGGTGAATTAATTGGTATCAATACGGCTATTATTTCTCCAAGTGGCGGTAACGCTGGGATTGCCTTTGCAATTCCAAGCAACCAAGCCAACAATCTTGTGCAACAAATCTTAGAATTTGGTGAAGTACGCCGTGGTTTACTCGGTATTAAAGGTGGTGAATTAAATGCAGATTTAGCGAAAGCCTTTAATGTCAGTGCGCAACAAGGTGCTTTTGTGAGTGAAGTCATTCCAAATTCTGCTGCCGAAAAAGCAGGCTTAAAAGCGGGTGATGTGATTACCGCAATGAATGGTCAAAAAATCTCAAGCTTTGCCGAAATGCGAGCTAAAATCGCAACTTCTGGTGCGGGCAAAGAAATTGAACTTACTTATTTACGTGATGGTAAATCTGAAAACGTAAAAGTGACCTTGCAAGCAGACGATGGCACTCAAACTGCGAGCAAAACGGAACTTCCAGCATTAGATGGTGCAACCTTAAGCAACTATGATGCAAAAGGCGTGAAAGGTGTGGAAATTAGCAAAGTACAACCAAATTCAATGGCAGCACAACGCGGTTTAAAATCGGGTGATATCATCATCGGCATCAACCGTCAGCCAATTGAAAGCACGCAAGACTTACGCAAAGCGCTAGATGAAAAACCATCTGCTGTTGCACTTAATATCTTACGTGGGAAAAACAACTTCTACTTATTAGTGCAATAAAATAAAAAAGAGCGGTCAATCTGGCCGCTCTTTTTCTTTATTCCGATATCATAAACTGCTCTCTCAGCTGATGAAGTTGATCGCGTACTGCGGCGGCTTTTTCAAATTCAAGATCTTGAGCAAATTTATACATTTGTTGTTCCAATTTCTTAATTTGTTGTTGGAATTCTTTAGCTGATTTAGGCGCATTATAAAGTGCGGTCGGTTCAGCCGCCGTTTTTCCACGTTGTTTCGATTTGGCTTTTTGATTTGCACCTTGACCAATATCTAACAACTCACCGACTTTCTTATTCAATGCCTGTGGAACAATGCCCTTTTCTTCATTGTATTTCATTTGTTTTTCACGACGGCGATTCGTTTCGGTAATGGCTTTTTCCATAGATTTAGTCATGCTATCAGCATACAAAATCGCTTTACCATTCAAGTTTCGAGCAGCACGACCGATGGTTTGGATTAAGGAACGCTCAGAACGCAAGAAACCTTCTTTATCCGCATCTAAAATGGCGACAAGAGAAACTTCTGGAATATCCAAGCCCTCACGTAACAAGTTGATGCCAACCAACACATCGAATTCCCCTAAACGCAAATCACGAATAATCTCTACACGCTCAACCGTATCAATATCTGAATGCAGATAACGCACACGAATACCGTGTTCGTCTAAGTAATCCGTTAAATCTTCCGCCATTTTCTTCGTTAGCGTCGTCACTAAAACACGCTCATTTTTATCCGCTCTTTGACGCGCTTCAGAAAGCAAATCATCCACTTGAATGGATACTGGACGAATTTCAATTTGTGGATCGAGTAAGCCTGTTGGACGTACCACCTGATCGACAATTTCAGTACCCGATTTTTCCAACTCATAAGGGCCAGGTGTCGCTGAAACGTAAATCGTCTGCGGCGCTAAACGCTCAAACTCTTCAAAGCGTAATGGACGATTATCCAATGCAGAAGGTAAACGGAAACCATATTCCACTAAGGTTTCTTTACGAGAACGGTCACCACGATACATCCCACCAATTTGCGGCACGGTCACGTGTGATTCATCAATAATCAAAATCGCATCAGACGGCATATAATCAAATAATGTCGGAGGCGGTTCACCCTCATTTCTGCCTGAAAGATAGCGTGAATAGTTTTCAATTCCTGAGCAATAGCCGAGCTCATTCATCATCTCAATGTCAAATTGCGTACGCTGAGTAATACGCTGCTCTTCCAGCAATTTATGTTCCTTGATGAAATATTCACGGCGTTGCACAAGCTCCGCTTTGATTTTTTCAATAGCATCTAAAATACGCTCTCTTGGCGTCACATAGTGGGTTTTCGGATACACCGTAAAACGCGGAACAGCGCCAAAACTTGTGCCAGTTAAAGGATCAAATAAACTTAAACGTTCAATTTCATCATCAAATAATTCAATTCGTACCGCTCGATCGTCAGATTCAGCAGGGAAAATATCAATCACTTCGCCACGCACTCGAAATGTACCACGCTGGAAGGCTTGATCATTTCTTGTATATTGTAATTCTGCTAACTTCGCTAAAATCTGACGCTGATCGATAATGGCACCTTGCTGTAGATGCAACATCATCTGTAAGTAGCTATCTGGATCGCCCAAACCATAAATCGCTGATACAGATGCCACTACGATAGTATCTCGACGCTCCAAAAATGACTTAGTAGCCGAAAGACGCATCTGTTCAATTTGATCATTAATCGAGGCATCTTTTTCGATAAAGGTATCACTACTCGGTACATAAGCTTCTGGCTGATAATAATCATAGTATGAGACGAAATATTCCACCGCGTTTTCAGGAAAGAATGCTTTCATTTCTGCATAAAGCTGAGCAGCGAGGGTTTTATTTGGGGCAAGTAACATTGCCGGACGATTTAATGTCGCTATAACATTTGCAATGGTAAAGGTTTTGCCAGACCCCGTTACCCCTAGAAGCGTTTGGTGAGCCAAACCATCCTCTAAATTTTCGACTAATTTTTCGATTGCTTGGGGCTGATCGCCAGAAGGTTTAAAATCGGAATGAAGGATAAAAGGCTTAGTATTAATTTTCTCTGCCATAAGTGCGGTCAATTTTTTAGCTATTTTAGAAATGCGGCTATTTTAGCACAATTATTACTCCAAATTGAGTGATAAAAATCCAAGTTTTACACATACTTAGGAGTGTCAAGCCTTAAACGCTTCAAAATTGAAAAATATTTTATTTTTTTTGCTGGACTTTATGCAACATATTGATACTTAAAAGAATATTCACTTATGGCTAATAGATGAACAATTTAAGGAAAAGCCAGTCTGCACCAGTGGTTGACCATTTTAAACAAAAACAATCCACAAAGTTATCCACAGGCTTTGTGGATAGAAAAAAGTGCAAAATTTTTTCTGATTTTTTTCATTTTTGGTATTGACAAGGAGTGGTCCGATCATTAAAATGCGCGCCTATTCTTTGTGATACCAAATTTATTCCTCCTTAGTTCAGTCGGTAGAACGGTGGACTGTTAATCCATATGTCGCAGGTTCGAGTCCCGCAGGAGGAGCCAAATTTCTCTTTTGGTTTAGCTTTCGTTTGTCTCCTTTTACGAATCCTAAATTAGTAGCCAAAAGAATTTAAGCCTATCGTGTTGATGGGCTTTATTTTTATCTAATCTATACTGATTTAATGAATTATCAGGCTAATTTAATGCTGAACGATCATCGATTAAATTATCGCATTCCCAGCCGATATAATCGCCAGAAAACTCTGTGGCTAGCTTTTCAAAGCGCTCTACCCACTCAAAGATCTCATTACTGTCTAATGAAAGCTCTTGCTCCAATTTCACCATAAAATAAGGCTCTTCATCTTCTTCTGTTTGGATGGCTTGGCTAGAATATTTCAACGTATTAAAAGACACTTGTCCGAGCGTCAATTCATCCATAAAGGGAAACATTTTCTCTTCTTCGTCAAAATGGAAAGTGTGCTCAATTAAATAAGTGTCACTTAAATTACGCCCTTTGCTATTCAGCATGCTCAAAATCTCTTCTGTGGCATTTAATTTCATCTCCAATGGTGAAGCCAGTAAGAAATCGAAATAGGTATCCCAATTAGGATCATACTGTACATTAATCTCAGAAATAAAATCAAGCTGTTGAAGGGTTTCTTTAAGCAAAGCATCGTGTTCACAATAAAAATGCATTTTTGCCTGATGGTTGCAAATAAAATGCCCTGCAAAGAAAACATTTGGAAGTGCGGTCAATTGTGCAAGGATTTTAAAAAGACGATTAATTAATTTTTCATATTCGTCTTCATTCGGCAAACCATCCTCATCTCCCTGATAAGGAACAGTAAATTGCACAACCTTACTAAGATGCTTACCATGATAAACATCTAAATCTTCAATATTTGCGGTAAACACGGCAGGCATACCATTCACTTGTGAACGGTAATTCTGCCAATTTGCCATATCCATGTTGCTTTCCTATTTAAACTCAGCCCAAATTGGTGCGTGATCGGACGGTTTTTCCATCGCACGAATATCCAATGCAATGCCCACATCAACACAACGCTCTGCTAATTGACGGTTCACTAAAATATGATCAATACGTAATCCACGATTGTCGTCGAAACCTTTTGAGCGATAATCAAACCACGAGAACTTGTCATTGACTGTTGGGTTTAATTTACGGAACGTATCTTCCAAGCCATAATCGTATAAGCGTTGATACCATTCACGCTCTTCCGGTAAAAATGAGCATTTGCCAGTACGCAACCAACGCTTGCGGTTTTCATCACCAATACCAATATCTAAATCGCTTGGGCTAATATTCATATCGCCCATAATTAACACTGGATTGGCTTTGTCGTGATCTTGTTCTAAATAGCGTTGAAGATCCGCATAAAATTTTTCTTTTGCCGGAAACTTAGTTTCATGTGCACGACTTTCGCCCTGTGGGAAATAGCCATTAATTACCGTTAATAAACCAAATGGCGTTTCTAAATCCGCCATAATAATGCGTTTTTGCGCATCTTCATTATCTGTTGGAAAACCACGACGCACCGCTTTGGGTTCTTGTTTGGTTAACAGTGCTACACCGTAATGCCCTTTTTGCCCATGGTGAAAAACGTGATACCCCAGATTGTCTGTAATTGCATAAGGAAAATCTTCATCCGCCACTTTAATTTCTTGTAAACCAATCACATCCGGTTGGTATTTTTCAATAATTGCTTCAAGTTGATGAGGGCGTGCACGTAAACCATTAATATTAAAAGAGATAAATTTCATTTTTGTTCCTAATGTGAAAAATTGTGGCTATTATACAAAATAATTGAAATCTTAACCGCACTTTTCCTCTTATAACGGGAGAAGTTACGCCTATTAATATAATTACGCTTCAGTTTTAATCAAATGAATTTTGATCCTTCTTTATCATTAAAATTTTTCCTAAAAACTCACTTTATAAATAAAACTAAGTTGCTTATACTGGCCTCGTTTTTATTACTTCACTCGGATCATTTTATGAATATTTACACTTACTTGTGTTTTCTCACTACAATAGCTATTTTAATCAGTTTTATCACTCGTAAACTGAATGATAAGATCCAATATACGATCGCTATCACAGCCACTTCCATGGCGGGCTCACTGTTTCTCGTTTTGCTGGGTTATTTCAACTGGTTTAATTTAGATGATATTGCAACACGTGTTATTGAACGTATTGATTTTAAAGATTTCTTATTAAATGGAATTTTAGGTTTTTTGCTCTTTGCTGGGGCCTTGGGCATTAAACTTCCTGTATTGAACAATCAAAAATGGGAAATTACCACTTTCGCCCTGTTCTCAACGCTCGCCTCAACCTTTTTTATTGGTTTTCTACTTTATGGTATTGCCTTACTTTTCGGCTGGCATATTGATTTAATTTACTGCATCTTATTTGGTGCACTGATATCGCCTGATGACCCTATTGCCGTACTTGCCATTATCAAAAACTTAAAAGCCCCAAAACGCTTATCCATGCAAGTGGAAGGCGAATCACTTTTTAATGATGGGATTGGCTTGGTAATTTTCACCACGGTTTTTGCCGTCGCATTTGGCGGTCATGAACCAACAGCAAGCGGTATTCTCCATTTATTTTTTAAAGAAGCTTTAGGTGGGATTGCATTTGGATTGGTTTTAGGCCTATTCGCCCATTATTTAATTTCAGCTACAGATGATGGTTCGCTAGAAATTCTCTTAACCTTAATCGTACCAACCGCGGGCTTTATGCTTGCTAATCTCTTGCACGTCTCTGGTGCATTAGCTATGGTTGTTGCTGGGATTTTAATCGGGAACTGGACAAGATACACTGGATTTTCTCGACAAAGCCAACGCTATTTAGATCACTTTTGGGAAATGATTGATCACTTCCTCAACTCCTTACTCTTCATATTGATAGGCTTAGCGATTTTATTGATTCATGTGTCTTGGCAAGGTTTAATCTTAATTTTCCTCGCTATTCCGGTTTGCTTAATCTGTCGCTATGCAAGTGTTTGGTTGCCATTCCAAGTCATGAAACGCTACCGCAAATACAACCCTTACACTATGAAAGTTCTCACTTGGGGCGCATTACGAGGTGGATTAGCGCTGGCTATGGCGCTTTCTATTCCAAGTGGCCAATTTTATATTGAAGGATTAGAAATGGATGTTCGTGATCTTATTTTAGGTATGACATATGCGGTTGTGGCATTTTCAATTCTCATACAAGGCATGACAATTGAGACCTTAATTCGTAAATCAAAAGAAGCTACTATGCGTGAACGTGGCTATACGGGTATCGGATTAGCGAAATAATCAATCACGTTTATTTCTTTGGCTCAGCACTTGCTGAGCCAAATTTTTGAATCTGAGATTGAACAGCATCACGATGCCACCACTCTCCTTCTTTAGGAAGAGTAAACACATCAAATGCCTGACCTTTAAATTCAAATTGCAATCTTGCAGCGTGCAAATAAGTGCGGTCAATATTTTCAGTATTTTTACCATAAAGCGCATCGCCTAAAATAGGGCTACCTAAACTTTTCATTGCTACTCGCAATTGATGGGTTTTACCGGTTTGTGGCTTTAAGATAAATAATCGTAAATTAGGCTCACAACTTACACTTTCAAAACGCGTAATTGCGGGATTTTCTTTCGATTGGCAAAGTTTCCAGGCGCCGTTTCTGACCTTTTGCATATCCCCTACAATCAATCCTTGTTTCTTTTTCGGCTTTTGATTGCTGAGTGCAAGATAAGTCTTTTGAATATGATGTTCAGAAAAAAGTCGGAAAAATTCAACCGCACTTTCAGCATTCAATGCTAAAATGAGTAAACCTGATGTCACTTTATCTAACCGATGTACAAGCCATACCTGTGGCACACCAAGCAGCTCAGCAAGCAAAGTGGTTAAACCAATTTCGCTTTGATCTTTATGCACGCTCAGCCCACAAGGCTTATAAATAATGATAAAATCATCGGTCTGATAAATAATGTCTAATTTCATAAGTGCGGTCAAAAATTAATGAGTTTTGAACATATTATACTGGTTTATATTATTCCCGTGTTAATTTGGGTGGCGGTTATTTCCATCACATTACGTTTGCTCGTCAAAAAGCAAGCGGTTTCCGCGACATTATCATGGCTGATGATTATCTATCTTGTGCCACTGATTGGCGTCATTGCCTATTTGATTTTTGGTGAGATTAAACTCGGTACTCGCCGAGCCAAAGCATTTCAGTTGTTAAAACCTAAATATACGCAATGGCTTCAGCAACTTTCAGAAAAAAAAGATCTGGTTACACATTCCCAAGATCCTCGTTATCATGCCTTATTTAAATTAGTCCACCAACGCTTAGGTATTCCAAATATTCGCGGTAATGAGTTACATATTCTCGATACCCCGGAAAGCATTATCCGAAGTATCATCCGTGATATTCAACAAGCTCGCCACTCTATTAACATGGTGTTTTATATTTGGAGCAATGATGGCCTGATTAATGAGGTGAAACAAGCCTTAGAAGAAGCTGTACAACGTGGGGTAAAAGTTTGTCTTTTACTCGATTCCGTTGGCAGTAATGCTTTTTTGAAAAGCCCTATTTGTAAAGAAATGCGAGAGAGAGGCATTGAAATTACTGAGGCGCTACACGTAAATTTATTCCGAATGTTCTTCAACCGAATTGATTTACGCCAACACCGTAAAATTATCGTGATTGATAACCAAATTGCCTATACAGGTAGTATGAATATGGTGGACCCCAATTTCTTCAAGCAAGAAAGCAATGTGGGAAATTGGGTCGATGTGATGGTGCGAATTAATGGCCCTGTTTCACCTATTTTGAACAGCTTACATGCTTGGGATTGGGAAATTGAAACGACGGAAGAATTACCGCTTTTATTACCCAATTGTCCACTTGTGGAAATTGACGACAATGATACTCACTCCGTACAAGTTATTGCGAGTGGTCCAGCGTTCCCTGATGATTTAATTGCACAATCCCTTGCTACCGCCATTTATGCGGCAAGAGAAAGCATTGTGATCACCTCACCTTATTTTGTGCCAAGTCATAATATCGCTGAGGCACTACGTATTGCAGCATTTCGCGGTGTCGATATCACGCTTATTTTACCAAAACGAAATGATTCCCTAATGGTTCGCTGGGCAAGCCGTACCTTTTTTGATGATTTACTCGAAGCGGGAGTAAAAATTTATCATTTTGAAGCGGGACTTCTGCATACAAAAAGTATACTGATTGATAATAAACTTGCACTTGTTGGCACAGTAAATATGGATTTGCGTAGCTTCTTGCTTAATTTTGAAATCACTATCGCTGTCGAAGATCGTAATTTTGCGAATGAAGTTGCAACACTCCACGAAAATTATTTAGCAAATTCATCTGAACTCAATATGCAAGAATGGCTCAATCGACCTTTCTATCATCGAATTATCGAACGGTTATTTTTCTTGTTTAGTCCATTATTATAATTTTATAACCAATACAAAAAGGGCGTATCATGTGATACGCCCTCTCTTATTTCACTTATCGATTAACGTTTTTTCACAATAAACACTAAAGCAACTAATACTGCTGCAGTTGTAACAAATCCTGCTAAACCTGATTTAGTAAAGCCTACCACGATATAACCCGCTGAAGTTGCTGTAGCAACCGTTGCAGCATAAGGCAATTGTGTAGTTACGTGATCCATGTGGTTACATTTTGCGCCAGTTGATGACAAAATTGTTGTATCAGAAACTGGTGAACAGTGGTCTCCGCATACTGCGCCAGCCATTACAGCTGAAAGACAAGGTAGTAATAACTCAGGTGCTGAATTGGTTGCCATTGCTGCTGCGATTGGCAACATAATCCCGAATGTTCCCCAACTTGTCCCTGTTGAGAACGCCATTGCCGCACCAAGTATAAATAAAAGAACAGGTAAAAATTCAACAGGAATATTGCCACTCACTAAAGAGGATAAATATTTACCCGTTTGTGCATCACCTACTACTTTATTAATTGTCCAAGCAAAGAATAAAATGGCGATTGCGCCTAACATGGATTTAATACCTGCAATCCATGCATTCCCGTATTCAGGTAAAGAAACTTGACGATCAAGAATAATCAATAATGTTGACATCGCAACCGCACTTGCCCCGCCAATCACAAGAGAAATACCAACGGTTGTATTTTCAAATGCGCCTAAGATGCTAAATGGTTTTCCATCTGCCGCTAAGGCTTCACTACCCGTATGAATCATCATAAAAACAGTGACGGTAATTAAGACTAAAATCGGTAAAATTAAATTACGAACTTTACCTTTCACACCTTCAATGACTTCTTCTTTATAATCGCGCTCCATGGCTAATTTTTCATGACGCGCCATTGATGCAATATCAAATGAAAAATAAGCAACAAAGAACACCATTAATAATGAGAAGATCGCATAGTAGTTCATTGAACTCATCGCAACGAATGCGCCCATTGGCGTATAAGATGTAATAGAGTAAGTCGCCAATAAACCTGCTACGAGAGTAATAATATATGCTCCCCAGCTTGATACTGGCATCATGACACACATTGGTGCAGCAGTAGAATCAAGAATGTACGCTAATTTTGCACGAGATACTTTGAAACGATCGGTGACTGGACGAGCAATAGCACCTACAGCAAGACTGTGGAAGTAATCATCGATAAAGGTTACAAACACTAAAGATGCCGCTAATAATTTCGCACCACGACGACCTTTAATTTTATTTTGTGCCCATTCAGCAAAAGCTCGGTTGCTGCCTGACACGGTTAAAAGTGCGGTCAATACGCCAAGTAAAACTAAGAAAAACACGATATTCATATTTGAATTCATGCCTTCTTCGCTACTATAAACTAATGCAATAACATTATCTTTTAAATAAATGAATGCATTCAATGGGTTAAAATCAACCAACATTAATGCACCTACAATAATCCCTGCACTTAGGGACACCAGAACCCGACGAGTTGCAATTGCTAAAATGATCGCAAGTAATGCGGGGATAATTGAATAAATAGATGAAGAATAATCGACTAGTTCCATTAAGTTATACCTAATAATTTAATGGAGACAACGGCAAGAAAAGACACAATTATGACCAGACCGAACCGTAGCGCTCCATAGTTAATACACAAAAACTATGACAGTCACGTTCCTTTCGAAGACGTGACCAACCGAATAAGATGACGCCTATTCGATTTCGGCAATCATTCCTTTCCTTTCCCTTCAACGCTATCCACTCCAGGAAAATACTTATAATGACCGCACCTCTACTGTTGTATAGGATGGTGAGAGATTACATTAAAATGAATGAAATTACCAATAAAATCTTATACTTTCCCCTAAATCTATTTTTTAATTTAAAGTTTCTAATGAGGTTGTTAAGACTTTGTTAAGTTGTTTTATAAGCAAACGTTTGCAGTAACCAAGAAAAATAATCAACTTTATAATGTGGAATATTATGACATCCGACCAATTAGTTATTATATTTAGGCTAATTCATATTTACCTAATATAGTATTTTCGTTATGATAGACATCTAAAAAATAATTAAGCATTCACACATATAAAGGGGTAATAATGAACGAATTAACAAAAGGTTTAACTAACCTTCGTAGTTTACGCGCCGCTGTACGCGATTTAACATTAGAGCAAGCCGAAAGCTCACTTTTAAAATTACAAGCTGCTGTTGAAGAAAAACGCGCTCAAGCGGCTGAAATTGAACAAGCTGAACAAGAACGTCGTGCTCGTATTGCAAAATATAAAGAATTAATTAAACAAGAAGGTATCACTGCGGAAGAATTAACTGCAATTATTGGTATTGCCCCTTCTTCAATTCGTAAAAAACGTGAACCTCGTCCAGCAAAATACAAATATACTGATGAAACAGGTCAAGAAAGAACATGGACTGGCCAAGGTCGTACACCTCGTGTGATTCAAAGGGCCTTAGATAAAGGCGCCTCTTTGGCTTCTTTCGAAATCTAATTTCATTATCAACTATGCAGAACCCATTTTTATGGGTTCTCTTTTTTTATTTACTTTGCAAAATATTCATTATGTTAGAAAAGAAAATATTACTGACCGACTGTCCCGATGATAAAGGCTTAATCGCCAAAATCACCAATATTTGTTACAAACATCAATTAAATATCCTACACAATAATGAGTTTGTTGATTTTGAAACAAAGCATTTTTTTATGCGTACAGAATTAGAAGGGATTTTTAATGAAGAAACCCTGTTGGCTGATTTAGATTATAGTTTGCCGAAAGGGACAAACTGTCGCCTAATCAGTGCAAAACGTAAACGTATCGTCATTTTAGTCACCAAAGAAGCACACTGCATAGGTGATATTTTAATGAAAAATTACTACGGTGCGTTAGACGTAGAAATTGCGGCAGTAATTGGCAATCACGATAATTTACGCGAATTAGTTGAACGCTTTGATATTCCATTCCATTGTGTCAGCCATGAAGGTCTCACGCGTGTGGAACACGATAAATTGCTCGCTGAAAAAATTGATGAATATGCACCTGATTATATTGTTTTAGCTAAATATATGCGTGTATTAAATCCAGAATTCGTAGCGCGTTATCCAAATCGTGTGATTAATATTCACCATTCATTCTTACCCGCATTTATTGGGGCAAAACCTTATCAACAAGCCTATGAACGAGGTGTAAAAATTATTGGTGCAACGGCTCACTTTATTAATAATGAATTAGATCAAGGTCCGATCATTATGCAAAATGTGATTAATGTGGATCACACTTACTCTGCCGATGCCATGATGCGTGCAGGCCGTGATGTGGAAAAAACAGTATTAAGCCGTGCGCTTGATCTTGCCTTACATGATCGTATTTTTGTGTATAAAAATAAAACGGTGGTCTTGTAATGAAAGCAATCACTTTAGAGCCAATTTCTCGCATTGAAGGTGAGATCAACTTACCTGGCTCGAAAAGTTTATCAAACCGTGCATTATTATTAGCCGCATTAGCTAAAGGCACCACAACGGTCACTAACTTGTTAGACAGTGATGACATTCGTCATATGCTAAACGCCCTTAAAGCTTTAGGTGTAAATTACCAGCTTTCTGAAGACAAAACTTGCTGTGAAGTTGAAGGCTTAGGTGGCGCATTTCAGATTGAAAATGGCTTATCACTTTTTCTAGGCAATGCTGGCACAGCTATGCGACCTTTAACAGCAGCACTTTGTTTAAAAGGCAACACTGAAGGCGAAGTCATTTTAACTGGTGAGCCTCGAATGAAAGAACGCCCAATCAAACATTTGGTTGATGCGCTTCTTCAAGCGGGGGCTAATGTTCGTTATTTAGGAAATGACGGTTACCCACCAGTTGCGATTCACAATCAAGGGATTAAAGGTGGCGTGATTAAAATTGACGGTTCAATTTCTTCTCAATTTTTGACCGCACTTTTAATGGCTGCACCTCTTGCTGAAGGCGATTTAGATATCCATATTGTGGGTGATTTAGTTTCAAAACCTTATATTGATATCACCCTCGCGATGATGAAAGATTTTGGTGTTTCGGTTGAAAATCAACATTATCAAGTATTTAAGGTGAAAGGTAACCAATCCTATGTCTCACCTGGCAAATATATGGTAGAAGGTGATGCCTCATCTGCCTCTTATTTCCTTGCAGCCGCAGCGATTAAAGGCAACGTAAAAGTGACAGGAATTGGTAAACATTCCATTCAAGGCGACCGCCTATTTGCCGATGTGCTAGAAAAAATGGGAGCTAAAATCACTTGGGGTGAAGATTTTATTCAAGCAGAACAAGCTGAACTCCATGGTATGGATATGGATATGAACCACATTCCTGATGCAGCCATGACGATTGCCACAACTGCCTTATTTGCAAAAGGTGAAACCGTTATTCGCAATATTTATAACTGGCGAGTGAAAGAAACTGATCGCCTTTCAGCGATGGCTGCTGAATTACGAAAAGTCGGTGCGGAAGTTGAAGAAGGTGAAGATTTCATTCGCATTCAACCGCTTACTCTTTCTCAATTTAAACATGCGGAAATTGAGACCTATAATGATCATCGTATGGCAATGTGCTTTGCGTTGATTGCATTATCGGATACACCCGTCACGATTTTAGATCCGAAATGTACGGCTAAAACCTTCCCAACATTCTTCGATGAATTTGAGAAACTAAGTATTCGAAACTAATGCTAAAATAACAAAAGGCGAACAAATTGATGTTCGCCTTTTTCTTTTTTAAAACACCGTCAAAAATGACCGCACTTTTCACTACTCTGCTGAATCTGGAATTTTATGACGAATCGCCCAATAGATAGCTAAAGCTAATGAGCCACACGCTAAAATAACTAAAGCCGTTGAATAGAAAATATTGCCGATTCCAACTAATGGTGAAACAATGCCACCTAAAAAGAAAGGAGCAAAACCTAACAAAGCTGATGCGCTGCCTGCATATTGACGCTCACTTTCCATGGCTAAAGAAGAAATAGCTGGGAAAGTAATGCCCATTAATAACAACATCGCAAAGAAACCGATTTCAACAAATAACCAGTATGGCTGAATAATTAATACCGCAATGGTATAAAGTGCAGCAACCACAAAAGCAAATACGCCAATAGCCAATGCCTTACGATTTTCCAATTTACCACCAACATTTGCCCCAATAACTAACGCTGCGCCATTCGCACCAAAACATAAACTAAAGATAAATGCACTCAACCCATAGAAACTTTGAAAAATAAATGGCGAAGCCGCAATATAGGCAAACATGGAACCGAGCAAGAAACTTTGAATTCCTACATAGCTCATAAATAAGCGATTTTTGATAATCACACCAAACGTCAAAAAAGTGGAAAATATTGAACCTTGTAAGCGATTTTCGATGCTTAAGCTTTCTTTTAAACGGAAGCAGAAAAGCAAAACTATCACACCAATCAATGCAAGGAAAACAAATACGCCTTTCCAACTGATGTATTCCAACAATAAACTACCAAGGATTGGTGAAATAATTGGGGCAAGTCCGTTAATTGTCATTAATAAACCAAAGAAACGAGTCATTTCACGACCACGATAAAGATCCGTTGCAACCGCACGAGAAATGACCACGCTCCCTGCCGAAGAAAGCCCTTGAATCACACGCAAGACAATCATCGCTTCAATATTCGGCGCATAAACAATTAAGACCGTGCTGATGATATAAATCACCAATGAAATAATAAGCGGAATTTTTCGCCCAAATTTATCACTAAGAGGCCCGAGAAGTAACTGCCCCACCGCTAGACCAATCATGGCAGTGGTGAGCGTAAGTTGTGTCATTGAAGCACTTGTTTCAAAAAAGGTAGCAAGTTGTGGCAAAGAAGGTAAATAAAGATCCACCACAAACGGACCAAAGGCTGAAAGGACACCGAGTAATAAAACAAGAAAAAGTTTTGAATTTGCTTTCGTCATGAGAATCCTCAAGAAAAATAAAAATGAAAAGGCTGATTTTAACTTATATCCGTACAATTAATAAACAAAAAGCACCGAGTATTCGGTGCTTCTGCTCATTACTTCTGAATGGAGGATAAAAATTCTTTTCGGGTTTCGCGATCTTCTAAAAAGACCCCGCCATAGGCTGATGTCACAGTATAACTATGGGTATCTTTTACCCCACGTGCTTTCACACAAAAATGTGTTGCTTTCACATAAACTGCCACATCATCGGTTTCTAAAATGGTTTGAAATGCCGTTAAAAGCTGTTCAGTTAAACGCTCTTGTACTTGTGGGCGTTGCGCAAAAAATGCCACAATGCGATTGATTTTAGACAAGCCAATCACCCAATCTTTTGGATAATATGCGACAGCTACATTGCCATCAATTGTCACAAAATGATGTTCACAAGTACTGGTCAACGTGATGTCATTTACTTGCACCATTTCGCTCACTTTCATTTGGTTTTTGATTTTCGTCATTTTCGGGAAATTGGCATAATCCATTCCACTGAAAATTTCATCAATAAACATTTTGGCTAAGCGATTTGGCGTTTCTTCTAAGCTATCATCTCGTAGATCTAACCCAATCAATTTCATTACTTCACGCATATACGAAGCAATCGCCGCACGGCGCTCATCTTTACATTGAGTCGGATCAATCATTGGTGTTTCGATGCCTTTGGCTACCAAGGCTCGGCGGACACTTTCCGCATCAGGTGAAATAGCGTTCATTCACTTTCCATTTATAAAAAAATAATGCGTCATTCTAGCAAAAGATAAATTATTCGTAAAATGCGAAAAATCACCCTAATTTATTAATTTCCTTCATATTGTATTTCGGGCTACAATATATCCACTTTTATTTCGCTCAACCCAAAGGATTGATTATGTTGCTACTTGAAGATGCCTTGGCGCAAATGCTCAACCAACTTCCCTTCCCAACAAAAACTGAAACACTGGCTTTAACTGAAGCCTCTGATCGTGTCTGTGCGGAAGATGTGATTTCTCCGATTAACGTGCCTTCTTTTGATAACTCCGCGATGGATGGCTATGCAGTTCGTTTAGCCGATTTACAGCAATCCATGACGCTTTCTGTTGCGGGAAAATCCTTTGCGGGTAATCCGTTTCAAGGGGAATGGGTAGCCCAAAGTGCGGTCAGAATTATGACAGGTGCGATGATTCCTGAAGGTGCTGATGCAGTAGTTATGCAAGAAGATGTTACCGTTAATGAAGATGGTTCTGTTACCTTTTCTGCCTTGCCTAAAGCCAATCAAAATATTCGCCGCATTGGTGAAGATGTGAAAAAAGGTGATGTGGTATTACATCAAGGGGATGAGTTAAATGCCGTTTCTTTACCTTTACTTGCATCATTAGGCATCGCTGAAGTGAAAGCTTTCCCACGATTAAAAGTGGCCGTGCTTTCAACCGGCGATGAATTAGTGCCTGTCGGCCAACCGTTACAAGCGGGACAAATTTACGATACCAACCGTTTCACCGTCAAATTAATGCTCGAAAAATTAAATTGTGACGTGCTCGACTTCGGTATTCTGCCGGATAACCAGACAGAATTTGAAGCAGCTTTTGTGAAAGCCCAAGCGCAAGCAGATCTTGTCATCACCAGCGGTGGTGTTTCGGTGGGTGAGGCTGACTTTACGAAAACTGTGTTAGAAAAAGTGGGCCAAGTGAATTTCTGGAAAATTGCGATGAAACCCGGCAAGCCATTTGCTTTCGGTAAATTAGAAAATGCTTGGTTCTGCGGTTTACCTGGCAATCCGGTTTCTGCATTAGTGACATTCTATCAATTAGTGCAACCGGCTATCGCCAAATTAAGCGGTAAAAAACATCCGAAAAAACAACCGCACTTTCAAGCGATTACTCAAACCAATTTGAAAAAAGCACCAGGGCGTTTAGATTTCCAACGTGGTTTCTATCAAATTAATGAAAATGGTCAATTAGAAGTGCAACCGGTTGGATTCCAAGGTTCCCATTTATTCAGTTCCTTTGTGAAAAGTAACTGCTTTATTCGTCTTGAAAAAGAGCGCAGCAATGTGGCAGCAGGCGAAATCGTTACCATTGAACCGTTTAATCACCTATTGGGGCAATAATGGCTGAATTAAGCTACGAAGAAGAACTGCGTTATAACCGCCAAATTATCTTAAAAGCAGTTGATTTTGACGGTCAAGAAAAGCTGAAAGACAGCCGAATGTTAATTGTCGGTCTGGGCGGTTTAGGCTGTGCGGCAAGTCAATATCTTGCCGCCGCTGGCGTGGGGCATTTAACCTTGTTGGATTTTGACACCGTATCGCTTTCTAATTTGCAACGTCAGGTGTTGCATACTGATAGCCGATTAAATATGCCTAAAGTGGAATCAGCAAAAATTGCGTTACAACAGATTAATCCTCACGTCGAAATTGAAACCATCAATGCACAACTTTCCGAAGAAAAACTTGCGGAAATCATACCGCACTTTGATGTGATATTAGATTGTACCGATAACGTGGATATTCGTAATGCGCTCGATCGTGGGTGCGAACAAGCTAAGATCCCGCTAATTTCAGGAGCAGCAATTCGTTTAGAAGGACAGGTTTCCGTCTTTACTTATGAACCAAATACCCCAACCTATCGCCAACTTAGCCAACTCTTTGGTCAAAATGTTTTAAGTTGTGTAGAAGCAGGCGTACTGGCGCCAATTGTGGGCGTTGTTGGCTCTATTCAAGCCTTAGAAGCCATCAAAGTGCGGTTAAAAATCGGTTCAAATTTATGTGGACGTTTATTGTTAATCGATGGATTAACCATGCGTATCCGAGAAATGAAATTACCCGTCTAATAGTTTGGACAGACATCAAGTCTGTCCTTTTCTCAAATTACCCACAAATAATTATCTCTTCCCTCGTGCATTGTCAAAAAACAAATGCTATTATTTCGCTCGACAATTCATTTGTCTTATATCGCAAGTTTTGTGTATAGGAAAATGGCAGACATTTCAAAAATCACTGCATTTTATACCGCACTTGCAAATCATCATTTCAATTTAAGGATTTATTCACTAATGAAAGAGATTTTGCAGCAATTCAAACAAAATTATCTGATCAAATATTGGAATCCTGTCGCTGCAGTTATTGCCGCAGGGTTGATTTCCGCTTATTACTTTGGTGTAACCGGCACTTATTGGGCGGTTACCGGGGAATTTACTCGTTGGGGTGGCCATGCTTTACAAGCATTAGGCGTGGATGTCTCCGAATGGAGTTATTATAAAATTATCGGTATGCAAGGCACGATCTTCACCCGTATTGATGGTGTAATGATCTTAGGCATGTTCGCCGGTTGTATTTCTGCTGCACTTTGGGCAAATAATGTGAAATGGCGTAACCAGCCACACAAACGCCGTATTGTTCAAGCTCTCATTGGTGGTGCATTAGCCGGTTTCGGTGCTCGTTTAGCGATGGGCTGTAACCTTGCTTCCCTCTTTACTGGTATCCCACAATTTTCTGTTCACGCTTGGTTCTTTACCATTGCGACTGCTGTAGGTACTTATGCAGGGGTAAAAGTCACCTTACTTCCGATGTTCCGCGTGAAATTAGAATTGAAAAAAGGCGCAGCAAAATTACAAGAAACAGACCCGAAACAAGCAAGTCGTCGTTTTTGGATTGGTATGGTTGTCTTTTTTGCCTATCTTATCGCTTCCCTTTATGTGATGACAAACTCAATCAAACTGGGTTTTGCAATGCTTTGTGGTTTAGCTTTCGGCTTGTTAATCGAACGTGCTCAAATTTGCTTTACTTCAGCCTTCCGTGATTTGTGGGTAACGGGTCGCGCTTATATGGCAAAAGCGATTATCTTCGGTATTATCGTGGGTACGCTTGGCGTATTTAGCTATATTCAATTAGGTGTGCCGGCTAAAATCATGTGGGCAGGCCCAAATGCCATTATCGGTGGTTTATTATTCGGCTTCGGTATTGTATTAGCGGGTGGATGTGAAACCGGTTGGATGTATCGTTCAATGGAAGGCCAAGTTCACTTTATGTGGGTGGGCTTAGGTAATGTTATCGGTTCAACTTATTTAGCCTATGCATGGGACGATCTTGCACCAGTGCTCGCATTAGATTACGAAAAACTTAACTTATTGAAATCCTTTGGCCCTGTTGGCGGTTTATTAGTGAATTATGGCTTGCTTATTCTTTGCTTAATTGCCGTAGTTTGGTGGGAACGCCATTTCTTGAAAAAGGCTAAAGCAAAAATTGCGGCAGCAAATCCACAAGCTTGTGGTTGCTAATTAAATATTAACGAATTCATTCAAAAAAAGAGGACATTATTATGGCATTTACCGTTGTTCAAAAATTAGATAAAGATCCAAAAGACATCACCCCAGATTACACGTTAGATACGCTTGGTGAACCTTGCCCGTATCCGGCAATCGTGATGCTCGAAACCATGCCACAATTACAAAAAGGCGAAATTTTAGAGCTATTAAGTGACTGTGCTCAATCTATCAACAACATTCCTGTTGATACTAAAAACCACGGCTACACTCTATTAAGCGTGGAACAAGATGGCACTAAATTACGCTATTTGATTCAACGTTAATGTAAAAAGTGCGGTCAGTTTTGACCGCACTTTTATATTTTTTAAGTCAGACACATCGGATAAAAAACAACCCCATTTTTTACTGTCAGCACTTATATTGAATCCTATTCATAATACTCATATTGATAAGTCTTTTTGGTTTTCCATACTCCATCTTTGTTATAGATTATCTCTTCAATAACATTGCCATGTTTATCAAATTGATATGATACGGTTATCCAGTTGATGCGTTTTCCAACGCCAAAAATTTCACTTTTTAATAAGCGATGATTTTTATCAAAATAATTTTTCACACTATTGATAAAAACGTTTAAAGATTCGGTAAATGAACCATCATTTTCGTAATGATAAGTATCGCAATCTCTTTCTACATTATCTTCAATACGACATATTTTGCTCAGTTTACCATTCTCATAGTCGTATTTTTTTATATCTGATGTTGTTTTATTCTCTACATCATAATCTTGAGTTTTTAGCAAAGTACCCGCTTTATCATAAAAATGTTCTTTATATGATGATGAAAAATCTGGTGTGTCCTTATATTCCACAAACTGCACGACACCACTACCATCTGGATTATCTACATAACGATAAAATTTGCTAAAGGTTTTGAGCTCTGGATTAGTTTCAGTCACATTATCATCCTGAATTTCCAATACTCGATTTTGAGCATCATACTTATAGTTGCGAATCGTGATCCGTTCTTTATCAAAAATAACGCCCTGTTCCTTTTCTTTTATCAAAAAGCCTTGTTCGTTATAAAAGCGATCCAGATAACTTACTGTCCCATTATCGGGCAAGGCTGAATTACCTTCTTCCTTAGATTTAATCGACTTAACTTTTCCTTGTAAATGATGTTTTGTCCAGTCATTCTCAATTGGAAATAGTGCAAAGGCAGAAGTTGAAAAAGAAAAAAGGATGAGGAAAAGAATGTGTTTATTCATGAAAATCTCTTAAAAAATTAAATACTGAATGATTCTAAATAATTACCAGAAAAATTCAATCGATAAAAAAACCGCACTTTAATCTCTCAAAGTGCGGTCAGTTTTACTTCAGTTTTTTGCTTATTTGTTTAATGCAGTAAGAATGTCATCAACACGTTCTTTTGCATCACCAAAGAGCATTTGGGTGTTTTCTTTGAAGAATAATGGGTTTTGAACGCCTGCGTAACCCACCGCCATAGAGCGTTTGAATACGATAACGTTTTGAGCTTTCCATACTTCTAACACTGGCATACCGGCGATTGGGCTGTTTGGATCTTCCATTGCAGCTGGGTTTACGGTGTCGTTTGCACCGATAACCAATACCACATCGGTATCCGCGAAATCGTCATTGATTTCATCCATTTCAAGTACGATGTCATAAGGCACTTTCGCTTCCGCTAAAAGTACGTTCATATGACCCGGTAAACGACCTGCCACAGGGTGAATACCAAAACGCACGTTAATACCACGCTCACGCAATTTCGCCGTAATTTCAGCCACTGGATATTGCGCTTGTGCTACCGCCATACCATATCCTGGCGTGATGATAACAGAGCTTGCGTTTTTGAGTAATTCAGCCACTTCTTCTGCGGTTGTTTCACGGTGTTCGCCTTGCTCTTCATCAGAAGAAACTTGAACATCATTACCAAAACCACCTGCGATAACGCTGATAAATGAGCGATTCATCGCTTTACACATAATGTAAGAAAGAATCGCACCAGAAGAACCCACTAATGCACCGGTGACGATAAGCAAGTCATTGCTTAACATGAAACCTGCTGCAGCCGCTGCCCAACCAGAATAAGAGTTAAGCATTGAAACCACAACTGGCATATCCGCACCACCGATAGATGCCACTAAGTGCCAGCCGAATGCAAGTGCAATCGCAGTCATGAGTAATACTGGGAAGATATTATCTGGGTTGTTTAAGAATGCTACCATCAAGAAAGCTGAAACCACTAATGCCGCTAAATTTAATTTATGGCGATGTGGCAGCGTTAATGCTTTTGAATTGATTTTGCCGCTTAATTTACCAAATGCTACGATAGAACCTGTGAATGTTACCGCACCGATGAAGATCCCTAAGAATACTTCAACGTTATGGATATTCATTAACACTGGATCAGTTTCGTGTGTTAAACCGTAACTATTAAAGCCTACGAGCACAGCTGCTAAACCTACAAAGCTATGAAGGATCGCAACGAGTTCAGGCATTTCAGTCATTTCAACTTTTAATGCACGTTGAACACCAATCACACCACCGATGATCATTGCAATAATGATCCATAATGTACCTTCAGATTGAGGGCCGAAAATGGTTGCAACAAGGGCAATTGTCATACCGACTATACCATACCAACAACCGGCTTTTGCCGTTTCATGTTTAGAAAGACCGGCTAAGCTCATAATGAAAAGTAATGCAGCGATAATATAGGCTGCTTGTACTAAACCTTCAGACATCGTCTTCTCCTTAACCTTTTCTAAACATCGCCAACATACGTTGGGTTACACGGAAACCACCAAAGATGTTAATGCTTGCCACCAAGATTGCCACAAAGGCTAATGCATCAATGAAGAAGTTGCCTGTTGGTTGTCTAATTTGCAGTAATGCACCCACAATGATGATACCTGAAATCGCATTGGTTACCGCCATAAGTGGTGTGTGTAAAGCGTGGCTGACGTTCCAAACCACGTAGTAACCGACTACACAAGCCAATACGAATACGGTGAAGTGAGAAAGGAATGCCGCTGGCGCCACAGACGCAAGCCAGAGGAATAACACACCTACACCTGCCATCACACCGTATTTGATGCGAGGATCTGCCGGTTTTTCTTCCTCTTTTTTAACCGCACTTTGTGCCGCTTTCGCTTCTTGTTTTGGTTGTGCTGACACTTGGATTTGCGCTGGTGGAATTTCTTCACCATCAAGTACCACAGTCACACCGCGTAATACCACATCGTCAAAATCGATATTGATCTTGCCGTCTTTTTCTTTACAAAGTAGTTTTAATAAATTAACTAAGTTTGTACCGTAAAGTTGGGAAGATTGTGTTGGTAAACGACTTGGGAAATCGGTGTAACCAATAATTTTCACTTGGTTTTCAGTGGTTACGACTTTTCCTGCTTCAGTGTAAGCACAGTTACCACCTGTTGCAGCTGCTAAGTCCACCACCACAGAACCCGGTTTCATGGAATCAACCATTTCTTTTGTGATCAAGCGAGGGGCTGGTTTACCTGGAATCGCTGCAGTGGTAATAATGATATCCACTTCTTTCGCTTGTTCCGCATAAAGCTCCATCGCACGACGGTTAAATTCTTCTGACATTACTTTCGCGTAACCATCGCCGCTACCGCCTTCTTCTTTGAAATCAATTTCTAAGAAAGACGCGCCCATACTTTGCACTTGTTCTTTTACTTCTGGACGAGAGTCAAAAGCACGTACAATCGCACCGAGGCTATTGGCTGCACCAATCGCAGCAAGACCTGCAACACCCGCACCAATGACTAACACTTTTGCTGGTGGTACTTTACCTGCCGCAGTAATTTGTCCGGTGAAGAAACTACCAAATTCATGAGCAGCTTCAATCACCGCACGATAACCAGAAATATTCGCCATAGAGCTTAATGCATCAAGCGCTTGCGCACGGGAAATACGTGGCACAGAATCCATCGCTAATACATTAATTTTTTTCGACGTGAGTTTTTTCATTAAATCCGGATTTTGTGCGCGCCAAATGAAGCTCACAAGTGTTGCACCTTCCTTCATTTGATCAATTTCTGCATCCGTTGGTGGATTCACTTTAAAAATCACATCCGAATGCCACACTTCTGAACTTGAGCCAATTTTTGCGCCGGCGTCGATAAATGCTTGGTCTTCAAAACTCGCTTTAAATCCCGCATCGTGTTCTACGATGACGTCAAAGCCCAGTTTTAAGATCTGCTGAACCGTTTTTGGCGTTGCCGCCACACGATTTTCGCTATCAAGCAGTTCTCTAGGTACACCAATTAACATAAATGTTTCCCTCTGGTTGATGAAATTTCAGACAAACTCACGCCTGTCCCTGTCTCTTAAATGACAAAAAGTCATGCAACGATAAATGTATCACTTATTACGGTTATTGGGGAATTTTTTTAACTGGTTTTACAAGATATTGTGATAGGGATCATAAAAGAATCGAGATAAATGCGTAGTGTGTTTAACTTTTAACCTAACGCAATAATGATTCATCAGAAACTGACTAATCAAAATAGATAAAAAACGGACCGCACTTATATACGAAGGAAATAAAAAGCCCGATATGATTATCGGGCTGTGTGTTTAATTGGTTCCACCAACAGTGATTTCATCTATTTTCAAGGCAGGCTGACCAACGCCGACTGGCACGCTTTGGCCATCTTTGCCGCATACACCAATACCAAGATCTAAGTCTGTTTTATCTGCGACCATAGAGACTTTTTGCATCACATCGATACCACTACCGATTAACGTTGCACCTTTAACCGGTTTAGTGATTTTGCCTTTTTCAATAAGATAAGCTTCAGATGTCGAGAATACAAATTTACCCGAAGTAATATCCACTTGACCACCACCAAAGTGCGGGGCATAAATACCGCGATCTACAGAAGCCACTAAATCTTCAAATTTGCTTTGGCCCGCCAACATATAAGTATTGGTCATGCGTGGCATTGGTAAATGTGCATAAGACTCACGACGACCATTCCCTGTTGGTTTCACGCCCATTAATCGCGCATTGAGTTTATCTTGCATATAGCCTTGCAAAATCCCGTCTTTGATTAAAACATTACACTGGCTTGGCACGCCTTCATCATCGATAGTTAAAGAACCACGGCGATTTTGTAATGTGCCATCATCCACAATTGTACATAATGGCGACGTCACTAACTCACCAATTTTTCCTGTAAATAAAGAGCTTTCTTTGCGGTTGAAATCCCCTTCTAAACCATGCCCCACTGCTTCATGAAGCAATACGCCAGGCCAACCTGCCCCTAATACCACAGGCATTAATCCTGCTGGTGCAGCGACCGCACTTAAATTCACAAGGGCTTGACGAACCGCTTCTTTTGCAAAATTAACGGCACGAATATCCCCATTTACCACTTCAAAGAACCAATCTAAGCCAAAGCGTCCACCTGAACCGCAACTACCCCGCTCACGTTTGCCATCTTCTTCAACAAGAACAGAAATGGATAAACGCACAAGCGGGCGAATATCTGCAGCAAGTGTGCCATCTGTTGCGACCACTAACACTTCTTCATAAATCGAGCTTAATGCCGCTGAGACATGCGTAACACGAGGATCTTCAGATCGCGCTGTACAATCCACTAAGTGTAATAACTCGATCTTTTTCTCTTTACTTAAACTTTCTAACGGGTTAATCGCCGTATAACGCTGAACCGCATTCACCGCATTAAATGCTTGAGGCGAAATTAAATTGCCTTCTTTAATTTGTGCAATACCTTTTACGGCCTCTGCACATTGTTGTAATGATGCTAAGTTAATTTGATCGGAATACGCAAAGCCTGTTTTATCTCCAGAAACGGCGCGCACACCAACACCGCGATCAATATGAAAGCCACCCTCTTTAATAATACTGTCTTCTAATACCCAGCTTTCATCTTGGCTTAATTGAAAATAAAGATCCGCATAATCAATATGACGATGCGACATCACATCAAAAATATTAAGCAATGATTGATGCGATAAATTGCTTGGTGCAAGTAAGGTATCTGAAACCTGTTTTAACATTTGTTCTCCGAAATTTATAAAAATTAATTCTGCCAAATCTCCCCTAGCCCCTCTTTGCTAAAGAGGTGAGATAGTTTTTGACTAATCTAAATTATCCAATCCAAATTGGTATAAGGCATTTTTCTTATAACCATAAAGTTCTGCCACAATCGCCGCAGCCTTTTTTAAAGGGAGTTCTTTGGCAATCAAAGTGAGTGCTTTAATTGCTTGTGGTGAAAATTCTTCGCTATCTTCTGATTTGGGTTTACCTTCCACGATTAACACCATCTCACCTTTTGTGCGATTCGGATCTTCACTTAACCATTGACGAAGACTACTTAATTTATCCCCTGCAATGGTTTCCCACGTTTTCGTAATTTCACGTGCAAGCACAACATAACGATCACCACCTAATACGTCTTGCATATCGGCAAGGGTATCTAAAATACGGTGGGTTGATTCATAGAAGATTAAAGTGCGGTCTTCTTCTGCGACGTTTTCTAACTTATCTTTACGTGCCTTGGTTTTCGCAGGTAAAAAACCTTCAAAGCAAAAACGGTCAGAGGCAATGCCTGATGCACATAATGCTGTAATCGCCGCACAAGCACCTGGTAACGGAACGACTTTAATGCCTGCCTCACGACATTGGCGCACTAAATGAAAACCCGGATCGCTAATCAAGGGCGTTCCCGCATCAGAAATTAATGCAATATTAGTACCTTGTTTTAGCTTTTCTACCAACACATGCGCTTTTTCTTGTTCATTGTGATCATGCAAGGCGAAAAAAGGCTTTTTGATACCATAATGACTGAGTAATAAACCACTGTGGCGCGTGTCTTCCGCAGCAATTAAATCCACTTGAGAAAAGGTCTCTAAAGCACGTTGTGTAATATCTTGTAAATTCCCGATTGGCGTGGCGACAATATATAAAATTCCGGTTAAATCATTCATTTTTGTTTGCTTTTACATTGTGAGATAAGTAAGATCGGCCATTATTGATTTATTCATTATGGAGCGAATATGTCTATTCTATTACAAGGCGGTCGTTTTAAAAAACGTTTAATGCCGATTTTATTGTCTGTTGTATTAGCGGGTTGTTCTAACTTGTTTGGCAGCAGCTTTACCCAAACATTACAACATGATGCTAATGCAAGTTCTGAATTTTATATGAATAAATTAGGACAAGCACAAGATAAAGAAGATCAACAAACTTACAAACTCTTAGCGGCACGTGTATTAATTACTGAAAATAAAGTGCCACAAGCCGAAGAGTTATTAAATGAATTGGTTGACTTAAACGAAGCGCAACAATTAGACCGTACTTTAGTTGAAGCACGTATCGCTGCGGCGAAAGGCGCTAATGAGATGGCTGAAAGTAAATTACGTGCGCTTGATCTCACGAAATTAAGTCCATCACAAAAATCTCGTTATTACGAAACTTTTGCTCAAACTGCAGAAAATCGTAAAGACGTGATTGAAGCGGTGAAAGCACGCATCAAAATGGATGAAAACTTAACGGATGTACAACGCCGTCAAGATAACGTAGATAAAACTTGGGCTTTATTGCGTTCAGCTAATACGGGAGTTATTAATAATGCATCAGATGAAGGCAGTGTTGCATTAGGTGGCTGGCTCACATTAATCAAAGCATATAACGATAACATTCGTCAGCCAGTGCAATTAAGCCAAGCATTACAAAGCTGGAAATCGGCTTATCCAAATCATGCCGCTGCAATCTTATTCCCGAAAGAATTACAAAGTATGTTGAATTTCCAACAAACTAATGTGGCACAAATTGGTTTAGTGTTACCTTTAAGTGGTGATGGCCAAATTTTAGGCTCAACCATTCAATCAGGTTTTAATGAAGCAAAAGGCGATTCAACTATTCCAGTGCAAGTGTTTGACTCCTCGACGACGCCAATTAACGAGATTATTGCACAAGCAAAAGCTTCTGGTATTAAAGCACTTGTAGGACCATTGCTCAAACAAAACGTAGATGCCATTATTTCAAACCCTGCAGAAGTACAAGGTATGGACGTGTTAGCTTTAAATGCAACACCAAATGCACGAGCGATTAACCAAGTGTGCTATTACGGTTTATCACCTGAAGATGAAGCGGAATCTGCAGCAAACAAAATGTGGAAAGATGGTATTCGTAACCCAATCGTTGCCATGCCACAAAATGATTTAGGGCAACGTGTGGGGAATGCGTTCAACGTACGTTGGCAACGTTTAGCGGGTACAGATGCGAATATTCGCTACTATAACTTACCAGCTGATATTACCTACTTCTTCCAAGGTGCTCCACAAGATACTGCTGGACTTTATGTTGTGTCATCGCCAGATGAATTAGCAGAAATTAAAGGTTACTTAGATACAAGTAATCCGAATGTTCGCATTTATGCAAGTTCTCGTTCAAACGCGGCGAGCAATACTGCGGAATACTATGCCAAAATGAATGGTGTTCAATTTAGTGATATTCCATTCTTTAAAGAAACGGATTCTTCACAATATCAAAAAGTGGCAAGTTCAACTGGTGGCGAATTCCAATTAATGCGTTTATATGCAATGGGTGCTGATGCTTGGTTGCTCATCAACCACTTTAATGAATTACGCCAAGTGCCAGGCTACACACTAAGCGGTTTAACCGGTCAGCTTAGCTCGGGTCCAAACTGTAATGTGGATCGCGATATGACTTGGTATCAAGTACAAGATAGTAACGTGGTGCCGGTTGCAAATTAATCCATGTTTTCATTAAAACGTCAACAAGGGGCGGGCTTTGAACATCAAGCCCGCCTTTTCTTAGAAACCAAAGGCCTCAAATTCATCGCCGCAAATCAATATTTCAAATGCGGTGAATTGGATCTTATTATGCAAGACGGTCAAACGATCGTTTTTGTTGAGGTACGTCAACGATCCAGCTCAACATTTGGATCTGCCGTTGAAAGTGTAGATTGGCAAAAGCAACAAAAATGGCTGAATGCTGCAAATTTATGGCTTGCTAAACACGATCTAAGTCTTGAAGATGCAGATTGCCGTTTTGATCTTATAGCCTTTGGTAAAACGACCAGCGATATTCAATGGTTTCCTAATTTTCTCGATTAATCGTTTCTAATTATGTTACAAAAAGTCAAAGATATTTATAGCGAAAGTATTCAGATTCAAATTTCTGCTTCTAGCCTACTATCAGAAAATATTGCTACTGCCGCACAAATGGTGATGCAATGTTTACTGAGCGGTAATAAAGTCATTGCTTGTGGGGTCTCTCGCTCTTACGCTAATGCACAATTTTTAGTATCAAATCTGCTTAATCGCTATGATTTTGAGCGTCCTAGCCTGCCTTCTGTACTGCTTAGCCTTGAAAGTGCGGTCGGTTCTTCACTGGTTTTTGATCAACCAGCCGATCAACTTTATCAACATCAATTTAACGCTATTGCTAAACCTGGCGATTTATTGCTCGCCTTTGCCCCTTTAGGAACAGAAAAAGCCGTGCTAAATACGATTTCTAATGCAGTTAATAAAGAAATTCAGGTGATTGCTTTAACGGGTTCAAATAACGATGCTATTCAAGGTGTATTGGCTGAAACAGATTTAGAAATCTCCATTCCTGCCACTAAAGAAACACGTATTTTAGAAAATCATTTATTCGTGATTAACGCACTTTGTGAGCTTGTTGATAGCATACTTTTCCCAAGAGCTTGACATTAAAGGATTTTCCAACCAAACTATTTCTAAAATTAATTGACTAATTAATTAACTCACTCATTTATAAAAAGGAGATTAATAATGAAATTGACCCCATTTAAAAAATTAGCCTTCGTCCTAGGCGCATCAATTATGTTACAAGGCTGTGTAGCTGCTGTACTCGGTGGCGCTGCTGCAGGCGCAAAAATCGCTACGGATCCGCGCACCATGGGGACGCAGGTAGATGATGAAACCCTTGAAGTGAAAGTTGAAAATGCACTAGATAAAGATGCACAAATTAAATCTGAAGGTCGTGTAAATGCTGTTTCTTACAGCGGTCGCGTATTATTAATTGGTCAAGTACCGAGTGAAAGTGTAAAAGAAACTGCAACCAGTCTTGCAAAAGGCGTAGAAGGTGTAAATGACGTATACAATGAATTACGTGTTGGGCCAAAAATTACTTTTGGACAAATTACAAAAGACAGTTGGATTACGACACAAATTAAATCTAAACTCTTTGTAGGCGATAATGTAAAAGCAACCGATGTGAAAGTGATCACTGAAAATGGTGAAGTATTCTTACTCGGAAACGTCACTCAATCACAAGGTGACTCAGCTGCAGAAATTGCAAGTAAAGTTACTGGTGTTCAAAAAGTTGTCAAAGTATTTAAATATTTGAATTAATTATTTTTTTAACTCTTAAAGTGCGGTCAAAAACGAGATGATTTTTGACCGCACTTTTTTCTTTACAAAGATTTACAAAAAAGATCCTGCTTAAAAAAACATCACTTCGAAAAAAAGTTATTTATTTTAAATGACTTATCTTTTGTCAATAATGTAAGTAAAAAATTTACTGCTTGAATTCAATTTTAAAACACTCTATCTTGTGCATCGTTATTTTTCATAACACTATATATTGTGTTTTTAAAGTCATCTCTCTAGCAGGTTTATCTTCCATGAACAAAGGATTAATGGTTACAAAGCGCGATGGTACGCTTGAACAAATCAATTTAGACAAAATTCACCGTGTGATTACTTGGGCGGCTGAAGGCTTGGAGAACGTTTCTGTTTCTCAAGTTGAATTGCGTTCTCATATTCAATTCTATGAAGGTATTCGTACCTCCGATATTCATGAGACCATTATTAAAGCAGCAGCAGATCTAATCAGCAAAGATACTCCTGATTATCAATATCTTGCTGCACGTCTTGCGGTTTTCCATTTGCGTAAAAAAGCGTATGGCCATTTTGATCCGCCTCGTTTATACGATCATGTGAAAAAATTAGTACGCATGGGCAAATACGATCCTGCACTTTTAGCCGACTATACTCGTGAAGAATGGGATGAAATGGATGGGTTTATTGATCACTGGCGTGATATGACCTTTTCTTATGCCGCAGTAAAACAATTAGAAGGAAAATACTTAGTTCAAAACCGTGTAACCGGTGAAATCTATGAATCTGCGCAATTCCTTTATTTATTAGTTGCAGCGAGCTTATTCTCAAAATATCCACAAGAAACCCGTTTAGATTACATTCGTCGTTTCTACGATGCGACCTCAACCTTTAAAATTTCTTTACCTACGCCTATCATGGCGGGGGTTCGTACGCCTACGCGTCAATTCAGCTCTTGTGTATTGATTGAATGTGGTGATAGCTTAGACTCTATCAACGCTACCTCTGCAGCGATCGTGAAATACGTTTCACAACGTGCAGGTATCGGGGTAAATGCGGGTGCAATTCGTGCGTTAGGTAGCCCTATTCGTGGTGGTGAAGCATTCCATACAGGCTGTATTCCATTCTATAAACACTTCCAAAGTGCCGTCAAATCTTGTTCACAAGGTGGCGTACGTGGTGGTGCGGCGACAGTTTACTACCCGATTTGGCACTTAGAAGTTGAAAGCCTATTAGTATTGAAAAATAACCGTGGTGTGGAAGATAACCGTGTTCGTCACATGGACTACGGCGTACAATTAAACAAATTAATGTATCAACGCTTAATTAAAGGCGCAGACATTACTTTATTTAGCCCTTCAGATGTACCTGGGCTTTATGAAGCATTCTTTGCAGATCAAGATAAATTTGAAGAACTTTACGTGAAATACGAACAGGATCCAAATATTCGTAAACGTTCTGTAAAAGCGGTTGAATTATTCTCTTTATTAATGCAAGAACGAGCATCAACCGGTCGTATTTATATCCAAAACGTGGATCACTGTAATACTCACTCACCATTTGATCCGCTTGTTGCACCGGTGCGTCAATCTAACTTATGTTTAGAAATTGCATTACCAACTAAACCATTACAACATTTCCATGATGAAAATGGTGAAATTGCGCTTTGTACGCTTTCTGCATTTAACTTGGGTAAATTAGATAATTTAGATGAGTTAGAGAACCTAGCCGATCTTGCAGTACGAGCATTAGATGCATTACTTGATTACCAAGACTACCCTGTTCCTGCGGCGAAACGTTCTTCATTAGGTCGTCGTTCACTTGGTATCGGTGTAATTAACTATGCATATTACTTAGCGAAAAATGGCGTGCGTTATTCTGATGGTTCAGCTAATGATTTAACTCACCGTACGTTTGAAGCGATTCAATACTATCTATTGAAAGCCTCCATGAACTTAGCAAAAGAATTAGGTGTATGTGAGTACTTCAATGAAACCAATTACGCGAAAGGTATTTTACCAATCGATACGTATAAGAAAGATATCGATGGCTTAACGCAAGAACCATTGCATTATGATTGGGAAACGTTACGTCACGAAATCAAAGAGTTTGGTTTACGTAACTCAACCTTAACTGCATTAATGCCGTCAGAAACCTCTTCACAGATTTCTAACGCAACAAACGGTATCGAACCACCACGTGGCCATGTAAGTATTAAAGCGTCAAAAGATGGTATCTTAAAACAAGTCGTACCAGATTATGAGAACTTAAGCGATAACTACGAATTACTTTGGGATATTCCAAGCAATGATGGTTACTTACACTTAGTCGGCATTATGCAAAAATTCGTGGATCAAGCGATCTCTGCAAACACCAACTACGATCCAAAACGTTTTGAAGACGGTAAAGTACCAATGAAAGTGTTGTTAAAAGATCTTTTAACCGCTTACAAATACGGCTTAAAAACTCTCTACTATCAAAACACTCGTGATGGTGCTGAGGACAGCCAAGAAGATTTAGATGATGGCTGTGCCGGTGGGGCGTGTAAGATTTAATGGTTGATTAGCAATCCCTTCTTAAGAGGAGGGATTAGCATTCTGTTGGTTAGTTAATATGAATGAATTGACAATAAAAATTGTAATGCTTCTGCTACCTGGCATCATAGTTACTATGCTTATAGATAAATTCACTGAACATAAAGAGTGGACCAACTATAAATATTCATTATTCGTAATTTCGTATGGCATATTATCTTATTTAATATTACAAATTCTTTCGTTATTAAATCAATGTGCTAAAGTTGGATATGAAAATTTCACATTAAATAGCGTAGAATATCTCCATGTATGGGAAGTTAATTCAAACCTTGGTCTACCTTATAGTGAAGTTATTGCTGCAAGCATGGTCTCATTTTTTCTTGGTCTATTTATAACTCATATAGACAATAAAGAATATTTATCCAAGCTACTTATGACATTAAAAATAACAAGAAAATATGGAGATTATAGTGTTTATCAACAGATACTAAAAGCGAATGAAAACCATTGGATGGATATTACAATTTGGGATAAGAAAATAATCATTCGAGGAATTCCCGTTTCTATACACGAATCAAATGGACTTTGCGAACTATGTATATATGATGCCCAGGTTTTTAATTTTGATGATAAATCAGCTAATCTTTTATACTCTGTAAATTATATTAGCATATCTGAGAAATATGATAATTTAATGATATCAACTACTCCTGATGAGGTACAAAAATGAGAAATAAAAGTATTTCTAAGCTAAATGGAAAATGTAGTAGCTTGAATGAGGGGCTCAAATTAAATTCTCCAAATGACAAATTAAATACGGCAGGATTCAATCTAAACATTAATCAGAAACCTGTCTCCCAAAGACCTGCAACTCCACCAGTAAGTCCTCAAAAGAAAAAATAGGAAAAAACCATGGCATATACTACTTTCTCACAAACTAAAAACGACCAATTAAAAGAGCCTATGTTCTTTGGTCAAAACGTTAACGTTGCGCGTTACGATCAACAAAAATATGAGACGTTTGAAAAGCTCATTGAAAAACAACTTTCCTTCTTCTGGCGTCCGGAAGAAGTGGATGTGTCTCAAGACCGTATCGACTATGCCGCGTTACCTGAGCATGAAAAACACATTTTCATCAGTAACTTAAAATATCAAACCCTATTAGATTCTATTCAAGGCCGTAGCCCGAACGTGGCATTATTACCGTTGGTATCGATTCCTGAATTAGAAACTTGGATTGAGACTTGGACCTTCTCTGAAACCATCCACTCTCGTTCTTACACACACATTATTCGTAATATTGTGAACGATCCCTCTATTGTATTTGATGACATCGTGACTAACGAAGAAATCATCAAACGTGCACGTGACATTTCCTCTTATTACGATGATTTAATCCGTGATAGCCAACTTTACAGCCTATATGGTGAAGGTACTTACACGGTAGATGGTAAAGAATGTGTTGTAACATTACGCAACTTGAAAAAACAACTTTACCTTTGCTTGATGAGTGTGAACGCACTTGAAGCAATTCGTTTTTACGTATCTTTCGCTTGTTCCTTTGCCTTTGCAGAGCGTCAATTAATGGAAGGTAATGCGAAAATCATTAAATTTATCGCACGTGATGAAGCCTTACACTTAACTGGTACGCAGCATATTTTAAACATCATGGCTGCGGGGCAAGACGATCCTGAAATGGCTGAAATTGCGGAAGAATGTAAACAAGAAGCCTATGATTTATTCTTAGCTGCTGCAGAGCAAGAAAAAGAATGGGCTGATTATTTGTTCAAAGACGGTTCAATGATTGGTTTGAACAGAGACATTTTGGTGCAATACGTGGAATATATCACCAATATCCGTATGCAAGCGGTCGGTCTTCCATTGCCATTTGGTGCGCGTTCTAACCCAATCCCATGGATTAACGCCTGGCTTGTTTCTGACAACGTACAAGTAGCGCCACAAGAAGTTGAAGTGAGTTCTTACCTTGTTGGTCAAATTGATTCTAAAGTCGATACCAATGATTTTGGTGATTTCGATCTTTAATTAATCATTCTACGCAAAGAGCGGTCAGTATTTTCAGCGTTTAAAACCTCTGAAAAATTGACCGCTCTTTTTGTTTGTATGAATATCAAGGCATGATGATAAACGCGTTGATTAAAAAAATAGCACAATTTTGCTTTCCTGCATTTATCACCAACGCTTTCCCTATAAAACAGATGACTTCATTAAAAAAGGCTTAACAAAAAACAATGCTATGGGTAGAATAGAAGAAACCTTTTTATTTTCAATAAATCACATTCTAATTACAAACTAGCGAGGTAAAGGATATGTCAGAACAAGAAGTGAAAGAATTAGATCTCAATGGCGAAATGCTCGTTCGCCGTGAAAAATTAGCCGCATTACGTGCAAAAGGTAATGCGTTTCCGAATCAATTCCGTCGTGACGCCCTTGCTCAAGATTTACATGATAAGTACGAAGCCGAAGATGGTGAAGTATTAAAAGAAAAAGCGATTGAAGTTGCCGTTGCAGGTCGTATTATGACTCGTCGTGCAATGGGTAAAGCCACCTTTATTACCTTGCAAGATATGAGTGGCAAAATCCAATTATATGTTGCTCGTGATAACCTTCCTGAAGGCGTTTATGCCGAAGATGTAGGCAACTGGGATTTAGGTGATATCATTGGGGTGAAAGGTACACTTTTCAAAACCAAAACCAATGAATTAACCATCAAAACAACGGAAGTTCAACTTTTAACCAAAGCACTTCGTCCATTACCAAACAAATTCCATGGTTTAACCGACATGGAGGCACGTTACCGCCAACGTTACTTAGATTTAATTTCTAATGAAGAATCTCGCCGCACATTTATTATTCGTTCAAAAGTGATTGCGGGTATTCGCGAATTCTTTATTTCTAAAGGTTTCATGGAAGTGGAAACCCCTATGCTACAAGTGATTCCAGGCGGTGCATCTGCTCGTCCATTTATCACTCACCACAATGCGTTAGATGTAGATATGTATCTTCGTATTGCACCAGAGCTTTACTTAAAACGTTTAGTGGTTGGTGGTTTTGAACGTGTATTCGAATTAAACCGTAACTTCCGTAATGAAGGGGTTTCTGTTCGCCACAATCCAGAATTCACCATGCTTGAATACTACCAAGCTTATGCGGATTATCATGATTTAATGGATAACACCGAAGAATTACTACGCAAACTCGCGATGGATATTCTTGGTACAACCATTGTGAAATACGGTGATTTAGAATTTGACTTTGGCAAACCATTTGAGCGTATCACATTACATGATGCAACCATTAAATACGGTGCAGATAAAGGTATCGTAAAAGAAGATCTTTATGACTTCGATCGTGCAAAAGCAACCGCTGAACGCTTGGGTATCGAAGTACAAAAATCTTGGGGCTTAGGCTCTATCGTGAATGCGATCTTTGAAGAAGTAGCTGAGCATCACTTAATTCAACCAACCTTCTTAATGGCACATCCAGCAGAGATTTCACCACTTGCACGTCGTAATGATGAAAATCCAGAAGTAACTGACCGTTTTGAATTGTTCATCGGTGGTCGTGAAATTGGTAACGGCTTCTCAGAATTAAACGATGCCGAAGACCAAAATGAACGTTTTGATGCACAAGTGGCAGCAAAAGAAGCGGGTGACGATGAAGCAATGTTTAAAGATGATGACTTCGTTGTGGCACTTGAACACGGTTTACCACCAACAGCTGGTGAAGGTTTAGGTATCGACCGCTTAGCAATGCTTTATGCTAACGCACCATCTATCCGTGATGTGATTCTCTTCCCTGCAATGCGTCAAAAATAATTAAATTGAAATACCATAAAAGGAAGTCTATCGACTTCCTTTTTTATTATGTAAAAGTGCGGTCATTTTTAACCGCACTTTTATGAAAAAAAGAGATAACCATCTTAACGATTATCTCTTTTACATTCCAATTTGAAATTATTTACCCCAAACTTCTTCCACGATACTACGGATAAATTCGAGTTTTTTCCATTGTTGTTCTTCAGTCAGGATATTACCCTCTTCCGTTGAAGCAAAACCACATTGTGGGCTTAAGCAAAGTTGATTGATATCCACATATTGTGCAGCTTCTTTAATACGGGCAATAATTTCATCACGGTTTTCTAACTCGCCCGATTTAGAGGTGATTAATCCTAACACTACTTGTTGATTTTTAATAAAGCGTAAAGGTTTGAAATCACCTGCACGATCACTGTCATACTCCAAGAAGAAACCGTCCACATTACAGTGTCCAAATAAGGTTTCTGCGATAGGCTCATAACCACCAGCAGAGAACCAAGTTGAACGGAAATTACCACGACAAATATGCATTGTAATCGCTAAATCAGCTGGTTTCGCTGCCACGATTTTGTTTAACATATACACATAATCTTTGGCAATTTGATCTAAATCTAAACCACGCTCTGTATAGGTTTTACGCTTATCTTCCGCACAGAATTCCCCCCAACTTGTATCATCCAACTGTAAGTTACGGCAGCCTAATTTATAAAATATATTCATTGCGTCAATATAAGCATCGGCAATATCATCTAATAACAACTGATTGTTATCTTCATAACGTTCAATCGGCTGATAATCTGTGGCACGTACTGTACAAATTAAATGGAGCATAGACGGAGAAGGAATCGTTAATTTGACTTCAGTCTCCCCTGCTATTTTTTGTAATGAACGGTAATGTTCAACAAAAGGATGGCTCTCTGAAAAACCAATTTTATCCACAATTTTTAACGTTTTTGGACGGACATTATCGTGTTTAAATTGCACTGAGAATTTTTCAGCATCTACTTCTTTCACACCATCTAATGCAGCTAAGAAATCTAAATGCCAAAAAGTACGACGAAATTCACCATCAGTCACTGCATGCAATCCGACATTTTTTTGATGCTCTACCAATTTTGCAATTTCTGCATCTTCAACTTGCGTTAGATCCGCACAAGAAATATCGCCACAACTACATTGATGACGAGCCTGTTTTAAAGCCTCAGGACGTAAAAAACTGCCTACAATATCAAAACGATATGGCGCAGAAGTACGAATAGTGGCATTTGGAAAAAGTTTACTCATTTTGCTTTCCTATATTTAATTAATTTTAAGATGGACTGAGTGTAACAAAATTAACGTCTTCATTAAAGATTTAGACGTCTAGATGGATGTGAATTTTATTGTGATTTTATATGAATAGAATTGATGTAAAGAATTAAAAAAAAAGAAAAGTGCGGTCATATCTAACCGCACTTTAGTTTGAAATAAAAACTAACTTACAAAACTGGATACATAAGAAATAATCGTTTTTCCACTTAATATTGCCATGATTATTACTACAAACCAGCCAGCAAAAGCTAAACAAATTGGGTGTTTATAGCTACCAACAATATTGCTTCGATAAGCGGCTAATAAAATCAAGGCTAGTGCTATTGGTAAAATTAAACCATTTAGGGTTCCCACAAAAACGAGTACAGCAGCAGGTTTCCCAACAGTAACAAGAACTGCTGTAGAAACCACAATAAACCCAATAATCCAACAGTTTCTATTTCGTTCAATTGTCGGACAAAGGCTCGTGAGGAATGATACCGATGTATAAGCGGCCCCAATAACTGACGTGATAGAAGCAGCCCAAATCACTATTCCAAATAAGATTTGACCAAAATGCCCTGCCACGTATTCGAAAGGCGTTTCTGCTGGATTTTTAGGATTGAGCGGAATTCCTTTGGCGACAATACCGAGCACTGCAAGGAATAGTACAACACGCATAGTAGAGGCGATTAAAATAGCCGATACAGAGCTACGACTCACTTCAGCCATCGCTTTTTCACCTTGGATCCCCGCGTCTAGTAAGCGGTGAGCGCCAGCAAAGGTAATATATCCCCCTACGGTTCCTCCAACTAATGTCACAATTGCGATAGGATCAATTTGCTCTGGAATAAAGGTACGGTATGCTGCTTCTACCACTGGCGGTTCTGTTTTAAACATGACATACAAAGTCAGTGCAATCATAATAAAACCCATTAGTTGGGCAAAGCGATCCATTAACAATCCTGCTTCTTTACGTAAAAAAATTAAAATTGCAATGATGCCACTGATAACAGCTCCTGTTTCTGGGGCGATACCAAAGATAGAATTAAGCCCTAGGCCTGCGCCCCCTACATTACCAATATTAAAAGCCAACCCTCCCATCACGATAAGCGATGCAAGAAAATAGCCCGCGCCTGGAAAAACAGCATTAGAAATATCCTGTGCTCGTTTTCCCGACACCACCACTATTCGCCAAATATTAAGCTGAGCACCAATATCTAACAAAATCGATAATAAAATCACAAAGCCAAAACTGGCTAATAAGGTGTTTGTAAAGGTTGCAGTTTGAGTTAAAAAACCAGGACCAATTGCTGAAGTCGCCATTAAAAACGCCGCCCCCAGCACTGCATTTCGGCGGTGATTGATTGATGCCATAAAGCACCTCCCTTGTTAAGTTGATGTTGTGTGTTAGATTTGTTCGGGTTATGCCGCTATTGTTATATAATTTTTTTCTAATTCTTCCACGATGCGTGCCGCAAATTGTAGAGAATGTTGATTATCGCCATGTAAACAGATACTTTCTGCTTTCACAGGCACAAGGCTCCCATCAATTGCATTGACTTGACCTTCTGTTACCATTTGTAACACTTGTTGAATGGCTTCCTCATCAGACTCCACCATTGCATTCGGTTGCGAACGAGGTACTAAACTCCCATCAGGCATATAATGGCGATCCGCAAACACTTCAGAAATGGTTTGTAAACCTTCTTCCTCAGCTACGCGTAACATTAAGCTACCCGCCAATCCCATTAATTTTAAATTAGAATCAAATTGACGAATTGTTTGTGCAATTGAACGGGCTAGCTTTTCATCTTTCGCAGCTTGATTGTATAAAGCACCGTGAGGTTTAACATAACTCATTGTCACACCTTCACCATCACAAATTGCTTTTAAGGCACCAAGCTGATAGCGCAAATGCGCAATTAATTCCTGTTCAGGTAAATCCATTTGAGTACGCCCGAAGTTTTCTCGATCAGGGAAGCCTGGATGAGCCCCTATACGTACCTGATTTTCTTTCGCAAATCTGACCGCACTTTGCATTTCTTTTGCTCCACCAGCATGTAAACCACAAGCAATATTGGCGGAAGAAAGCAATTTCAATAATGCCTCATCAAAAGGAAAGCCTTCAGCAATATCACCATTTAAATCAATTTTTTTCATCAACAATTCTCCTAATTTGATCGAGGTATATCTCATTTTTGCGGCGTAATTTTGCAGCCTGTTCTAAACTAACTGCTTCAAATTGAATGGTTGAACCTAAACGTACCTGTGCCAACGCACCAAGATCCGCATCGATCACATTGGCAATTTTGGGATAACCGCCCGTAGTTTGCGCATCTGCCATCAAAATAATTGGTTGGCCACTTGGTGGAACTTGCACACTACCAAATTGAATCGCGTGAGAAAGCATTTCCAGCGGTTGCTTTAATTCTAATTTTTGCCCTTGAAAACGATAGCCCATGCGATCACTGCTGCTTTGCAACGTCCATTTACCTCTCCACCAATAATATTGGGATTTTCGTTTAAACGCCTGATATTCAGAGGACGGTAACGCATGAATAGTATGTTTAAGTGGAATAGGTGCAATCCCAATTTCACTACGCAAAATAGGATCATTTACCGTTTGCAGTTGATCGCCCACTTGTAAACAACGCCCTTCTATTCCTCCAATTTGAGCCCGTAAATCGGTACTGCAAGAATTTAACTCTTTGGGTAATAGGATGCCACCTTGCACACATAGATAACCATACATTCCGATTCTGGCTCGCGCCATTTTCAGTACCTGCCCCGCTCGTGCCTGATAACGCCAGTAAGCAAAAACCGGTTTATCATCTAAGGCCATTTCATAAAATGCCCCGGTGACACAAAAATTCATATCCTGCTGAAATTGCAATGTGATACCACCTAAAGGAACTTCAATTGCTGGGGCATCCTCTGCATTACCTAGTAAAATATTACCAGCACGTAACGCCAATTTATCCATTGCTCCGCATTGACTAATCCCAAATCGACGCAAACCAAAACGGCCCAAATCCTGAATTGTGGCACGGGATTGCACATCAATAACATGAATCATAGCTCAATGCCCTCCACCACAAATTTCACCGTATCACCTGCTTGCAATAAGGTTGGTTGCGCCTGTTTTTTATCAAATAGTGCATGCTTGGTATGACCGATTAATTGCCATCCGCCAGGAGAGGAAAAGGGATAGATGCCTGTTTGAGCTCCCCCAATACCAACAGAACCAGCAGGAACAAGTGTTCTTGGGACAGCACGACGTGGCGTGTGCAGGTTTTCAGGTAAACCACCTAAATAGGGAAAACCAGGTTGGAAACCTATCATATATACCGTATAAATCGGTTCGCTATGCATTTGAACAATTCGTTCTGGCGTGGTGTCATGTAATTTGGCTACTTCAGATAAATCTTGGCCTAATTTACCGCCATAAATTACCGGAATTTCGATATGACGACCTTGAAAAGTAGAGACTTTCAATTCTGTCCAACGTTGTTCCAAGCGTTGAATAAGCGGAGCAAAATCGACATAAAAATCTGTGAAGACCGTGAGATTATTCATTCCCACGACAACTTCTACAATATCTTGTTCAGATTGCAGTTGATTGGCAAATGCCCAGAGTTGACGTTGTTGTTGAAGTGAAGCTGGTGGCGGTAAAGAGCAAACCACCGCCGACTCGCTGATCGGGGTTATATTCATAGGACACCCTTTAGTGTAATGTTGTGTTATTTGTTATTTTTTTGTTACACCTCTCTTTTAAAGGATATTTATAGGTTTTGTCAAGGTTTTGTATCAAAAATAAAATGTGACCAAGATCTCATTCTTCACATTTTGATCTCAATCAAAAGTGCTAAATACCATATAATAAAGAGGTCTATTATTTAACAATTATAAAAAAGGAATGAACATGAAAACATTGAGTGAATTTATTGTTGAACGCCAAGCAGAGTATCCAAATGCAAAAGGGGAACTTAGTGGTATTTTGTCTTCTATTCGTTTATTAGCAAAAATCATTCATCGTGATATCAACAAAGCCGGTTTAACCAATATTCTTGGTCAGTCTGGTGTCGAAAACGTGCAAGGTGAAAGCCAAATGAAATTGGACTTATTCGCCCATAACACCATGTATGCGGCCCTCATGTCACGTGAAGAAGTGGCGGGTTTTGCTTCAGAGGAAGAAGAAAGCTTTATCGCTTTTGATACTGAACGTGCTCGCAATGCAAAATATATTATTTTGACCGACCCACTTGATGGTTCATCTAATATTGATGTGAACGTTTCTGTTGGTACAATCTTCTCTATTTACCGTCGTGTTTCACCGATTGGCTCACCTGTTACCTTAGAAGACTTTATGCAACCGGGTAATAAACAAGTCGCTGCAGGTTACATCGTGTATGGTTCGTCTACCATGTTGGTTTATACCACTGGTCATGGTGTAAATGGTTTCACTTATGACCCATCTATTGGTACATTCTGCCTTTCTCATGAAAATATGCAAATGCCAAAAGAGGGCAAAATCTATTCCATCAATGAAGGACAATATCTCAAATTCCCACAAGGGGTAAAAAAATACATTAAATACTGCCAAGAGGAAGATAAAGCAACTAACCGTCCTTATGCTTCACGCTATATCGGCTCATTAGTGGCTGACTTCCATCGTAACTTATTAAAAGGCGGTATCTACATTTACCCAAGTGCAACCAACTATCCAAATGGTAAGCTTCGTTTGCTTTATGAAGGCAATCCAATGGCATTCTTAGCAGAACAAGCGGGGGGTATTGCCTCTGATGGTTACAATCGAATTTTAGATATTCAACCAACTGAACTTCACCAACGTGTACCACTTTTCATCGGTTCCGCAGAAATGGTGAAAAAAGCAGAAGAAATGATGAGAGAATTTAAAGAAGATTAAATTCCTAAAGTGCGGTCAATTTTGACCGCACTTTTTTAGCGAACAAAAAGGCGAACCTTCTCGGCTCGCCTTTTTCGTTTATTGTATCAATTAGTCTCGTTTTCTTGCGAGTAGCCACCAAATAATCGCCATAAATAAGAGGCTTGGCATCAGTGCCCCTAAAAAAGCTGGTGCATTAAATACCACACTCATTTGTCCAAAAATTTCATTGACGACATAGAATAAGAATCCAAAGCAAATTCCCGTTACGATTCTCGCCCCTGCAGTGACACTACGTAATGAACCAAAGATAAAAGATAACGCAAGCATCATCATCACACCGACAGAAAGGGGCTGTAAAATCTTACGCCAATAGGTTAATTCAAAACGGCGAGAATCCTGTCCTGTTTGTTTTAAGAACGCAATATATTCATACAAACCTGAAATGGATAATGATGTTGGACGCAATGAAACTGCGCCTAATTTATCTGGCGTTAAGCTTGTTGCCCAATCTTCGGTTAAGCGGTTTGTTGTGGTAATTTGCTCTTTTGATACCGCTGAATTATTCACTTGACGTAACTGCCATTGATTATTTTCAGCAGAATATTGCGCTTGATTTGCATGCTTCAAATGAGTGAGATTACGCTGGTCATCAAAGGTATAAATATAAATATCTTCTAATTGTGCATCATCAGTAATACGACGAACATACACGAAATTATTGCCGTCCTTTGCCCATACACCATTTTTCACCGAAAGCATTGAACCACCAGAAAGTGCGCGAGTACGCATATCACGGGCAAACTGTTCAGTTTGTGGAATCCCCCACTCACCAATAATCATGGTAAAAAGCACGAGTGGAAGTGCCGTTTTCATGACAGCTAATCCAATTTTAAAACGGGAAAAACCTGCGGATTGCATTACCACTAATTCACTACGGCTGGCTAAATTACCTAAAGCAATTAAGGCACCTAACAAGGCCGCCATTGGGAAAAAGGTTTCCACATCTTTAGGAATGGTTAATCCTGTATAAGCTACCGCTTGCCAAATATCGTAAGAACCTTTCCCTACGCTACGGAATTGCTCTACAAATTTGATAATTGCCGAAAGGCCAACCAACGTAAATAACGTGGCAAAAATTGCCCCTAAGATGCTTTTACCGATATAACGATCAAGAGTATTCATCAACATTGTTATTACCCTTTTCTGAATACGCGACGGAATTTATGCATAGCGGTGCTATCCCAACTATTCAGCACAATCCCTAAAATTAAAAAGGCGATATTTACCAACGGCATTAATAAACCAGCATCAAGCTTACCTGCACCACCCGCAGATTTAAATGAGCTTTGTAATAAGAAGTAAATTAAATAAAGCAATAGTGCCGGTAAGATCTTCGCAAAACGGCCTTGGCGAGGATTCACTTTACTCATTGGTACAGCAATAAGCGCCATTAAAGGCACCGCTAAAATTAAGGTAATTCGCCAATGCAACTCTGCTTTTGCGGCTACACTTTTATCTTTTAATAATTGCTCAAAAGATAATTCAGTGGCTTCATCACTTTCCGAGTTTGTCTCTTGATGGCCTAAATACGCTTGGTAGTCATCAAAATGTGTAATACGGAAATCAGGAAGCACGGATGTACCTTCTACACGCAAGGTATTCTGTAAATTCAGCACTTGGTCGCCATTTGGTAACGCTTTTAATTCACCTTTTTCAGCCGTAACCACTGATGGCTTAGTTTGGCCTTTGGCTTTCATTTGGAAAAGATAAACATCACTGATTTGATTACCGTTAATCTTATCAATGAATAAGACGAAATTATTGTTGCTTGTAGACATGAATTGACCAGAAGCCAATGCCCCCATGGTTGGGTTCGCTTTAGCATCTTCGACAATCGCCGCTTGCTTTTGAATGGCCCATGGAGAAAGCCACAATGCGTTGTAAGCAGCCAAGCCAGCTGTGAACAAAGAAAGAATTAACGCCACACGAACAAGAATACGTTGTCCCACACCACAAGCACGCATCACCGTAATCTCACTTTCTGCGTAGAGACGACCGAAAGTCAGTAAAATGGCGATAAACAAACATAATGGCAACATTAATTGCGCCATGGTCGGCATCCCTAAACCGAGTAAAGAGAACACCAGATCGGCGGGAACCTTACCATTTGCCGCTGAACCAAGTACGCGCACAAGTTGTTGGCTGAAGAAAATTAAAAGCAAAATAAACAAAATTGCAATCTGGCTTTTAAAAACTTCCTTTGTTAAATATCGGGTTAATATCATTCTTTTTTTCTAACTAAAAAACACGGGAAACTGGCTAATTTAGATGGCGTATGATACCTTATTTTGACTGATTTAAATAGCAAATTAGCAACATAAGGAAATAACATGAAATATCAAGCAAACTCAACCGCACTTTCTCAATCAACCGATTGCCTTATTATCGGCATTTATGAGAACAATGAATTGACAAAAAGTTTCAATGAAATCGATCAAATCACACAAGGCTACCTCAGCCAGTTAGCTCAAAGCCAAGATCTTTCAGGCAAAATTGGGCAAGCGACTCTGCTTCATTCGTTACCGAATCTTGCGGCCAAACGCGTATTAGTAGCGGGTTGTGGCAAAAAAGGTGAAACGACTGAACGCCAATTTAAACAAATTATCCAACGCGTAACCCAAACATTAAAAGAATTAAATATTCAACAAGCGGTGAATAATTTAACGGATGTGGAAATTAAAGATCGCGATCTATTTTGGAATGTGCGTTTTACCGTTGAAACCATCGAACATAGTCTTTATCAATTCGATGAATTTAAGAGTAAAAAAGCGGATGCTATCTCGCTTCAAGAAATCATTTTTAATACCGATGATTCACAAGCTCAGCAAGCCATCACAGAAGCGCAAGCCATTGCAAATGGTGTAAAAGCTGCACGTAATATTGCGAATATGCCACCTAATATTTGTACACCGGCTTATTTAGCAGAACAAGCTAAAAATTTAGCCGAAACATCAACCGCACTTTCCCTCGATGTGATTGATGAAGAAGAAATGGCGAAACTTGGGATGAATGCATATTTAGCGGTATCTGGTGGTTCTCAACACCCCGCTTACCTATCTATTTTGCATTTCAACAACGCCCCAGATAAAAATGCGAAACCTATCGTATTAGTGGGCAAAGGATTAACCTTTGATGCGGGCGGTATTTCGTTAAAACCAGCCGCAGAAATGGATGAGATGAAATACGATATGTGCGGTGCAGCTTCGGTATTTGGTACGATGAAAGCCATTGCTGAATTAAATCTTCCACTCAATGTTATCGGTGTATTAGCAGGTTGTGAAAACTTGCCTGATGGCAATGCTTATCGTCCAGGTGATATTCTCACCACGATGAATGGTTTAACTGTAGAAGTGTTAAATACTGACGCGGAAGGCCGTTTAGTGCTTTGTGATACACTCACCTATGTAGAACGTTTTGAACCACAATATGTGATTGATGTCGCGACCCTGACTGGTGCTTGTGTGGTTGCTTTAGGCCAACATAACAGTGGCTTAGTTTCAACTGATGATGCCTTAGCAGAACAGTTATTACAAGCCGCACAGCAAACTACTGATAAAGCTTGGCGTTTACCATTAAGTGAAGAATATCAAGAGCAATTAAAATCACCATTTGCCGATTTGGCTAATATTGGCGGTCGTTGGGGCGGTGCAATTACTGCAGGCGCATTCCTCTCCAACTTTACGAAAAAGTACACCTGGGCACATTTAGATATTGCGGGAACAGCTTGGCTTCAAGGTGCAAATAAAGGTGCAACAGGTCGTCCAGTGTCTCTATTAACACAATTTTTAATTAATCAAACCAAGTAATTAACACATAGGGCTAACATAACGTTAGCCCTAAAATTTTCTCAAAATCTGACCGCACTTTATTCCAATTCGAATTCAATCAGTAATGGATTATGATCTGATGAAGTAACCACTTCTGATGTTGCACTCACCACTTTTACGCCTCGCGTAAAAATATAATCCAGTGGATAACCTAAAAATCTAACCCGCTCATCTTGAGAGAGCGCCACTGAATCTAAGCCATATTTTTTCATCAGATTATTCACTAAATTAAGACGATCTTCATTCCATGCATTAAAATCGCCAGACATAATGATGGGGCCCTGATGATTTTCAACAAAGGAAAAAATCTGCTCTAACTGCGCTTGATAAGCGGAAATCCCCCATTCAAAATTAATCAAATGTACATTAATAAGCAGCAAGCTGTCGCCTTTTTCTAATGGAAAACTCATCATACTTGCCACTTTGGGAATTTGTATCAATGGTTCTGCTACCCCACCACCACAATACCATTCTGGTTGCGTTTGGGTGAATGTTTTTACACCTGATAAGAGATCTTTAAAAGAAAAAGAGGACACAAAAAGTGCGGTCGAAAATGCACTTAAATTTTGATGTTGTGTCGCCTCTTGCAATAACACAAAATCAGCCTGATTAGAGAGTCGCGCTAAATCTTCTTGCCAACCCTTATCTTGCCCCTTATGCACATTCCAAGTTATTAAATGAAAGCGGGAGCCGGTTAATTGAGGCACCGAATCACTCGCCTTGTCACATTGCATACTTAACCCTTTTTTAAAAGGGATATAACTCATTTTCTGTGACGTATTTAGTTGAATAAATGTACGGTCAAAAATCGTTAGATTTATAAAAAAATATCCAGTACCTAAAACCACTAACACTAAGCCAACAGCCAAAAATCGATAGATTCGCTTCATGATTATTCCCTCTCTATGTTCGAATAATAACACCTAATCAAAGCAATGCAACTTTCACTTTTCATACACATTAATACCTACAACACGGTAACTTTAACTTTTAGCTTTGATTTAAATCATACTTTTCTAAAAAAGGCTTTGCATTTTTTTGCCATTGTCATAGTATTTCACTCAACTTTTAACTCTACCTCATCAATAAGGAGATTCATTATGTCTTTTGGAGATAAAAAATTAAGTGAAATCGCAGTCAGCGTACCCGGCTCAACTTCACTACTTCGTGAATATGATTTAGATTTCTGCTGCGGTGGTTCAGATACACTCGCTCACGCAGCGGCAGAAAAAGGATTAAATGTAGCAGAAATTGAAACCCGTTTAACCGAGCTTCAAAACAGCAAAGCAGAAAACCCTGAGGAATATTGGGTTAATGCAACTTATCCTGAAATTATCGATCATATTTTAGTTCGCTACCATCAACGCCACCGTGAACAACTTCAAGAATTAATCGTCTTAGCGGATCGTGTAGAAAGTGTTCATGGCGATCGTGAAGATTGTCCAATGGGTGTTGCTGCTGAATTACGCAATGTCTATGAGGATTTGAGCAACCACATGATGAAAGAAGAGCACGTGCTTTTCCCTATGATCAAAGCCGGTAACTATATGATGGCGCAAATGCCAATTCGTATGATGGAAATGGAACACGCAGAACACGGCGAACATTTAGATGTATTGAAATCATTAACAAACAATATGACACCGCCAGCTGATGCTTGCAATACATGGCGCGCACTTTACAGCGGTATTCAAGAATTTGCAGACGATTTAATGATGCATATTCACCGTGAAAATAATATTTTATTCCCACGTGTTATTGCTGAAAATCACTAAGCGAAAATCAATAAAAAAGGGCGAAATCATTCGCCCTTTAAATTTAGTCTAAAACTGACCGCACTTTATTTCTCTTCACTGCCTTTATATAAACGATTTTTATACAAATAGCTGCCAAGCAAAGCGTGCGCCAATGCTTCTTTTTTCATTTCTTCCGGCACCTCTTTTTCAGTTAATGTGTCTTTTTCCTTATCATAAACATAGCCTTTTGCTTTGCTATTTGGTGTTTGGATAACGACATCATGATTACCTTTCATTAAGGCTTGAGTTTGATCGAATTGCATAAAGGCACGATCTGGATTAACGTCTTGCGTTAAATCAAAACCAATCATCGGATAATTACCACTTACCCCCGCAATAGAAAGTAAGGTTGTCGGCATATCAATTTGACTCACTAAACGACTGTCTCGGCGTGGTGCAACATGATCACCTAAAATTAACGCAGGGATATGGAAATGCTTAATTGGTACTAAGCTTGCCCCTGCTGCACGGGAGTCGTGGTCTGCAATCACCAAGAATACGGTATCTTTCCAATAATTAGATTGTTTCGCTAACTTGAAGAAATGACCAATCGCATAATCCGCGTATTTCGCACTATTATTACGTGTGGCTTTTGGTTGTTCATAAAGCTCAATTTTACCATCCGGGAACTCAAAAGGATCGTGATTACTCGAACTAAACACGAGGCTAAAGAACGGTTTGCCTTCATTGTATAATTGGGTAAAAGTTTCGTTCGCTTTATCAAATAGATCCTCATCACTCACACCCCAAGTCGCAGTAAATTTCGGATTTTGGTAATCTTTTTGATCGATAATGGTTTGGAAACCATTGCCATAGAAGAAGCTTGCCATGTTATCAAAGTGCTTTTCTCCGCCATAAATAAAGGAAGTGTTGTAACCTTGTTTAGCAAGTAAATCCGCAATGGTAAAGAAACCACTTTGACTGTTATTCAATTTCACTACTGCACGCGCTGGAGTGGGTGTAAAACCCGCTGTAGTGGCTTCAATACCACGAACTGAACGCGTCCCAGTAGCATAGAGATTTTCAAATAACCAACCTTCTTTGGCTAACTTATCAAATTCAGGTGAAAGTGGTTTTCCGCCTAACGTACCCACAAATTGCGCCCCAAAACTTTCTTCCAAAATAATGACGATATTTTTCGGTTTACCTTGGTAAGTGGCTTGGTTTTTCGTTAATGTTGGAATCTTCTCTGAAATATAATCACTTTCAGGACGGCCACGGCTTGCTTTGACAATACGCAACATTTCATCAGTATCCATTTTGCCGTATACCTCGGAAGATGAACCTTCATCTTTAAATTGCTGTGCCGCATAAAGGACAGAATAGCCAGAGTTCAACACTAGAGAATTCACTAAACCATCGGAAGAAAAGGCGACCATTGCAGGGTTAACACCTCGGTGTTGGAAACTCGAACGCGCACCTAAAAAAGCCACTGCAATCACGAGCAATGCTACAACAGGGCGTAATTTCCAGCTCATTGGGCGTAAGTTTTTCACCGCATAACCAGATAGTTTCCAATAACAGAAGAAAGCCGTAACGGTGAAAATAAGACTAAAAATGACCGCAGTTAAATGGCCTTCTATCAACATTGAAAAGACTTCTTTCGGATAAATTAAATATTCAATAAAGAGTCGGTTTGGACGGAAGTCATAGGTTTCGATAAATGCAGGCGTAGCCAATTCCATAAATAGAATAAACACACTACCTAAGGTAAGCCAAATACGTAAAATCATTTTCCAAATTCGGCTATGATGAAATAGCACCGTCAATAATGCCGGCACACCAAATAAGTAACACAAAGCTACGATGTCCATACGCAAGCCTTGTAAAAATAGTTGTCCCCATCCCTCTACCGCAGAAACACGGTCTGCCTGCCAAATCGCAAGCCCAAGACGAGACAAGGTGAAAATAATCAGATTAATGATGACGAAGAGGAAAATCGGATATAAAGGAGAACGTGTTTGTTTCATTTTGACACTCATAAGTCCTAAGGGAATCGCTACCCTTTAATTAATTTAAAGCACGCTAATGTGCCATTCCTTTCATAGACAGATAAAAAAACACAAAGTGCGGTTAAAAACATCATCATTTTTGACCGCACTTTGAGAAAGTAAAATTACGCTGCAACTAATGCTTTTAATTGTTTTTCATAAGCTGCCCAATCTGTGATTGGACGTGTTGCAACACCGGTTTCCATCGCTTTTTTCGCTACTGCAGAAGAGACAGTGAACAATAAACGAGGATCAAACGGAGTTGGAATTACATAATCTGGCCCAAAGGATAACGAACCATAACTTGCAATAATTTCTAACGGCACCTGCTCTTTCGCCAAACCAGCAATCGCACGAGAAGCCGCTAACTTCATTTCTTCATTAATCTCTGTTGCACCAACGTCTAATGCACCACGGAATAAGAATGGGAAACAAAGTACGTTATTTACTTGGTTTGGAAAGTCTGAACGGCCTGTACAAACAATCGCATCTGGACGAACTGCTTTAGCTTCATCAGGAATGATTTCAGGTACAGGGTTAGCCAATGCCAAGATTAATGGATTCTCCGCCATGGTTTTCACCATTTCAGGTTTTAACGCACCTGCTTTAGAACAACCTAAGAATACATCTGCACCGTTAACCGCATCGGCTAATGTACGCCAGCCATTATCTTCAATTGCGTAGAATTGTTTGGTTTCATCCATGTTATCGCCACGGCCTTTAAAAATCACACCTTTAGAGTCACACATAGTGATGTTTTCTTTTTTGAAGCCTAATGCACGAAGTAAATTAGTACACGCAATAGCTGAAGCACCGGCTCCATTTACCACTAAACGTACATCTGCAATATCTTTACCAACAATCTCTAAACCGTTTAATGCTGCCGCACCGACGATAATTGCCGTACCGTGTTGGTCATCATGGAATACTGGAATACCCATGCGTTCACGCAACGCTTTTTCAATATAGAAACATTCTGGCGCTTTGATATCTTCAAGATTAATCCCACCAAATGTTGGTTCTAATGAAGCAATAATGTCAATTAATTTATCTGGATCATGTTCATTGATTTCAATATCGAATACGTTGATGCCTGCAAAT
>CAJLFU010000006.1 GCA_905205995.1 uncultured Haemophilus sp. | reverse complement strand
TGTCCGCCCGTTCCACAACCTAGATCGAGCAATTTTTTCCCTTGTAAATCGGGTAATAGGGAAAGCATGGTCGGCTTTTCCACTATTTCATTGAGACTGATTGGGTTAGATCGAAGTTTTTGATAAAGCGCAAAGAAGTTTTCTTTATCGTAAACGCTCGTTTTGTTACTCATCTCGTTTCCTATGTAAAATTAAAAAGGGCGTATAAAATACGCCCTACAATATTAACGCGAAAACTTATCCTGCGAAACTTGCAAACCATCCTAAGTTTGCGCCTACTTGTGCCACAATATTTAATACACCAAATAGGATAATGAAGCCAATCATAAAATTACCGCCATACACTTTATAAGTTGCATTTGGGAATTTTTGACGACTTGCTTTAGCAAGTAGTGCCGGCACGATTGCTGCCCAAATAGTTGCAGCTAATCCGGCATAACCAATGGCAATCACGAACCCATAAGGGAATTGTAAACTTAATAATAGCGGCGGTAAGAATGTTACTAATGTGGTTTTTGTTCTGCCTAATACGCTGTCATCAAATTTAAATAAGTCGGCAATATAGTCAAATAAACCTAAGGTTACCCCTAAGAATGAGGTTGCAATAGCCATATAAGCAAAGAAATTCAATACAACCGCAATGTATTCCACTTCAATATATTTGTGTAATGCTTCTAATAATGCCGATACATCGCCGCCTTTTTCAATTACGGGGGCAAATTCTGTACGTGGTAAATTACCTTGCACCGCAAGCTGCCATAAGATGTAAATCACTAAAGCTAAGCCTGTACCAATAAAGATCGATTTCATTACACGACTACCATCGCGATCGTAATATTTGACGAGACTCGGTACATTTCCATGGAAACCGAAAGACACTAAGCAAACAGGAAGTGCGGTCAATAAATAAGGCAAATAAGTTTGCTCACCTTTTGCAACAGTATTGAATAATACCTCTGTTTTCACCGAACTCAATAAACCTGCGGTAGAAAGGAAGAAAGCGACTACCATCCCAACAATCAATACTGTTGTGAAACGGTCTACAGCTTTAGTGGAAAGCCACACGAAAGCCGCAAGAATAAAGCAGAAAATTAAGGATCCTGAAGTACGTCCAATATCGACCGCACTTTCAGCGGAACCAAAGGCTTGATTAAGCAAGTTTTGTGTAATACCGCCGCCAGAGGTGATATAAGCATAAGTTAAAATATACAAGACGAAAGCCACAGAAAGACCATTGATAATATTCCAACCTTTTCCCAACAAATCTTTTACGATGGTGTCAAAGCTTGAGCCGGTAGGATAATGTAAGTTGGCTTCTAAGATCATCAAACCTGATGTAGTCATACAAAACCAAGTGTAAACCAAAGCAAGAATAGAGCCGATAAACCATACGCCAGCCGTTGAGGTTGGGTTTGCAAGCATACCTGCGCCAATCGCGGTACCTGCAATAATCATGGCGCCGCCTAATAAAGAAGGAGATTTTTTTATTGTCATAGTAAAGTCCTAGAATATAATTTTGCACTATTATAATAGTACAAAATTAAAAGGCAATCTTTTTATATCGACAACAATAAAGAAACTTATATAATATTGATGCTTTAACCAAAAAGGACTTAATTATGAAAAAACAACTTAAAAGCTTTGCTTTTGCTGCGTTAGCGGGTGTTGTATTAACTTCCTGTGCTGATTCAGCATCTATCAATCAACAGGCTGCAAGTAGCTATACCCAAGAAATGGGTAATATGCGTGCACATGGTGTAATTGATACTTCATCAAAAACTGCAAAACGTGTTCATGCAGTGTTTAATAAAATGGTCCCTTATGCAGACCAAGCGAATGAAACTGGACAACAATTTAACTGGCAAATCAATGTCATTAAATCAAAAGAATTGAATGCTTGGGCAATGCCAGGCGGTAAAATGGCATTCTACACAGGTTTAGTGGATACCTTACAGTTAAACGATAATGAAATTGCTGTTGTAATGGGTCACGAAATGGCACACGCTTTAAAAGAACACGGTAAAGCGAAAGTGAATTTTGGTATGGCTACTAATATTGCAGCAAGTTTAGGTCATGCCGCCCTTTCTACTGTTATTGGCTCAAGCGCAAGTGAATTAGCAGTAGGTTTAACCAAAGACTTTGCTTTAGATAAACCTTACTCTCGTAGTGCAGAAACTGAAGCGGATGAAGTAGGTTTAATGCTAATGGCTCGCTCAGGTTACAATCCACAAGTTGCGCCTGGTTTATGGCAAAAAATGGCTAAAGCCTCTGGTGGTTCTAAAGGGGCGCTTGATGTGTTAGCTTCTACTCACCCGAGTGATGAATCTCGCCAAGAAAACTTACAACGCTTATTGCCAGAAGCGATGGAACTTTACAAAGCCGCTAAAAATAAAAATGGCTAAATAAAAAGGTCCAAAATTGACCGCACTTTCATAAATAAAAAGCGAACACCATGTTCGCTTTTTTAATATCTAAAAGAAAACCGCACTTGAAAAATCAAAGTGCGGTTTGTTTTTATAGTATTTTCAATTAATGTTGTTCGTTAATGTGACCTTCAATTGGTTTCACATTTTCATCAAATACTGGCAACGGCTTGTGTTCGCTTGCAATGTAAGAATAAATCACTGGCAACACGAATAAGGTAAACAATGTACCGATTGCCAAACCAGCCACGATAACGATACCCATACTGAAACGAGATACCGCACCCGCACCTGTTGCATAAAGCAACGGTACAAGACCTGCAATCATCGCAGCGGTTGTCATCAGAATTGGACGTAAACGTACTTTAGCCGCTTCGGTAATCGCTTCAATACGCGTTTTACCATGATTTAACTGCTCTTCTTTCGCTACTTCACACATCAAAATACCGTGTTTTGTGATAAGTCCGACTAAGGTAATCAAACCAACCTGTGAGTAGATATTTAGCGTTGAGCCTGCAATACCCAAAAATCCGAAGGCATTTAAGGCTAACAATGCACCACTCACCGCTAACGGAACAGAAATCATAATCACGATTGGATCGCGAATTGATTCAAACTGAATCGCCAAGACTAAGAAAATAATCACCACTGCGAGTAAGAAAGTCACAGCAAGTGCATTACCTTCTTGTACTAACTGACGCGCTTCACTTTTAAAGTCATAGTTATAACCCTGTGGTAAAGTATTTTTCGCATTGTCCTGTAACCATTGGATCGCATCACCAATTGAAGTACCTGGCATCGGTACAGCACTAATCACCGCAGAGTTTAACTGGCTGAAACGAGGCAATGTACTTGGTTGTGGTTCCAATGTAGCCGTCACCAAGCTGCTTAATGGAACAGAGGTACCATTTGCTGCGGTGATGTAATACTTATTAAAACTTTCCGGAGATAAACGATTGTCACGTTTTACTTGGGAAATAATTTTGTAAGCTCGACCATCAATATCCACACGTTCAATGGTTGCGGCAGATAAGAAGCTGCCTAACGTACGGCTGATTTGTTGCATTGTAATACCGTAAGTCCCCGCTTTTTCACGGTCGATCTTAATACGCATTTGAGCCGTATCAAATTTAAGATCAAGATCGGTATAAACAAACTTACTGGATTTTTGCATATCCTCTAAGAATTTACCCGCCACATTTGCTAAATCACCGTAGTCTTGTGATGTGCTGATCACAAAACCAATTGGAGGACCTTGCTCCCCTGTATTAATTTCTGGGAACGCAAAGCCTTGTACAGACACTTCAGGAATAGATTTCGCTTTTTCATTCAGCTCATTCATGATAGCTGTTTGGCTTTTTGAGCGTTCTTTCCAATCTTTTAAAGTTACAACGTTTAAAGATTGGTTAGAGCTTGGTGCCCCTGAAATCGTCATCGCAAACTGTACTTCTGGCGTATTGGTTAAAATCTCTTGATAAGGTGTCATCGCATTTTGCACGTAATCTATGTTTACGTTAGAAGGTGCAGAACCGACCGCTATAAATGCGCCCTTATCTTCTGTAGGTGTTAATTCACTTGAAAGTGATTTAAACAACACTGGTAAGGTTGCAAAGATAATTGCTGCAAACATCAACATACATTTACGGTTTACCATCACCAAATCAAGTACATACGCATAAGCTGCATTCACTTTACTAAGGGTATGCTCTACTCGTTGTTCCAATTTACTTGGAGCCTCATTGGATTTTAGCAATTTACTGGTCATCATTGGTGAAAGCGTTAATGCTACGATACCGGAAATAAATACTGCTCCAGCAAGGGTTAAAGCAAACTCTTTAAACAACGTACCCGTAATACCGCCCATTAACGCCATTGGAGAATATACCGCAATCAAGGCTATAGTCATGGAAATAACCGGAACGGCAATTTCACGCGTACCAATAATCGCCGCACGGAATGGTGTTTCACCTAACTTAATGTGGCGGTCTACGTTTTCCAATACCACAATCGCATCATCCACCACCAAACCAATGGCTAGAACCAATGCCAGCAAAGTCATCAAGTTAATAGAGAAATCAAATGATTGAAGCAACATAATTACCCCGATTAATGAAATCGGAATGGTGATAACCGGGATTAAAATCGCACGGAATGAACCAATAAACATGGTAATCACCACCAATACGATCAGCGTTGCCTCAACAATCGTTTTGATTACTTCATTAATTGAGTTATTAATCGCAATTGTACGGTCATATAAGATGTCAGATTCAATAGCATCCGGTAGATTATTTTTGATACTCTCATAAAGTGGACGCACTTTTTCTGCAACGGTTAATGGGTTAGCTGATGAAGTTGGGTTAATCGCTAATACAACGGAATCTGCGCCATTCGCTACCGCACGTGAGCTATCGCTTGATTTATTTAATTCAATATCAGCGATATCGCGTAAACGTACTAACTTATCACCGTTTGATGTCACAATTAAGTTGCTTAATTCTTCAACCGATTTTGTCGTAGTTTCTACTTTGTTTTTATAGGTCACAAAATAGCCATTATCATTACCTGCTGCTGTTTGAACGTTATTCGCCGATAATGCTGACATCACCTGTGTCGCCGAAAGGTTTTGAGCCGCCATTTTTTCTGGGTCTAACCAAACACGAAGTGCGTACTCCGAAGCACCAAAGATCTGTACACTCGCCACACCTTCTACGGTAAAGAATTGTGGTTTCACTACGCGTTGAATATAGTCAGTCACTTGGCTTGCATCAAGTTTGTTAGAACGGAAACTAATATACATAATCCCCGAACCACCGGTTGATGAAGAAATCGTTGGATCTTCAATACCACTTGGCAATTCAGAACGAACCGAGTTAACTTTAGCTAAAACATCTGCCAAGGCCGCATTCGGATCCGTATTTAATTTCATTTTTACGGTGACCATTGACGCACTTGGGCTAGAGCTTGAAGACATATAGTCCACATTGTCCGCTTGTGCTACCGCTTCTTCAATTTTTGAAGTAACAAACGCTTGAATTAAGTTTGCATCCGCCCCTGGGTAAACCGTGCTCACCGTAATCACCGTCGTGGTCATTTTCGGATATTCACGCACAGCCAATTTCGAAATCGCTTGTAATCCTAAAATAATGATTAACAAGCTAATCGAAACCGCCAAAACAGGACGACGAATAAATATATCGGTAAATTTCATTCGCTTTTCCTAATTAAAGATTCGTTTTATTCGCAGGTTGTTCAGTACCCACGCCCGCTTTATCTGCAACAGAGACTAATGAGCCGTTACTTAAGTTTTGCTGACCACCAGTCACAATTTTATCGCCGACTTTAACTTCATCGCCTTTTAATTGTGCATAAATACCTTGACGATCTTTCGTAAATACAGTGATTGATTTTGCACGGTACATATTCGCCGCTTTTTCTGCGCCGCCTAATTTCTCAATATCTTCATCGGAAAGTGCGGTCAAAATATAAAGTGATTCGCCATACATGTTGTAGCTCACTGCCACTTGTGGCACAACGATTTGATTATGCTCAGTTGGTAAAGCGACATTTAAGCGAGTAAACATACCGGATAATAATTTTGCACCATCTTCTGGTTCAAATGTTGCTTGAACATCAACTAAACCCGTTGAAGAATTAATTGCTGGCTCAATTGCAGTCACCTTAGCAGCAAATGTTTCACCTTTACGCGCATCTGCCGTAGCTGTTACTTTTTGACCAATATGCAATTTATCTAATAGGTTTTGAGCAATCGCAAAATCGACTTTCATTGAAGAACGATCTTCCACACGCACAATTTCAGTACCGTTTGAAACATACTGACCAACATTCACTTTCACGATACCGGCTTTACCATCAAATGGCGCGACGATTTGGCGACGCTCAATGGTTGCTTTTAATGACTCAATATTTGCCGCTTGTGCTTCATAAGCTGATTTTGCGTTATCTAATTCTTGACGAGAAACGGCACCGCTGCCTGCAAGGTTTGCATAACGTTGATAAGTTTGACGTAATGACACCACTTGAGCTTGAGCCGCTTGTAAGCTTGCACGCTCAACGGAACTATCTAACTCAACTAACAAATCACCCTTTTTCACGCTTTGGCCATTTTGCACGAGCACTTTAGACACGGTTCCAGCGCTTTGTGCACTTAACATCGCCCCTTGATTTGGACGAACAAGACCGGTTGTTTCAATGATCGGCGTCCATTCTGAAGCCTTAACTGTCATTGCGGTAACAGGAGAAGCTGTTTCAGGTTTATTTGCTAAGAAATCAGCAATGCCTTTTGCTTTCATTTGATTAAGAAAAATCATTGCAGCAAAAATTAACACAAATACGCCTAACGCTAATTTCAAAAAGAAAACGTGCGAACGCTTTGGTCTATTAGTTTGAGTTATACTCATTTGGAAAACTCCATTAAGACAATAAAATGACTACTTCTGAATTGCACGCCAAGAGCGTTCAATGACAGATTCTAATACCACATCGGTAACCGCTATACCGAGAAATTTGTTATCTGAGGCTAAAACTATTGCAGTATCTAGACTCAGCAAAAATAAAATTCGAGGATCTAAATCAGCTAACACATTTGCTGCTTGTCCCTTTATACAAAACTGATCCCAGCATGAATGTTCCATCTTTTTACAGATCTCAATAAATTCTGGCAAGGATTGATATTGGTTCATATTTGACAAAATTTTTGGATTTTCTTGAAGAAAATGCCAAATATTCCACCACATTTTTCTGTATTGTTCGAAAAAAGGTTGATTTTCATCAAAACCTTCTTCAATCGCCAAAACAAACTTATTGAACACTCGACGAGCAAATTGTGCTAATAACTCGTCTTTACTCTTAAAATAAAGATAAATCGTACCCGCTGCGATGCCTGCTTCCTTGGCTAACTTATGCATAGAAAGATGATGTAATCCTTCTTTTGCCATAAGACGATCTGTTGCATCAAAGATCTGCTCGCTGACATCAAGCTTCGTTTTAGAGGATTTTACTTGTCGCATAATAAAAAATCAAATTCTTAGGGTTATATATGAGGAAGGTCATTTAAGATGAACACTTAAAATGAATGAACGTTCATTTTATTGATTTTTCGTTTTTTGGCAAGGAAAAATATAAAAAAAGTGCGGTTATTTTTAACCGCACTTTTAAATTCTGAATTACATTCCAATCACTACGCAACTCGCCACTGATTTTGCTTTATCTTGTGCTGCTGTTGCTGCATCTCGACTACCAAATGGTCCCACGCGTACGCGGTTCCATTCTTCACTTGTCGCAATTTGCGCATTCACACCAGCCATCGCAAGACGACCTTGTAAACTTTCTGCTTGTGCACGATTTTTAAATGCACCACATTGTAAACCAAATTTTTTGCCGCTAGTCTGTACTTGTTGTTCAGCTGGTTTCGGTTCTGCTTTTTTCGGTTGCTCAGTTTTAGCTGGTTCCGCCTTCACTACTTCTACTTTTTTCGGAGGTTCAGGCTTTTTAACTGGCTCTGTTTTTTTAACTGGCTCAGGCTTTTTCACTTCTGTTTTTGCTGTTTGCTGTGGCTGTGTTGACTGAGCTTGATCTGTCTGTGCTGGTTGAGCTTGCTGTGCTTGAGCCGCGGCTTTTTCCGCATTCGCTGCTTCTTGCTCTTTACGTTGAGCTTCTAATTTTTTCGCTTCCTCTGCCGCTTTTTGTTCTTTTTCCATTTGAATAAGCACTTGACGCTGCTCTTCCGTCAAACGCATATTTTTTTCAACAGAAGAAGGATTATTATCCACCGGCACCGTACGGGTTTCTAATTCTTTAATATAGTGCCACACTTCTTCTGGGCGATTTGGTAACACACTTTTCGGTTGTGGTTTTTCCGGCTGAACATTTGTCGTCACTACAGGTGCGGGTGTTTTGCTTTTTAAAAAGTAAAGCCCTAAACCAAAACCTAATACCGCCACCAACGCAAGAACAATTAAGGTATTGCGATTAAAACTTTTCTTTGCTTTCTTTTTATTATTTTTTGAGCCGCTTCGACCGGCAAAATCTCGATGAGCCACGATAAAATCCTAAAATATTCGATAAATTAAACTTAGAGTATAAAAAACGCTTAATTCTACTGAAAAACTGTGCATTTTTCTAGGGAATTTTTGCTAACTCAAATCCAATGGATCCACGTCTAAAATCAACCGCACTTGAGAAGACTTTATCAGCTCTGGAGAATATCGACTTAATGCCGCCTGTAATTGTTTCCGAGAAGCGTGTTGTAATAGCAACTGCCAACGATACTGCCCCGCTTTTTTGCTGAACGGTGCGGGAATCGGTCCCAACACTTGCAAGCCTTCTATTTTTTGTTCATAGAAGAAAGAGGCTAATTGCGACAATGCATTTTCTGCCTCTTCAGAATGACGACTTTGTGCTTTAAACAATGCCTGGAAACTAAACGGAGGCAAGCCCATATTATGGCGTAACTTCAGCGTTTCTTCTGCAAAGGCTTGGTAACCCTTTTCAAGCAAGGTAGTTAATAACGGATGATCCGGATAATGAGTCTGCAAAACCACTTCACCCTGTTTTTCGGCTCTGCCTGAGCGCCCTGCTACTTGTATATAAAGCTGCGCTAAACGTTCTTCGGCTCTGAAATCAAGGGAAAATAAGGCATTATCTACATTCACTAAAGCAACCAACGTGACATTCGGAAAATGGTGTCCTTTAGCTAACATTTGTGTGCCAATCAAAATCTGACTTTTACCTTGCTGAATATCCTCTAAATAACCTTCAAGCTTGCCTTTTCGTGCTGTGCTATCACGATCGATACGAGCAATATTATATTGCGGGAAACGTGCTTTTAGGGTTTCCTCCAGTTGTTCTGTACCTAAACCCGTCGTGACTAAATGTGTTGAACCACAATGGCCACATTGCATCGGCACTGTTTTTTGTGCGCCACAATGATGGCAGCGTAAAATGCGCTGGTATTGGTGATAAGTATAAGGTTTTTCGCAATGATGACACTCATCAATCCAACCACATTCATGACATAACAACACAGGCGCAAATCCACGTCGATTAAGGAACAACAATACTTGATTGCCTTTTTCTAAGTGTTCTTGCATACGTTTCAATAGCGGTTCGGATAAGCCGTTTTGAATTCGTTGATGTTTTAAATCAATCACAAACTGGCGAAGTGCGGTCGCATTTCCGGCTCTTTTTGATAAGACCAAATGATGATATTTACCATTTTGTACGTTATTCACACTTTCCAAACTTGGTGTGGCAGAACCCAATAAGATAGGAATATTGAGCTTTTGAGCAAGCACAATACCTAAATCTCTCGCATGATAACGCCAACCATCTTGCTGTTTAAACGAACCGTCATGTTCTTCATCTAAAATGATTAAGCCGAGATCTGAAAACTGGGTGAAAAGTGCCGATCTCGTACCAATTACGATCGCACTTTGCCCTGTTCTTGCTCGCTCCCAAACATTTAAACGCTGTGTATCATTCAAGTTGGAATGCAATACATCAATTTCCACATTAAAGCGAGCTTGGAAACGTCTCACCGTCTGAGGAGTAAGCCCAATTTCAGGAACAAGGACTAAAACCTGTTTGCCTTTCTTTAAAACTTCTTCAATATATTGCAGGTAAATTTCAGTTTTACCTGAACCGGTTACGCCCTCTAATAACCACACATTAAAGCCTTCTTGGAAAATCAACTGGCTAAATGCAAGGGCTTGTTGTTTATTTAAGGTCAATCGGTTACCAAGATTAACTAAAGGATTATCCCCTAGAGCTTGCTGCCAACTTTTTTGTTCAGTAGGCACAATAATCTCTTCCACATAATCTTTACCTTTAAGGGCTGACCAAATTGAGGAACTGATCTCATTGTTACCTTTCTCTAGATCTTGCGTGAGCAATAAATTTAAGGCTTCAGCTTGTTTTTTAGCGCGTTTTAATTTACCCAATTCTAATGCTTGTTTTCCAAGGTCCGTAATACGCCAAAAAGTGCGGTCATTTTTAACCGCACTTTCTCCATTACGAAGTTTTACTGGCAACGCTTGGAACAACACATCGCCTAATGCTGCACGATAATAATTAGCCGACCAAGCCAACCAATCCCAAGTTGTGGAATTAAAGAGTGATTCAGCATCAAGCACATCAAGAATCGGTTTTAACTTTTCTTTTGCTACATCCGAAGAAGCTGGCAAATCCACCACGATCCCAACTCGTTTTTGGGAACCAAAAGGCACCAACACTCGTCCACCAACGATTGGCGTCAAGTCGGGCGGATAGAGATAATCAAAAAATCGGGGAAGCGGTACGGCTAATGCAACTCGGACAATATTCATAACAAAAAACAATTAAAAATTTTCGCTATTATACGGGAATTAGGTGGAAAAATCCCACAACCTTGCCTTTTAGTGTATAATCGCCGCCAATTTTAATTAAGCGAATAAAAACCATGACAGAAGAGCAAAAAACCTTTGCTGATCAAAAACGTAAAACCGTTGAAACGGCTGAATTTACAGAAGATGGTCGTTATAAACGTAAAGTTCGTAGCTTTGTGTTGCGGACAGGTCGCTTAAGTGATTTTCAAAAAAATATGATGAATGATCACTGGGCTGATCTTGGATTAGATTATCAAAACACCCCTTTTGATTTTGCCGCGATTTATGGCAATACGAATCCCGTTATATTAGAAATTGGCTTCGGAATGGGGAAATCTTTAGTGGATATGGCAGAAGCAAATCCTGATAAAAATTATCTCGGTATTGAAGTGCACACGCCAGGTGTGGGGGCCTGTATTGCTTATGCGGTAGAAAAAGGCGTGAAAAACCTTCGCGTGATTTGCCATGATGCCACTGAGATTTTACGTGATTGTGTGAAAGACGGCGAATTAGGCGGTTTACAGCTTTTCTTCCCAGACCCTTGGCATAAAGCAAAACATCATAAACGCCGTATTGTTCAACCGCACTTTGTAGAGCAAGTCGTCCAAAAATTACAACCTAATGGCTTTATTCATATGGCAACGGACTGGGAAAACTATGCAGAACAAATGCTCGAAGTGCTTTCAGCCAATGAAAATTTAGTCAATACTGCCGAACAAGATTATATTCCACGTCCTGATTTCCGCCCTCTTACAAAATTTGAGGCGCGCGGTCATCGCTTAGGTCACGGTGTGTGGGATTTATACTTTAAGAAAAAATAATCATCGAGACGATGACTATACCCATTACCTTAACATAGGAGAAAATCGAAAATGAAAACTCGTAATCAACGTCAACGTAAAAAACTTCACTTAGCTGAATTCCAAGAATTAGGCTTTTTAGTGAATTGGCAATTTGCTGAAGGAACCAGCATCGAAACTATCGATGAAACCGTTGATCGTTTTATTGCTGAAGTGATTCAACCAAACGGCTTAGCTTATGAAGGTAGCGGCTATTTACATTGGGAAGGCTTAGTTTGCTTAGAGAAAATCGGTAAATGTGATGAAAGCCATCGCCAATTAGTACAAAAATGGTTAGAAGAGAATAAATTACAACAAATCGAAATCAGCGAATTATTCGATATTTGGTGGGATTACCCAACAAAAAACGCATAATATTTTAAGCACACTTCAGGGCGGATCATCCGCCCTATTTAATAATCATTTTCACTTATTTTTTAACAATTTATTTACACTTCTAATTTCTTTTCAAAATATCCTTGATCTACCTCAAGAAAAGTGTATATTTCTTAAAAACTACTCCTTTTAGGTAGTTACTATTTTGTTATCGGAGCTAGATAATGCTCCCCTTGAAAATACCGAACTTTAAAGAAAAATATGGCGATTGAAAATCCTTCTCGCAGACAATTATTACGTGGGCAATTTTTACAATCGTTACATTCTGAAAACGCTAAAATTCAAGGTATAAATGCTATCCGTCCACCTTGGTCGGTAAACGAAGAAGACTTTACAGATAAATGTACTCGATGCGGTGATTGCATACTGGTATGTGAAACCCAAATTATCGTAAAAGGCGATGGCGGCTTTCCTGAAATACAATTTGATAAAGGCGAATGCACTTTCTGTCAAAAATGTGTTTTAGTCTGCGAACAACCGATTTTTCGCTCATTAGAAGAAGAGCCTTGGTCACATAAAGTTGAGATTACAACGCAGTGCCTAACAGAAAGTCGAGTGGAATGTCGAAGTTGCCAAGATAGCTGTCCGATGAATGCCATCCGTTTTCGATTACAGCTTGGTGGTGTGGCAAAACCCATTTTAGATTTAGAAAGCTGTAATGGTTGTGGTGCTTGTTTAAGCGTTTGCCCAACAAAAGCAATAAAAATTCTTAATTTTGAAACAAATACAGATGAGTCAATTTAGCGAAAATGAAAACTGGTATGTATGTAGCATTGTTGTGCAAGCCAGACCAGAAAAACTTAACCAAGTCAAAGAAGCCATTTTAGCGATTCCAACAGCTGAAATTCATGGCGAAAAATCTGATGAAGGCAAATTGGTGGTCACCCTTGAAAGTAACCGTCAATTAGCGTTAGCGGATCTTATGGATGAAATTAAAGACATTCCGGGAGTAATTGTCGTGTCTTTAATTTCTAATTACTTAGATGAAAAATAAATAATTTAGGAATACATACTCTTTTGTATATTCTAAAAAAATTCAACAACGAGTGGGGAAAACTATGGAACTTAATCGTAGAGATTTTATGAAAGCCAATGCTGCACTTGCAGCGGCAGCGGCTGCCGGTATGACCATCCCTGTTAAACAGGTTAATGCGACCGAAGATATGGGCATCAAATGGGATAAAGCCCCATGCCGTTTCTGTGGTACAGGATGTAGCGTATTGGTAGGAACCAAAGATGGTCGAGTTGTCGCAACTCAAGGTGACCCAGATGCAGAAGTAAACCGCGGTTTAAACTGTATCAAAGGTTACTTCCTTTCTAAAATCATGTACGGTGCTGACCGTGTACAAACTCCGTTATTACGTATGAAAGATGGTAAATTCCATAAAGAAGGTGACTTTACACCAGTTTCTTGGGATCAAGCTTTCACTATCATGGCGGAAAAAATCAAAGACATCTTGAAGAAAAAAGAACCAAATGCTGTAGGGATGTTCTCTTCAGGTCAAACAACCATCTACGAAGGCTACGCAAAAGTAAAACTTTGGAAAGCTGGTTTCCGTTCTAACACTATCGACCCGAATGCTCGTCACTGTATGGCGTCTGCAGCGGTTGCGTTTATGCGCACATTTGGTATGGATGAACCTATGGGCTGCTATAACGACATCGAAAAAACTGATGCGTTTGTGCTTTGGGGTTCAAACATGGCGGAAATGCACCCAATTTTGTGGTCTCGTATTTCTGACCGTCGTCTTTCTTCTGATAATGTGAAAGTTGTGGTTATGTCAACATTCGAACACCGTTCGTTTGAATTAGCTGATGTGCCTATCGTATTTAATCCACATTCAGATCTTGCAATTCTTAACTATATTGCTAACTACATTATCCAAAACGATAAAGTAAACTGGGATTTCGTTAACAAACACACCAAATTCAAACGTGGTGAAACCGATATCGGTTACGGTTTACGTCCAGAACATCCACTTGAAGTTGCAGCGAAAAATCGTAAAACTGCAGGTAAAATGCATGACTCTGACTTCGAAGAATTCAAGAAAATCGTTGCACCTTATACATTAGATGAAGCACACCGTATTTCTGGCGTACCAAAAGATCAGCTTGAAACCCTTGCGAAAATGTACGCCGATCCAGAACAGAACTTAGTGTCTTACTGGACAATGGGCTTTAACCAACACACTCGTGGCGTATGGGTTAACCACATGATCTATAACGTACACTTATTAACCGGTAAAATTTCTAAACCAGGTTGTGGTCCGTTCTCATTAACTGGTCAACCTTCAGCTTGTGGCACAGCACGCGAAGTAGGTACTTTCGTTCACCGTTTACCTGCGGACATGGTAGTAACCAATCCGAAACACGTTGAAATTACAGAGAAAAAATGGAAATTACCAAAAGGCACCATCCCAACTGTACCTGGCTATCCAGCGGTACAACAAAGCCGTGCCTTAAAAGACGGAAAACTGAATTTCTTATGGCAAATGAGTACCAACAACATGCAAGGCGGTCCGAATATCAATGACGAAATTTTCCCTGGTTGGCGTAACCCTGAAAACTTCATTGTTGTTTCAGACCCTTACCCATCCGTTTCAGCGGTTGCAGCAGACTTAATTCTTCCAACTTGTATGTGGGTAGAAAAAGAAGGGGGCTACGGTAACGCTGAGCGTCGTACTCAATTATGGCGTCAACAAGTGAAAGGCCCAGGTGAGTCTCGTTCTGACTTATGGCAAATTGTTGAATTCGCTAAATACTTCAAAACGGATGAAGTATGGGGTGAAGAATTATTAGCTCAAATGCCTGAATATCGTGGCAAAACTTTATATGAAGTGCTTTACGAAAATGGTGAAGTAAACAAATTTAAAGTACCAACAGATGTTCCTGGATACATCAATGATGAGGCAGATCACTTTGGTTACTACTTGCAAAAAGGTTTATTCGAAGAATACGCTGACTTCGGTCGTGGTCATGGTCATGACTTAGCGCCATTCGATACTTATCACCAAGTACGTGGTTTACGTTGGCCAGTTGTTGACGGTAAAGAAACCTTATGGCGTTACCGTGAAGGCTTTGACCCGTATGTCAAACCAGGTGAAGATATCGCATTCTATGGCTATCCAGATAAAAAAGCGATTATTCTAGGTGTACCTTATGAGGCTCCAGCTGAATCACCAGATGAAGAATATCCATTATGGTTATGTACTGGTCGTGTACTTGAACACTGGCATACCGGTACCATGACACGTCGCGTACCTGAATTACACCGTGCGTTCCCGAACAACTTAGTTTGGATGCACCCAGCGGATGCGAAAAAATATGGCTTACGTCATGGGGATAAAGTGAAATTAATTACACGTCGTGGTGAAATGGTTTCTTACTTAGATACCCGTGGTCGTAACAAATGTCCTCAGGGCTTAATTTACACCACCTTCTTTGATGCAGGTCAGCTTGCGAACAAATTAACATTGGATGCAACCGATCCAATTTCAGGCGAAACCGACTTCAAAAAATGTGCGGTTAAAGTAGAAAAAGCGTAGGATTTTCCTTTCGTTTCTAGTCGCTCCTCTCTTTAAAGAGAAGGGAATTTAAAATAAGAGCGGTCAAATTTTGCAACGTTTTAACAAAATTAGACCGCTTATAAAAGGAAACGCAGATGAGACTTGATCCTAACCGTCGTCAGTTTTTAAAAAATGTGACAAGAACGGCTGCCGGAGTATGTGGGGTTGGTATTATTCTTGGCTTACAGCAACAACAAGCTAAAGCTAAAGAAGGGATCGCCTTGCGTCCACCTGGTGCTTTACCGGAAAAGGATTTCTTGGCAGCCTGTACCCGTTGCGGACAGTGTGTCCAAGCATGTCCATATGATATGTTGTATCTAGCTTCACTCATTTCTCCAATGGAAGCGGGCACACCTTATTTTATCGCAAGGGATAAACCTTGCGAAATGTGTCCTGACATTCCTTGTATGAATGCTTGTCCAAGTGGCGCATTAAGTGAAGAACTGAAAGATATCAATGATGCGAGAATGGGTTTAGCCGTCTTGCTAGACCATGAAACTTGTCTTAACTGGCAAGGTTTGCGTTGTGATGTTTGTTATCGAGTTTGCCCATTAGTGGATAAAGCGATTACGCTTGAACGTATCCACAATGATCGTACTGGGATTCATGCAAAGCTTATTCCAACTGTTCACTCTGATGCTTGCACCGGATGTGGCAAATGCGAACAAGCTTGTGTATTAGAAGAAGCTGCAATTAAAGTCTTACCGATGGATATTGCCAAAGGACTACTCGGTCGTCACTATCGCTTAGGTTGGAAAGAAAAACAAAATGCTGGAAAATCCTTAATTGAGGAGCAACATCCAGATGGTTTACGTCCATCATTAGACGTTCGTATGCCAGAAGGACAGCATGAACCTGTTTATCAACCAATGCAGGTCGTACCGAATCAAAAAGTGGCAACACCGAGTCGCGCGACAATGGATTATGTACCAAGTCCAACTACGGTACCGGAAGCTGAACAGTTCCCGAATTTGGATTTAAACATTAAGGGGGTTAAATAATGGCTGAAAAATATACCCCGAATAAGCCAAAAGATGCTGGCTTAGAAGCACGTCAAAAACTTGGTTGGTGGCATGCTTATCGCTTTTTAATTCTACGTCGAATCAGTCAATTAAGCATAATTTTGATGTTCTTAAGTGGACCAATTTGGCAGATTTGGATTTTAAAAGGCAACTACAGCTCAAGTATGCTTTTAGATACTGTGCCATTGACGGATCCATTGATTACCGCTGAAAGTTTAGCGACAGGTTACCTACCAGAAATCACAACGATTATTGGGGCCTTGATTATTGTAATATTCTACGCAGCCGTGGCGAGCAAATCCTTTTGTAGTTGGGTTTGCCCAATGAATATGGTAACGGATGCTGCAGCTTGGTTACGTAGAAAATTAGGTATTCGACAATCATTAAAAATTTCACGCCAACTTCGCTATGTGATTTTAGCGATGATTTTGGTCGGTAGCGCAATAACCGGCACACTCTTATGGGAATGGATAAACCCTGTTGCTGCACTTGGACGCATATTCGTCTTTGGAACAGGGGCAACCCTTTGGTTGGTAGCAGTTATCTTCCTATTTGACTTACTCGTTGCTGAACATGGCTGGTGTGGTCACCTTTGCCCAATTGGCGCAATGTATGGTGTTATTGGTGCTAAAAGCCTAATTAAAATTAATGTAGTCGATCGCGAACGCTGTGACCGTTGCATGGACTGTTATAATGTTTGCCCAGAACCGCAAGTATTAAGACTTCCTTTACACGGGGGACCTGAAGATAGTCAAATTATATTGGCAAAAGATTGTATTACTTGTGGACGCTGTATTGACGTCTGCGCAGAAAATGTATTTACATTTGGTTCTCGCTTTGAGAAACAAATAAAAATTAAAAATATTTAATTATTTAATGGAGTGGATTTCATGAAAAAATCATTTATTTTCATGCTGGCTTTATGTAGCGGATTAGCATTTGCTGATGCGCCGCAAGTTGCAAACAGCATTGATAAAACAGCAGAAAGTGTTGCACCAGCATTTACGAATCCTTATAAAGATGTTGGTAATATTCCTGTCACCTTCCCTCACCAACCACCACTTGTTCCACACAGCATTCGTGGTTTACAAGTGACTAAAAACGTGAACCAATGTTTAGGCTGTCACTCTCCGGATGTTGCCCCAACAACGGGTGCACCTCGCGTACCTGAAAGCCATTTCTTAACACGTGATGGACAAAAAACAGAAGGCACTTCGCCGCGTCGTTATTTCTGTTTACAATGCCACGTTCAACAAACTAACGTGAATCCAATTATTCAAAATAAATTTGAAACCATTCGTCAAATGCAAGGTAAATAAGGAGCTAAACCATGATTAAATCAAGCATTCAGAAAGTTTGCCGTTGGTTACGCTCTCCGAGCAAAATGGCAATTGGTGGGGTTATTTTATTAACTATCATTGGTACTATCGTTGGAACTAACCTATTTAATGTAGGAATGGCGACAACCAATACTGAGCAATTCTGTTCAGATTGTCATACTAACGACGTTGTACCTGAGTATCAAGCTTCAATCCACTTTAGCAACCGTTCAGGTGTAAAAGCGATTTGTTCTGACTGTCACGTTCCACATGAATTTGTACCAAAAATGATTCGTAAAATGCAGGCATCGACTGAAGTTTATGCTCACTTTACAGGTAAAGTAGATACTAAAGAAAAATTTGAGAAACATCGTTTAGAAATGGCAGAACGCGAATGGGCGCGTATGAAAGCGAATAACTCACAAGAGTGCCGTAACTGCCATAACTTCAATGATATGGACTTTACTCAACAAAAAACTGTGGCACAACAAATGCACGCACTTGCACAGGAACAAAACAAAACCTGTATCGATTGTCACAAAGGTATTGCACATAACCTTCCACACATGGAAAAAGTACAACAAAGCTTTATTCCAGAGGATATGTTAAAAGCAAATGAAAAACCTGCTGATAACAAAGAAGCAAAATAATCTTATAGCTAAATAATAAATCGGCACTCAATGAGTGCCGATTTTATTTTTATTTCTTAAGGAAATCTTTATCAGATAATACCCTTAACGGTTGCATATCACTGTTTCCCATAATGACCAAACTCGGATCTGAGCGTAAACAGCTACCACCATAATGCCCACCTACAGTAAAAGTACAGACCTGAACATATTGGTCTTCCACTTTTGGTAAGCACCAAAGTTGTTGGTAAATACTCTCCTGCTTACCAAAACGACCATCTTTACTATCAAGCACTGACTTACACTCACCAATCAATTTCACATTATCGCCTCGGCGACCTGCAATTGGTTTTTGTGCGTAACCATTTTTAATCAATTCTGGCGTCAATTCAAATCCTGCTTCAAGTAGATAACGATGATTTGGGAATAATGACCACAACACTGGTAAAATCGCTTTATTACTTGGAATCGCTGTCCAAAGTGGTTCATAAACTAGAACTTCTGGACGAAGTAACACATCAATCAACCGCACTTTATCTTCCGGATAGCCTGTACGAATAGGCGGTGCCACTTCCATGCCTGTTGCATCTTCACGAAGTTGCTCCAACATAGTTTCCCAGGCCCATGTTTTCCATACCGTTTTTACTTGGTTATCTTCATCATCAATCAAACGACCTCGACTATCCCAATGTAATCCCTCAGTCCCATGAATAATTTTGGCTTTAAATCCAGCCTGAACCAGTGCATTGCGCATAAATAATGCGTGATAATCTTCCTCATCATCGTGATCTTGCATAATATGAACAAGCGGCGTAGCTTCACTGTGTTTCCAACAATCGGCTAACGCATTACGTAAGCCATCGGCAGGATTATCTCCTATATTCAATCCTCCCTGAATTGCCCATCGATTCATAAACTCACCAGCTTCAGCGTGACAAGAGGCTGAATCTGCATTGTATTCATACACTTTCAGTCCACGGCTATCCATGCAGAAATCTAACCGTCCTGTAATGGTTTGGTAACGGCGATTTTGCCAAGACAATCGTAAACGAGGCCAAAGTAATTTAGGGATATTAAAATATTGTAATAGCTTATCGTCTTTTAAGACTTTATCTGTGGCATGCAAATACATTAAATGCAATTCATTGGTTGCACGAATCAATTCATGTTGTGCTGTTTCAGAAATCGTAAAATAACGATATTGATCCGAATGGCTGACTTTATGCCCTCCCATAGCTTTAACATAGGCAGCTTCAAATTCATTTTGCTCATTCAGCCATTTGTGCTCAAATTGACCTTTGTTTTCAATATGTTCAGCATGAATCTCAAGTTTCTCTTTTTCTGGAGTTGGCTGCGGCAGACTGTATTCGGTGTCTTCTGTTTGGATCATCCAACCTAAAATTTCTGTATCATCAAAGGTATCATGCAGAAAATAACCACTTTCGGAAACCGTCATCGGTAATTCACGAGTCCATTGCTGTCCACTTGGTAAGCGAGAGTGAATCACGTTTTGCTCGGCAATGCGAATTTTATCTTCTAATACCTCGGTAATGATCGCCACATGCCCCGTATGTTTAAATTCACCGCCCTCCTGCCAAATTAACAATGCACCTGCTTCAGGCTTACGTTTGCAACCATTTGCAAAGGCTTGTAAAGGTAATAAGGCATCATTCACCACTTGACGTAAAAATCGTAAAGAAAAGATCTCGTAAGCCATTCCTACATCAGTAAACACCATGCCATGGTTGAGATAGAGATAGCGACGTGCAAACTCCACACACTGCCATTTATATCCCATATACTCTCGCCCTAAATAACTGCGAAAGGCAGCATCATCGGGATACTCTTTCTCATCTGCTGTATGATAATCGGATGAATAAATCGCAATTCCCCCCGGGGCATAGCCTAATAAGCTCCCGAAAGGATCGTGTGTACTAATGTTTGCTGAACGTTCAGGCATAAAAACTCCCTGTTAAATAACAACTAGAAATAGTATAGATCTTTTGTCTGATTCCCCCCAAAGGCTTTTAAAAGAAATATCAAAATTTGAATCCCATACAATTTTGAAAAAGAAAAAGGGCTGACAGATATCAGCCCCCAAAACAAACCTAAAAATGACCGCACTTAAGGTTATTTCACATACCAATGTGCTAATAAAATCCCTGTATTTACTGCAATATTTAATCCTGCTTTTAATGGGTTACTTAAAGAAAGACGCACATTTACATCTTGTTTCTCACGAATATCGTCCGTACTACCTTCACTCAATACCAACGCGACTTTCTCTGCAAATTTGAGTTGTTCCAACGCAACGCCTTGTTTATTGGTTGATACATGAATAATCTGATAGCCAGCCTTACGTAAAGCCTCTAAAGCGATTTCAGTACTTTCTGTTTCTAAAATACGAATATGCTCCATTCCGCCTTCAGCTACACGCATAGCAGCGGGCGCGTAAAGCTGTTCAACTTGATTTGTTACCACATTTTTAATGCCGTAGAAGGCACAAGTACGCACAACGCCACCTAAGTTTTGTGCATTATTGACTTGATCAAGCACGACTAAACAGTCTTCTTGACGCGGTACATCTAAATAACCTTGCAGAGAGAAAGTACGTTGTTTTTTCACTAACATACAAATGCCGCCATGATGCTCGGTACCACTCACTAAGCTCAGCTCATCGCTATCCACCACGTGATACACTTTTTTATTTGCGGCTAAATAACTGAAAATCTCGCCAATTCGATGCGCCATTTGCACCGTTGCCCATACGCGAACGATGCTCTCTGGGCGTTCTGCAAACAATTCTAAGCACGCATTTTCACCATACACTTTCATTTCTTCAGCGCGGTTCTTTTTAATTTTCTCTGGTGCTCGCGGCGATAATGCGCCTGTTTTCTTTTCTTTCGGTTTATAACTCACGCCTGTGCTTTTTACTGTTACTTTTACCGAGCCACTTTCACCATTGGCTTTATTTAATGAAAGTTCTGCAATTTTCGGTTCTCTCACTTCTTGCTGTTGGAAACCACGAGAAGGTTTACGATCATCCCGTTTTTTATCAAAGTGCGGTCGATTTCCCTCACGTTTTTCATTATTACGACGATCATCAAAGCGGCGTTCTTTGTCATTAAATGCACGTTTTGGGCTACGCTCTTGAAAAGATTTGGTAGAATTTGTTTGGAATGATGGTTTGCGTGAATTGCTCATAATTTGCTTCTCGAAGGAAAAATTGGATAATAATTCGCCAAAAAATGCGAAAATTTGTGAGCATTATAACGAAAAAAAACCTTTTTTCTATCAATCCTCAAAGGAAATATTGTAAACTAGATCATTAATTTTTAGTGTAGAGATAGATTATGTTAATCAATAAAGCTAAACGAGCAGAACAAAATTTAAAAAATTTACCTTTTCTTCCTTTACAGGCAGAGCAGGTTGAGTTTCTGTTTAGTCCACTTGAATTCAAAGCACAAATTATAGAATTAATTCGCCAAGCTAAAAAACGTATTTACGTGACCGCACTTTATTGGCAAAAAGATGAAGCGGGACAAGAAATTCTCAATGAAATTTATCGCGTAAAACAAGATCATCCAGAATTGGATGTGAAAATTTTAGTCGATTGGCATCGCGGACAGCGCAATTTACTCGGTGCAGAAAAATCTGCCACTAATGCTGATTGGTATTGTGAACAACGCCAAACCTATCAACTTCCCGATGAACCTAATATGTTCTTCGGTGTGCCAATTAATACCCGCGAAGTCTTCGGTGTATTACATATTAAAGGCTTTATCTTTGATGATACCGTTCTTTATAGCGGCGCAAGTATCAATAACGTGTATTTACAACAACAAGATAAATACCGTTACGACCGTTATCAAAAAATCCATAATGCTGCACTGGCAGACTCGATGGTTAATTTCATCAATGATTATTTATTGGATTTCAGTGCGGTACATCCATTAGATGTGGCTAATCGCCCTCGCACCAAAGAAATTCGTAGTGCAATAAAAGCTTATCGTAAAAACTTATCTGCCCATGCGGAATATCAGTTGAAAAGTGCGGTTGGTTTTTCAGATGATTTAACCATTTCGCCACTTTTTGGTTTAGGTGCATCAGGCAATGAATTAAATCAAGTTATCGAAGATTTATTCTTACAAGTGCAGGAAAAACTGGTGATTTGTACGCCTTATTTCAACTTCCCTCGCACGCTAAGAAGTAAACTTGCCCGCTTATTAGAACAAGGAAAACGTGTCGAAATTATCGTGGGAGATAAAGTCGCGAACGATTTCTATATTCCACCAGAGCAACCATTTAAAATGGCAGGTGCATTGCCTTATTTATATGAAAGCAATCTTCGTCGTTTCTGCGAGAAATTTGATGCTTACATTAAAAATGGCCATTTAACGGTGCGTTTATGGAAAGATGGCGATAACACCTATCACCTCAAAGGTGTTTGGGTGGACAATCAGTATATTCTTTTAACAGGGAACAACCTGAATCCTCGTGCATGGCGTTTAGATGCGGAAAATGGATTATTAATCCACGATCCAAAACAAGAACTTCTGTCACAAGCGGAAAAAGAATTATCGCACATCCGCCAACATACCAAGGTATTGCAAGATTATTCTGAATTAGAAGAATTGACGCAATATCCTGAACCGGTGCAAAAACTGTTGAAGAAGTTTGCTCGGATTAAAGCAGACAAATTGGTCAAAATGATTTTATAAATACTAAAAGATGCCGGCAAATGTCGGCTTCTTGCTTTCATCTTGCGCAAAAACATCGACTAACATTGCACAAGTGAAATAAGTTGTTATAATCGCCCAACTTTTTAATCTTATCGGAGAAATCAATGAACCCAATTTCTTATTGGCAACGCCTAAAAGTTGCATTTCAATATGTGATGCCACAAATCTATATGACACAAGCAGCAGGTTGGTTAGCTAAACAAAAATGGGGCGCCGTGACACATTTTGTGATTAAAGCGTTTGCAAAAAAATACAACATTGATATGAGCATTGCTGAAAAAGAAAAATTCAGTGATTACGCCAGTTTTAATGAATTCTTTATCCGTCCATTAAAAGAAAATGCACGACCAATTAACCAAAATCCAACCGTACTTTGTTGCCCTGCGGATGGCCGCGTAAGCGAATGTGGACACATTGAAGATGACCGCCTATTACAAGCGAAAGGTCACTTTTTCAGCTTGAATGATTTATTAGCGGAAGATAAAGATTTAACTGAGACCTTTAAAAATGGGGAATTCATCACCACTTATTTATCACCACGTGATTATCACCGTGTACATATGCCATGTGATGGTACACTTCGCAAAATGATTTACGTGCCGGGTGATTTATTCTCCGTCAATCCGTTTTTAGCGAAACATGTGCCGAACCTCTTTGCACGTAATGAGCGTGTGATTTGTGTCTTTGATACTGAATTCGGCACCATGGTACAAATCTTAGTGGGCGCAACAATCACTGCGAGTATCGGCACTGTTTGGGCTGGCGTTATTAATCCGCCACGTCATAACGAAGTGAAAGTATGGACTTATGAAGGTGAAAGTGCGGTTAAATTAAGTAAAGGTCAAGAAATGGGTTGGTTCCAACTTGGTTCTACCGTAATTAATTTATTCCAAGCCGGCCAAGTACAAATTGCCGATCATTTAAGTGTTGATGAACCTGTTCGCATGGGTGAAATCTTGGCATTGAAAAAATAGTTTTACAACAAAGGAAAAAACATGACAGCTCAAATTTTTGAACAAGTAAAATTAGAAAGTATTTCTGAAAAAGGCAGCTACGGTATCGGTTTACAAATCGGTCAACAATTAGCAGATAGCCAAATGGATATTTCTGTAGAAGCAGTAGCAAAAGGCATTTTCGATGCGTTAAATCGCAATCAACCTGCATTAGAAATTAATGATTTAATGCATTCTGTTCAAGCTCTTCAACAACAAGCAGCTGAAGCACAACAAGCGCAATTCAAAGCGATTGAAGAAGAAGGTAAAAAATTCTTAGAAGAAAATGCGAAAAAAGCAGGCGTAAACGTGACTGATAGCGGTTTACAATACGAAATTTTAACCGAAGGTAACGGTAACAAACCGTCTGCAACTGATAAAGTACGTGTTCACTACACAGGTACATTACCAGATGGTACCGTATTCGACAGCTCTGTTGCTCGTGGTGCACCAGCTGAATTCCCAGTAAATGGCGTAATTCGTGGTTGGGTTGAAGCATTACAAATGATGCCTGTTGGTTCTAAATGGAAACTCACTATTCCGCATGAACTAGCTTACGGTGAACGTGGTGCGGGCGCATCTATCCCACCATTCTCAACCTTAGTGTTTGAAGTTGAATTACTCGATATTCTTTAAAAAGAAAAAGTGCGGTTAAAATTAACCGCACTTTTTTATTCTTCATCTTCACTATAACGATCATCATCGTCATAATCATAGGTTAAGAGAGCATCCTCATCATAACCCTCTATATCAATCTGAACGCCATTTGAGCCTGCATCAAAACCATTAAACCATGCAGTTCTTAGTTCTTCAGATACTCGTCGACCACAATAATTAATACGTTTATTCAATTGAGATTGGCTTTGTGCTTGGAAATCTTTCCCGACACGATAACCATCTAAATACCAGTCATCTTTATCATGACAGACCGTCGTATTTAAACGTTTTACGTGTTTGCTCACTGAAATTGGGCTACGATGTTTGACATAATAGCCCTGCGTACAAGCACTTAATAGCCCAACAGCTAAAACGGTCGCTATTAATCTCATGTTGTCTCCTTTTACTACTTAATATCGGGCTATTGCCCTTTTTATGGTTTTATAGACCAGCAAAATAAAAGGAAGGTTCAGAAAATATAAGAGATCCGATTTCTATTTTAAGCTATAGCACAATCATGTCATCACGATGTAACGCAACTGCACCGTATTCATAACCAAGAATTTGCTCAATGTCTTGGGATTTTTTCCCTTTGATTAATTCCAACGCATCACTGTTATAACGCGGCATACCAAGTGCAATCACTTTACCAGAGAGATTCTTAATTTTGACGACTTCACCGCGAGAGAAACGCCCTTCCACAGCCGTAATCCCTGCAGGTAGCAACGATTTATTCTGTACTAACATGGCATTTTCAGCACCCTCATCAATCGTCAGCATACCCGCTGATGGTGCGGCAAATAACCACTGCTTACGGCTTTCTAGACGATCTGAGTGATGAGCAATAAATTTAGTGCCAATTGGTTTATCGTAGGCTAAATCCACAATGACATCTGGTCGGCTGCCTGGCGCAATAATGGTTTCAATACCTGAACGCGTTGCCACATCTGCTGCAATAATTTTTGTACTCATCCCACCAGTACCAAGGTTTGTACCGCTACCGCCTGCAATAGAACGAATATGGTCGGTAATTTGCTCAACCACTGGAATTAATTTTGCATCTGGATTTTTACGAGGATCGCTTTCGTACAAACCTTGTTGATCCGTTAATAAGTAAAGTTGTTCCGCTTGCACCAAAATCGCGACTAGCGCCGATAAGTTATCGTTATCCCCTACTTTAATCTCAGCCGTTGCCACCGCATCATTCTCGTTAATCACTGGAATAATTTGATTGTCCAACAGCGCATGTAATGTATCGCGCGCATTTAAAAAACGTTCACGATCTTCAATATCGGCACGAGTTAATAAAATTTGTCCAATATGAATATCATAAATCGCAAATAATTTTTCCCATGCTTGGATAAGCTGACTCTGCCCTACTGCGGCTAGAAGCTGTTTTGAGGCAATGGTTGGAGGAAGTTGAGGATGATTTAAATAATGTCGTCCAGCAGCAATCGCACCTGATGTCACTATCACGACACGAAAACCCGCTTGATGAAGTTGGGCAATCTGGCGAACAATATCGACCATGTGAGGTGCATTTAATTTTGGGGAACCATGTGTTAATGTGCTAGTACCAAATTTTACGACGATTGTTTTGCGATTTGCCGACATAGTTTGTCCTCAATAAAAAAATAGTAAATTGGCGTTAAATTAGCACTAAAATAAATAAAAATCACGAAAAATCCCATCTCAAATTCAGATTTTGTGAATACCTATGATATAATGCAAAAAAAGAAAAATAGGATAGAAAATATGAGATTAAGTTTGATCGTTGCGACAACAAAAAATAACGTCATCGGAAAAGATAATCAAATGCCTTGGCACTTGCCTGCTGATTTAGCTTGGTTTCGTAAAAACACCACAGGCAAACCGGTAATTATGGGTCGTAAAACCTTTGAAAGCATTGGTCGCCCACTACCAAAACGTACCAATATTGTTCTTTCACGTACGCCTTACGAACATGAAGGTGTCATCTGGAAAGAGAATTTTGAAAGTGCGGTTGATTTTGTCAAAGAATTTGATGAAATTATGTTGATTGGCGGCGAGTTATATAAACAATATTTACCTAAAGCAGATAAACTATATCTCACGCAAATTCAAGCAGACATTGATGGCGATACCTTCTTCCCTGAAATTAATTGGTCTGAATGGAACATCGAGTTTGAAGAATATCGCCAAGCGGATGCAGATAATCCCTATGATTGTCGTTTTTTAATTTTACAGCGTAAGAAAAATAAACTAAAAGCTTAATCTAAACAGATAAAAATCGGGCTAAAACAATGATTGTTTTAGCCCGATTTCTTTTTTAATAAAGTTGAAAATATTATTCTAAGCGTTTAGCCATTTCTAACCAATCGGCTTTAAATTCACGACGCATATTGTTGATTGCATCAATAATATCGTGGTGAACTAATTTTTCGTTTTGAATACCCACACAGTAGCCACCTTTGCCTTGTAGCAATATATCTACCGCATATACACCCATACGTGAGCCCAAAATACGGTCAAAGGCACAAGGCGAACCACCACGTTGAATATGGCCTAATACGGTTGCACGAGTTTCATGACCTACGCGAGTTTCAATCTCACGAGCAAGAGAATGTACGTCTGTGATTAATTCAGTAATCGCAATGATGGCATGGCGTTTTCCGCGAATAATACTGCGTTCAATTTGGCGAATTAATTCTTCACGATTAAATTCCATTTCAGATGCCACGATATATTCACAACCACCTGCGATGCCTGCCGAAATAGTTAAGTCACTACAGTGGCGGCCCATGATTTCTACGATAGAAATACGTTGGTGAGAACTTGAGGTGTCACGCAAACGGTCAATCGCATCCACCGCTGTTTGTAAAGCTGTTTCGTAACCGATTGTGTAATCAGTTCCTGCCACATCATTATCAATCGTGCCTGGAATACCCACGCAAGGGAAACCATGTTCTTCTGTGAGCAATTTTGCCCCCATATAAGAACCGTCACCACCGATAACGACTAAGGCATCAATGCCATGTGAACGTAAAATTTCCGCACATTTCTCACGTACCGCTGGATCCTTAAATTCAGGGAAACGAGCAGAACCTAAGAATGTCCCACCACGGTTAATCACATCTGATACGCTATAACGGTTTAACTGTTTGATTTTATTGTTATATAAGCCTTGATAACCATCATAAATGCCGAATACCTCAAGCCCTTCTGCAAGTGCTGCACGTACAACACCACGAATAGCAGCATTCATACCTGGGGCATCACCACCACTGGTTAATACAGCAATTTTTTTAATCATATTTACCTACTTTGAATTCTTAAGAACAATTGGTGCTAAGATTACACCATCCATAATTTCTGCTCTAGCAAAATTTTGAAAATTTACTTGGGATTTGATCTAGTTATACATTTTAGTGATTGAAATAACTTTCACATTTCCAAGAAAGATCCGCTTTTTGTAATGTTTTACTTTCTTTTGCGACTAAATACTTTTGTAAATTTTTCACAATTTTTACTTTGCTTAAGCGCTGAAACTTTTTCATTTCCACTTTTTGGGAATATTGGTATTGCACAAAACCACAATGGGAAATATTTTTCCCTTTCGCAATATCCACCTGCCAAGACGGATTTTGTTCTGTCGGTGCATAAATGACATAGCCATTTAATTCTGTCGCGGGCTTTTTCGGATTCGTTGAGTTTGCACGAATTTTGAAATCTTGCACACCCAAATTACGATACACTTTTTCACGTAATGCTACACGTTGCTCAATAGAACGTGTTACATCCCGATCAAGCAATACTTCAATTTGAGATTTCCAATTTTCCAAAGTTTCCGGCTCTGCAATATAAACGTAACGCGCAATCGTATCTAAATCTTGGCTTGCAGTAAGTTTATAGGTTTTACCGTTATACTCAATTTTTTCAGGTGTTTGAAGCTGACTCACTTTTGCCGCACAACCTGATAGTAAAAGTGCGGTCAATATAACCAGAAATTTATTCATTGATATCTCGCTTAAATACAAATTCTTTTTCAGTTGAGGATGCTGAATCAAACCAATAACCACCAAGATCAAACTCTTTCAGTTGTTCAACACGTTCCAAACGATTTTGAATGATAAAACGACACATTAAACCACGGGCTTTTTTCGCATAAAAGCTGACCACTTTATATTTACCATTCTTATTATCTAAGAAAACTGGCTTAATAATTTGTGCCTCTAATTGGCTCTCTTTCACTGATTTATAATACTCGTCTGAAGCCAAATTGATCAAAACACGATCGCCTTGCTCATCAAGCGCTTGTTGTACTGATTGAGTGATGATATCTCCCCAAAAAGCATAAAGATCTTTCCCTTTTGGATTCGCTAACTTTGTGCCCATTTCCAAGCGGTAAGGTTGCATTAAATCAAGGGGTTTTAATAAGCCATATAAGCCGGAAAGCACACGTAAATGGCGTTGAGCGAATTGTATATCTTCATTAGATAAACTATCAGCATCTAAGCCAGTGTAAACATCACCTTTAAATGCCCAAATGGCTGCGCGTGAATTTTTTTCGTTGTGAGATTTTGTCCATTCAGCAAAACGAGCGGCATTTAAGCCCGCAAGTTTATCGCTGATAGACATTAAGGAAGAAAGATCTTGGGGAGATAATTGACGACAGATTTCAATCAGTTGCTCGCTATAATCCGTCAAGTGCGGTTGAGAAACTGGAAGATTTCTGACCGCACTTTCAAAATCTAAGGTTTTTGCCGGGGAAATAATGGCTAACATAGGCTCTCCTTTCTAAAACTGAACCGTATCTTAGCACAGGATAGTCTCCTTACTCTACCCCGTTTATGCTATCCGCTTATAGAGTCCATTCTCATTGATGATTAAGTCTTGTAATTCCAAATCCAATAATTGTACTAAAAGCGAATCCACCGGCAAATTCAATGCTGCAGATAAATCATCGAGGCTTATCGGTGTATAAGTAATATGTTGATAAAGTTCAGGATGGCTCGGCTCTACAGCTGGTGTTTTTGCTGTTAGTGGTTGAGCTATCGGCTTATTAATTTGCGTATTATGTACTGGTGGCTGAAAAATAACACTATGGTTGAGGCTATCTAAAATATCTTTGACATTTTCCACCAACATCGCGCCTTGTTTGATCAACTTATGGCAACCTTGACTGTATTCACTTTGAATATTTCCCGGCAAAGCAAAAATATCGCGATTTTGTTCTAAGGCATAACGTGCTGTAATGAGTGAACCGCTTTTCTCTGTGGCTTCAATGACTAATGTTCCTAATGAAAGCCCACTGATAATGCGATTACGGCGAGGAAAATTTTCGGCAATCGGTGCTTGCGTAGGGATAAATTCAGAAACTAATGCCCCGTTATTTTCGATAATTTGCTCGGCTAATCGGCGATGTTTCGCTGGATAAATGTGCTCTAATCCACTGCCCAATACGGCAATGGTCTGCCCTTGAATGTCCACCACCGCTTGATGACTAAATCCATCGATACCTAATGCAAGCCCACTCGTCACCGTCAATCCCGCTAAAGAAAGTTCTGTCGCAAAATATTTTGCCCAATATTCACCATAAGCCGAACAATAACGGCTCCCAACTATGGCAATTTGCTGAGCAGAAAGTGCGGTCAGATTGCCTTTCACAAATAATAAAGGCGGAAAACCACTAATTTGTTTGAGTAAAAAAGGATACTCATCTGAAAAACAGTGAATTAAATGATGCCCTTCTTTTTCGGCCCAACTCAAAGCTGGCTCAATGAATTTCATTTCAGGCTGAAACCAACGACGAATCTGCAAAGCATTCCAGCCCATTTGTTGAAATGCAGCTTCATCATAATTTAATAAGTCTTCTACATTCACATGGGCCAGAATTTGTTGAATTCGCACACTGCCCAATTTGGGTACTTGTGACAACCGCAATAAAATCGACGCAAAATCGCTCATTTATTCTCTCCTTTAAAAAGAGAATTATGATGAGATTTGTCTCAAAAAATGAAAGATTTGTCTTAATTTTGCGATTCAGATCGCAAAAAGCGAAAAGATTTTAGAAAAAATCTGCATACCAGAAACTGGGAATAAAACAGGACAAAAATAACTTCTTAAAAGCCATTTAAAGATATTAATTCTAATAAAACTATTATGTTTAGATAAATAAACTTTTAAGATTATATCGAGATATTCATTTTAGATATAAATCACTAAAAAATGGTTTGACAGCAAAACTTTTATCCGTAATATGGTCAGCGTTTTACAGAATTTTTACAGGATTATCTTTTTATGTACCAAGTTGTTTCTTTATCTCTCAACCTCCTTCTCTCACATTCTTTGTGCGGCTAAGTTGTGGATAAAAAACACCTTTATGTAAAAAATCTATTATCAACCCGCACTTTTAAGATTGCGGGTTTTTTCGTTTTAAAATCACGGTAAAAATGACCGCACTTTGAGTGATAAAAGAAGGAAAATACTATGACAGATCGCGTTATTATTTTTGATACCACCTTGCGTGATGGCGAACAGGCGTTAAAAGCAAGCTTAACCGTTAAAGAGAAATTACAGATTGCTTTAGCACTTGAACGTCTAGGCGTAGATGTAATGGAAGTCGGTTTTCCGGTTTCTTCTCAAGGCGATTTTGAATCTGTTCAAACCATTGCACGCCATATCAAAAATAGTCGTGTTGCGGCACTTTCCCGTGCAGTAATTAAAGATATTGATGCTGCAGCTGAAGCCTTAAAAGTGGCAGAAGCGTTTCGTATCCATACATTTATTGCAGTTTCAGCATTACACGTTGAAGCCAAATTAAAACGTACCTTTGACGATGTGGTTGAAATGGCTGTAGCCGCAGTAAAACATGCACGTAATTATACTGACGATGTAGAATTTTCTTGCGAAGATGCAGGCCGTACAGGTATCGACAATATTTGTCGTATTGTTGAAGCGGCAATTAATGCAGGTGCAACCACCGTAAACATTCCAGATACCGTTGGTTTCTGCTTACCTAATCAATTCGGCAATATTATTGCTGAAGTACGTAACCGCGTACCAAATATCGATAAAGCTGTGATTTCCGTACATTGCCACAATGACTTGGGTATGGCAACGGCTAACTCCTTAACCGCAGTACAAAATGGCGCTCGCCAAATTGAATGTACCGTAAACGGCATCGGTGAACGTGCAGGTAATACATCACTTGAAGAAGTCGTGATGGCAATGAAAGTTCGCCAAGAGTTTATGGGTGTGGATACACGTATCAACACACAAGAAATCCATCGTGTCAGCCAAATGGTGAGCCAACTTTGTAATATGCCAATCCAACCGAATAAAGCGATTGTAGGTTCGAATGCTTTCGCACATTCATCCGGTATTCACCAAGATGGTATGTTAAAAAACCAAAATACCTACGAAATCATGTCACCAGAAACTATCGGCTTGAAGAAAGAGAAATTAAACTTAACCGCACGTTCTGGTCGCGCAGCTGTGAAAGGTCATATGGCGGATATGGGTTACACCGAGCAAGATTACGATTTAGATAAATTGTACGAATCTTTCTTAAAATTAGCAGATAAAAAAGGCCAAGTGTTCGATTATGACTTGGAAGCTTTAGCCTTTATCGATATGCAACAAGGTGATGAAGATCGCTTAGTGTTAGATAAACTTTCGGCACACTCCACTAAAGAATATCCAGCAACCGCTTTTGTTCAAGTGGAATTGGATGGCAATAAATTAAGCACTTCGTCAATTGGTGGTAACGGCCCAGTCGATGCGGTTTACAATGCTATCTTGAACTTGACAGGCTTAGAGATCAAAATGTCTCACTATAACTTAACCGCTAAAGGTGAAGGCGCTGAAGCCTTAGGTCAGGTAGATATCGTTGTTGAACACGATGGTCGTAAATTCCACGGTGTTGGTTTGGCTACTGATATTGTTGAATCTTCCGCCCTTGCTTTAGTCCACGCGATCAATGCGATTTACCGTTCACATAAAGTCGCAGATATTAAGAATCATAAACATCATTAATCTATCGAGTTCCCCTCTTTAGCAAAGAGGGGAGTAGGGAGATTTGGCAGAAGTAACATCAACCTCAGCAGTGAATTTTATGTCGTTAAAATCTCCCCCAGCCCCTCTTTACAAAAGAGGGGGAAAATTAACCGCACTTTGTGTGAAAGAAATAGGAAAAATAATATGCAATCATACAACATCGCTGTTCTACCGGGCGACGGTATCGGTCCGGAAGTCATGGCTGAAGCCATTAAAGTATTAAACAAAGTCCAAGAAAAATTTGGTTTTAAACTTAACTTTAACGAATTTTATGTGGGTGGCGCTGCAATTGATAATTGTGGTTGCCCATTACCGGCAGAAACCTTAAAAGGTTGCGATGATGCTGATGCGATTTTGTTTGGTTCTGTAGGTGGCCCAAAATGGACAAACTTACCGCCAGATCAACAACCTGAACGCGGCGCATTGTTGCCATTGCGTAAACATTTCAAATTATTCTGCAATCTTCGTCCTGCAACCCTTTATAAAGGACTCGAAAAATTCTGTCCATTACGTGCAGATATTGCAGCGAAAGGGTTTGATATGGTGGTTGTACGTGAATTAACGGGCGGAATTTATTTCGGTCAGCCTAAAGGCCGTGAAGGTGAAGGTGCACAAACCAAAGCATTCGATACTGAAGTTTATTACAAATATGAAATCGAACGCATTGCGCGTGCGGCTTTTGATGCGGCAATGAAACGTCGTAAACATGTGACTTCTGTGGATAAAGCGAACGTATTACAAGCTTCAATCTTATGGCGTGAAACTGTGACAGAAGTGGCGAAAGACTACCCTGAAGTCACCTTAGATCATATTTATATCGACAACGCGACCATGCAGTTAATCAAAGCGCCAGAATCTTTCGATGTACTCCTCTGCTCTAACATTTTCGGCGATATTATTTCTGATGAAGCGGCGATGATCACCGGCTCTATGGGGATGTTGCCATCTGCTAGCTTAAATGAAGAAGGTTTCGGCTTATATGAGCCAGCTGGCGGTTCTGCACCAGATATTGCAGGCAAAGGCATTGCCAACCCTATCGCGCAAATTCTTTCTGCCGCGATGATGTTGCGTTACAGCTTCAACTTAAATGATGCCGCAGATGCGATTGAAAATGCGGTGCAAAAAGTCTTAGCAAGTGGTCACCGTACGGGTGATTTGGCTGATGATTCTGCGCCTGTTTCAACTGCGGAAATGGGTACATTAATCGCTAACGCAATCTAATAAAAACCATTAAAGTGCGGTTTAAAACACTGTCAAATTTAACCGCACTTACTACTCTAACGAATTGAGAAAAATTATGGCAAAAACTCTTTACGAAAAATTATTCGATGCCCACGTGGTGTACGAAGCTGAAGGCGAAACGCCGATTTTGTATATTAACCGTCATTTAATCCATGAAGTGACCAGTCCACAAGCCTTTGACGGTTTGCGTGTTGCAGGTCGTCAAGTACGTCAAGTAAGCAAAACTTTCGGTACCATGGATCACAGTATTTCTACCCAAGTACGTGATGTGAACAAACTTGAAGGACAAGCGAAAATTCAAGTATTGGAGCTCGCAAAAAACACAAAAGCGACCGGTATTCAATTGTTCGACATGACTACCAAAGAACAAGGTATCGTACATGTGATGGGTCCTGAGCAAGGCTTAACTTTACCGGGCATGACTATTGTCTGTGGTGACTCCCATACCGCCACTCATGGTGCATTCGGTGCCTTGGCATTTGGTATCGGTACATCTGAAGTAGAACACGTATTAGCTACCCAAACCTTAAAACAAGCTCGCGCAAAAAATATGAAAATTGAAGTGCGTGGCAAAGTCGCACCAGGCATTACCGCAAAAGATATTATTCTTGCCATCATAGGTAAAACCACCATGGCAGGTGGTACAGGTCATGTGGTGGAATTCTGTGGTGAAGCCATTCGTGACCTATCCATGGAAGGTCGTATGACCGTTTGTAATATGGCGATTGAAATGGGCGCGAAAGCGGGCTTAATCGCACCAGATGAAACAACTTTTGAATACTTAAAAGGCCGCCCACATGCACCAAAAGGTAAAGATTGGGATGATGCAGTTGCTTATTGGAAAACCTTAAAATCCGATGATGATGCGAAATTTGACACAGTCATCACATTAGAAGCGAAAGATATTGCGCCACAGGTAACTTGGGGAACAAACCCAGGCCAAGTAATCGGCATCGATCAGCCTGTGCCAAACCCGGCAGAAATGACCGATCCGGTGACTCGTGCTTCAGCAGAAAAAGCATTGAATTATATTGGCTTAGACGCTAACACTGATTTAAAAGATATCCCTGTAGATCAAGTATTTATCGGTTCTTGTACTAATGCTCGTATCGAAGATTTACGTGCGGCAGCGGCTGTCATGAAAGGCCGCAAAAAAGCCGATAACGTAAAACGTATTTTAGTGGTACCGGGTTCCGGTTTAGTGAAAGAACAAGCAGAAAAAGAAGGCTTGGATAAAATCTTTATCGAAGCGGGTGCTGAATGGCGTAATCCGGGCTGCTCCATGTGTTTAGGAATGAACGATGACCGTTTAGGTGAATGGGAACGTTGTGCATCTACTTCAAACCGTAACTTTGAAGGTCGTCAAGGCCGTAATGGACGCACTCACTTAGTGAGCCCAGCTATGGCTGCCGCAGCGGGAATGTTCGGTAAATTCGTTGATATTCGTGACGTCACATTAAACTAAGGAGCAGAAAATGGCAGGATTTAAACAACTTTCAGGCTTAGTAGTGCCATTGGATGCAGCAAACGTGGATACGGATGCGATTATTCCAAAACAATTTTTACAAGCGATTACGCGCGTAGGTTTCGGCAAACACTTATTCCATGAATGGCGTTATTTGGATGTAGAAGGCACTAAACCAAATCCAGATTTCGTATTGAATTATCCACAATATCAAGGTGCGACTATTTTATTAGCACGTAAAAACCTTGGCTGTGGTTCTTCTCGGGAACATGCACCTTGGGCATTAGCCGATTACGGTTTCAAAGTGATGATCGCACCAAGTTTTGCAGATATTTTCTACAACAACAGCTTAAACAACCACATGTTACCAATTCGTTTAAGCGAAGAAGAAGTGGAAGAAATCTTCCAATGGGTGTGGGCAAATGAAGGCAAACAAATCCATGTGGATTTGGAAGCCATGACTGTTACTGTTGGTGATAAAGTCTATCACTTTGAACTGGATGAATTCCGCCGTCATTGTTTGTTAAACGGCTTGGATAACATCGGTTTGACGTTACAACACGAAGATGCCATCAGCGAATACGAAAAAAATATTCCGGCATTTTTACGTTAATCTGTTTTTTTACTCGGACAGCAAATATTGCTAACCATTCGGCGGACACTTTGTCCGCCTTTCTTTTTGAAAACATTCCATTTTTTTACTGCACTTTCTCCCCTTTTATTTGACAGTATCCATGCTTATACCTATCATTCTCCCCAATATTGATTGATTTTAAAAAGAGCAAACTATGTCACATAATCAAACCGAATTACTGAAAAAATCCCTCGCTGAACGTATCCTCATTTTAGATGGGGCGATGGGAACGATGATCCAAAAATATAAACTCACTGAAGCTGATTTTAGAGGCGAGCGTTTTAAAGAAAGTGCGGTTGATTTACGTGGCAATAATGACTTGCTCACCTTGACCCAACCTCTGTTAATTTCTGCGATTCATGAGAAATATTTAGCCGCAGGCGCCGATATTATTGAAACCAATACCTTCAGTTCTACCACCATTGCGCAAGCGGATTATGATTTACAGTCTATTGCCTACGAACTGAATTTTGCTGGGGCAAAGCTCGCACGTTTGGCCGCAGATAAATACAGCACACCAGAAAAACCTCGCTTTGTTGCGGGCGTGTTAGGGCCAACCAACCGTACCGCCTCTATTTCCCCTGATGTTAACGATCCAGGTTTCCGTAATGTGACGTTTATGGAATTGGTCGATGCCTATGCTGAAGCGACCAAAGGCTTAATTGAAGGTGGTGCTGATTTGATCATGATCGAAACCATTTTCGATACATTAAACGCAAAAGCCGCCATTTTCGCCATTGAAACCGTGTTTGAAGAATTAGGCGTGGAATTGCCGATTATGATTTCCGGCACCATTACCGATGCGTCTGGCCGTACCCTTTCAGGGCAAACTACAGAAGCATTCTACAACTCGCTTCGTCACGCTAAACCACTGACTTTTGGTTTGAACTGTGCATTAGGCCCGAAAGAACTTCGCCAATATGTAGAACAACTGTCTAAAATCAGTGAAACCTATGTGTCCGTTCACCCAAATGCAGGCTTACCAAATGCCTTTGGTGGCTATGATTTAGGTGCAGAAGAGATGGCGGCACACCTTAAAGAATGGGCTGAAAGTGGCTTTGTGAACATTGTCGGTGGTTGTTGTGGTACGACGCCAGAGCATATCAAAGCCTTTGCCGATGCCATGCAAGGTATTGCGCCGCGTAAATTGCCTAAAATTAAAACTGCGATGCGTTTATCAGGCTTAGAACCACTCAATATTGATGATGAAAGCCTATTCGTGAACGTAGGTGAACGTAATAACGTGACAGGTTCGGCAAAATTCAAACGCTTAATTAAAGAAGACAAATTTGCCGAAGCCATTGAAATTGCTATCGACCAAGTGGAAAACGGTGCACAAGTGATCGACATCAATATGGACGAAGCCTTATTAGACAGCAAAAAATGCATGACCCGTTTCCTCAATATTATGGCGACCGAACCTGATGCGGCAAAAGTGCCAGTGATGATCGACTCGTCTAAATGGGAAGTAATTGAGGCTGGTTTGCAGTCGGTGCAAGGTAAACCAATTGTGAACTCCATCTCTTTAAAAGAAGGCGAAGAAATCTTTATCGAACACGCTAAACTGGTGCGTAAATACGGTGCAGCTGTGGTGGTGATGGCGTTTGACGAAGTGGGTCAAGCCGATACCGAAGATCGCAAAGTTGAAATTTGTAGCCGTGCTTATGACATTTTAGTAAATCAAGTTGGCTTCCCACCAGAAGATATTATTTTTGACCCGAATATTTTTGCGATCGGTACAGGGATTGAAGAACACAACAACTACGGTGTGGATTTCATCAACGCCACAGGTCGCATCAAACGTGCGCTACCGCATGCGAAAATCTCGGGCGGGGTGTCGAATGTCTCTTTCTCATTCCGTGGTAACAACGTGATGCGTGAAGCGATTCACGCCGTCTTCCTCTATCACGCCATCAAACAAGGCATGGATATGGGGATTGTAAATGCAGGACAACTTGCGATTTATGACGATCTCGATCCTGAATTACGTGAAATTGTGGAAGATGCGGTATTAAACCGTAGCCCAGATGCGACTGAAAAACTGCTCGATATTGCAGAAAAATATCGTAACCAAGGCAACGATGAAAGTGCGGCTGATTCTGTGGCTGAATGGCGCACTTGGCCAGTGGAAGAACGTTTAAAACATGCGCTTGTGAAAGGGATTACCACTTACATTGTGGAAGATACGGAAGAAGCTCGCCAAACATTGCCAAGTCCATTAGATGTGATTGAAGGCCCGTTAATGGCAGGCATGGACGTAGTAGGCGATTTATTCGGTGACGGTAAAATGTTCCTCCCGCAAGTAGTGAAATCCGCCCGCGTGATGAAACAATCCGTAGCCTATTTAGAGCCGTTTATCAACGCCACTAAACAAAAAGGTTCAAGCAACGGTAAAGTAGTGATTGCAACCGTAAAAGGCGACGTGCACGACATCGGGAAAAATATCGTAAGCGTGGTGATGCAATGTAATAACTTTGAAGTGATTGACTTGGGCGTGATGGTGCCGGCGGACAAAATCATTCAAACCGCCATTGATGAAAAAGCGGATATCATCGCGTTAAGTGGTTTGATTACCCCTTCTCTAGATGAGATGGAATACTTCTTGGGTGAAATGACTCGCTTAGGCTTAAACCTGCCTGTGATGATTGGCGGTGCAACCACCTCTAAAGAACATACAGCAATTAAACTTTATCCAAAATATAAAGAACACGGCGTATTTTATACTTCTAACGCCTCCCGTGCGGTGACAGTGTGTGCGACATTGATGAACCCTGAAAGCCGTGCGGCATTGTGGGAACAATTTAAAAAGGATTACGAGAAAATTCAGCAATCTTTCTCTAACCGTAAACCACTGCGTAAACAGCTTAGCATTGAAGAAGCTCGCGCAAACCACTTTGATGGCTTTAGTGGCGAATGGGCTGATTATGTGCCACCAAAACCAAATCAAACCGGCATTGTGGAATTTAAAAATGTGCCGATTGCCACATTACGTAAATTTATCGACTGGTCACCATTCTTCCGCATTTGGGGCTTAATGGGCGGCTACCCTGATGCCTTTGATTATCCGGAAGGCGGCGAAGAAGCTCGCAAAGTGTGGAACGATGCACAAGTGGTATTAGATGAATTAGAACAAAACCACAAACTCAACCCAAGTGGTATTTTAGGTATTTTCCCTGCGGAACGTGTGGGCGATGATGTGGTGCTTTTCGCTGATGAAGAACGCACACAACCAATCGGCACGGCTTATGGCTTACGCCAACAAACCGAACGGGGCAAAAACAGCAAAAGTCCGTTTAACTTCGCCTTAAGCGACTTTATTGCCGATCGCGAAAGCGGCAAAAAAGACTGGATGGGGATGTTCGCCGTCTGTGCGGGTATTGAAGAAATGGAGCTTGTAGAAGGCTATAAAGCGGCAGGTGATGACTACAATGCTATCCTGCTACAAGCTGTGGGCGACCGCTTAGCCGAAGCGATGGCAGAATACCTTCACTTTGAGCTTCGCACCCGCATTTGGGGCTACACGCAAGAAGAATTCGACAATCAAGGTTTAATCAATGAAAACTATGTCGGCATCCGCCCAGCGCCGGGTTATCCAAGCTGCCCTGAACATACGGAAAAAGCCTTAATTTGGGATTTATTAGAAGTCGAACAACGCATCGGAATGAAACTCACCGAAAGCTACGCAATGTGGCCGGCGGCTTCTGTCTGCGGTTGGTACTTCACCCACCCAGCAAGCAACTATTTCACTTTAGGTCGCATTGATGAAGACCAAGCTCAAGATTATGCCAAACGCAAAGGTTGGGATGAGAGAGAGATGATGAAATGGTTGGGTGTGGCGATGAAGTAAAAAATCTTTTTTTAATTCTTTATGATGGTATAATCATACTGTATATAATCACAGAAAAGGAGGGGTTATGCTTAATAAATTTTCACGCTTCATCCTTACTGCAAGTAGTGTATCACCAGTATGTGGAACTATTGCGTTTCTTGTATGGGTGAAAAGAGATCATGAAACATGGAATCTATTAGAACATTTTTTGAATTGGCAACTTAACAATAATGAACTTCTATTTTTAATTTCTATAGTGTTATTTATCCTTAGTATAGCTTTATTTCCTATAGTATTCTTTTATGCAAAAAGAGAAGAAACATGGAGTCATCCTACAGAAATAAAAATAAACTCTATAAAATCAAAAAATAGTGAAATGACGAGTTATTTATTAGGATACTTGTTCCCTTTAATTGCTGGTGGAGATCTATTTTCAAATATTTATATTGCTTCTTTTTTCTATGTAATAATGTTTTTTGCAGTATGGTTTTCAGATACATATGGATTTAATCCAGTTCTTGCTTTATTAAAATATAAATTTTATGAAGCAGATAGGGAAAATGGAATAGGAATAACCTTAATCACTAAGGGATCTATTGAGGATTTAGGAAAAAATATAATTTTGGTTCAATTAACAGATTATGCTTATATGCAAGTTAAAGAGGGATTATGAAATTTTTTGCAATATTAAAAGACTCACAATTTGCTTCTAGAATTATGAGATTTAAATTAGATCAAACGGCGGAGTCTCTGATGAAGGATATTCTTAAAGAAGCTGTAAGTAAATTTGAAGTTGCTAATACAGAGATCCCATTTTCTGCAGACTATACTCCAAGCCAGGATGAGCTGTTTATTATAGATGATTTTAATAGTGGAATTGATCTTAAGGATCTTTTAGAAAATCCTACTAAAATTCCTATACTCCAATTAGAAGAAAAAAATGATGGTTTGTCATTGGATGATATCGTGGGAATTATTGCTACTGACATTCCAAATAACAGAGTATTAATACAGTATTTTGAAAAAAGAAATATCATTGAGTTATCTCGATCTATTATTCAACGATTGGTAAATAATAGTTATGAGTTTGTAGCAGCTACTTCTAATGGAATTTCGATACCAACAGATATATTAGCTATTCTAGATAGTAATAAAAAATTAAAGTTCAGATCTTTTCAGAGATTAAGACATATCTTTGATATGGATTTTTATTTTAAAGAAGCTACAGATGAACAGCTGAAGGATTTTGTTAATAATTGTTCAAAATTAGAGGTGATACAGGGTTTCGATATACAAGAAATTGATGACACAATGATTCGAAAAAAAATAGCTATAATAAATAACGCTGAAATTTTAAATAAGTATAGTGTGGATGAATTAAAAGTTGCTGCTCGTAGCATTAGTTATCCCTTACCATTGAATCAATCAGGAGATAAAATTCAATTACCAAATAATAAAAAACAATTTAAAGATCTTCTCCAGTTTTTAAGTTCCAATATCTATGAAGATCCTATTTCACACGCAACAAGAATAACGAATTCTAGTCGTTTATATACAAATTAGAATTTTGATACTATTAATATAAGGTAGTACAAGCATAGATATCAGTGCTGCCTTTCCTTATTTGTTTCTCAATGATAGCGAACGCTTCCTAGCCTATGCCCAATTTCACTAAAAAAACACCAAAAAAACTCACCGCAATTTTTAATCTCTAATGCTCACATTGTGAAAATGTATATTCTAAAAACAAATAGCAAAACAATTTTAGATTAAGTAAACTCATTCCAAAATCTGACCGCTTGTAAGGAATCCTATGAAAAAAATTATCTCGTTGCTTTGCTTAGTATTAGCAGCTTGTTCTAGTAACAAAACTTCATCTTCTCCTGAAGAAATAACATACATTTCAGAATCTTCAGAACTGCAACATATTAGTAATGATATCGTGTATATTCGAGATATTATCAAAACCCCAGATAACAAAATTTATTTACTTGGTGATACCGAAGATTACGAGTTTTCAGGGGCTGAAATAGAATATCTTCGACCTTTGTTACAACCTGAATACATCACGCCGATGTTAAAAAAAGAAGACAAGAACTACGACCTTAGCATCAGTATTTATGCTGATCGTAGCAATAATAATGTCCAGTTAACATATCGTTTAGATATGCCGGTTAAGCATGTGAAAACGTTACGCCAAAGTCTTCAGGGGCTAAAACCACGCTGGACTAACTATTACAGCGGCGGTACAAATTGTCGTACGGACGATTTCTTCTATCCCGCACCTGCTGATTGCAAAGGAAAAGAACGCCCAACAAAACTCGTATTTGAAATAGATGCCAAAGAAGATAGACTCAATGGGAAAATCGTAAAGCTAAGTAACCGAGATGATATTCTGAAAAAACCATCTCTTCCTATTGCAATAAGATCGTATGTATATAATTACCGTTTAAAAACAGATAAAGAAAAACGTTCAGAAAAATGGGAGGATACAAAAGAGGCTGCTAAAGACGGGGTTAAAGATACGCTAATGATTATTACCGCACCAATATGGTTGCCTCTCTATATCTATGGTTTCAGTGGCAGAATCGGTTAATTAAAATAACTTTATTTCAATAGCACCAACCAATCTGTTGGTGCTATTTTTTCTTTCATCTCATACCTTCTCGACATTTAGCCATTCCTATAAAAAATAAATAGTAAAATAATTTTCTATTCAGTAAAATCATTTTAAATCCAGATATTTGTAAGGTCCCTTATGAAAAAAATTATCTCTTTGCTTTGCTTATTATTAGTAGCTTGTTCTAGTAACAATACGCCACCTGCTTACGACAGTACGACGCCCTTTTACAAATATATGACTCGCTTAGAAGGTGAAGAAATATTAATTCGAGGTATTATTAAAACACCGGATAATAAAACTTATTTGCTTAGTGATAACGAAGATTATGAGTTTTCAGGTATTGATGCTCGTTACTTACAACCGTTGTTCCAACCTGAATACATGACAAAACTTTTAAAATCCAATAGAAGTGATGATAAATTTTATCTAGCGCTTTCCTTTGCTGCTGACCGTAGTAATAACCTTGTTAAAGTATACTATGAGTTAGTATTACCGATGAAATACCTTAATACGCTTCGTCAAAGCCTAAAGGGACTAGAGCAACGTTGGAATGTATTTTATGATGGCGGTGATTGCCATATAAGTGATTTTTTCCACCAAGAACCGTCAGAATGTAAAGGTGGACCTAGAACCAAAATTACCCTTTATATGGGATGGGTAGAGAAGCCAATAATCAATGGGCGTATCGTGAAATTGAATAACCGTGATGAAATTTTGAAAAAATCCTCACTCTCTATACCAATACCTGCGTACTTTGACAATTATCGTCTAAAAACAGACGAAGAAATTCGATCAGAGAAACGGGATGAAATGAAAAAATCAACCCAAGATGGAATAGAAAAAGCCGTAAGCATCATTACTGCACCAATTTACTACCTTATGTTGATAGGGGTGGGTCCTGTTATGGGCAAGTAGTTACTTATCATATTTCATTTTCTTTATAATGGCGCACGCTCGCAGCGTGTGCCAAATTTTACTAAAAAACACTTTAAAAACTCACCGCACTTTACCCTTTGTATATTGCACTATCCCCAATTTCCGCTATTATACTCCCTTTCTCATTCACTCTACTCTCGGAACTTTATCAATGAATAAATTCAAAATAGCATTACTCACGGCTGCATGCGTAGGGTTGTTTGCTTGTACCACAACACAACAACCAAAGAAAACCGTTAAAACACGATACCTTAAAAATAACATTAGCCAAGCGGAATTAAACAATCCGAAAGATTACAAGCGTTATTACTATTCTTGCCGTAATTCAGAAACGGGTTCAAATTCTTATTTAACCACTTACTTCCCGCTTTCAAGAGAAAGCCGCATGAAAGATAATTTTGGTATTTATTTTCAATTAGATGGCGGAAAAGCCGTGCCGTTTGATCATGTGGAGAATCGCACCTTAAATGCACGCGGAAACCGCTTTGAAGTGATTTATCGCTCTTATGAGCCGATTGATGGAAGCCATGTGGATCTGATTGCGCGTGAGCATAATTCGGTGTATTACAAAAACAATCAAGGCATGAGAACAGCTTGGTTAAATTGTCGAGAAGGCTAATTCTCACTGAAAGTGCGGTCATTTTTAGACGCATTTTTCCAAACAAAAAAGCACGAGCTTAAACTCGTGCTTTTTCTTTTTTATATCGATTATGCTTTTGCTTGTGCGCGTTTCACGAAAACGACTGAAAGCGTGAATGCCACCACAAATGAAATCAACATACCAATGCTGTACATCGCAAGGCTATCTGGTTTAATAGATGGAATACCTAAGAAACCGGCTGCGCCTAATGCAATGGCTTTTACATTGAAGAATGCGATAAAGGCACTTGCTAAACCTGAACCAATCATCGCGGCAAAGAAAGCTTGACGATAACGTAAGTTCACCCCAAACATCGCCGGTTCAGTAATCCCTAATAATGCAGAGATACCTGATGGCACCGCTAAACCGCGTACTTTTGGATCTTTTAATGCCACAGCTACACCTAAACAGGCTGCACCTTGTGCGATATTTGACATTGCTGCGATTGGGAAAATGAAGGTACCGCCCGTATTCGCCATTTCAGCTAATAATTGTGTTTCAACCGCAATGAAGGTTTGGTGCATACCCGTAATAACGATTGGTGCATAGAATGCCCCGAAGATTGCGCCGCCCACGAAACCTAAGGTGTCATATAACCAAGTTAAACCTGATGCAATTAATGAACCCGCTTCACGACCGATTGGACCAATTACGGTAAACGCTAAGAAGCCTGCAATAAAGAGCGAGAATAATGGGGTAATCAGGTTATCTAAGTAAGAAGGGACAAATTTACGGAAGGTTTTTTCTAAGGTTGCTAATACCCAAGCAGAAACTAATGTTGGGATAACCGTGCCTTGATAGCCGACTTTTTCAATTTCAAGACCGAATACATTCCAGTATTGGATTTTGCCTTGAGCAAGGGTTAATGCGTAGTTCCAACCGTCTGCTAATGCAGGGTGAACTAATAACATCCCAAGTGCAGCCCCTAAGAATGGGTTACCACCGAATTTACGGGTTGCAGAGAAACCAAGTAATACTGGCAAGAACACAAATGGTGCATTCGCGATGGTATTAATGAAGTCCACCAAATCTGCAAGACCAGGGTGCATATCAATCACGCTTAATTCATCAACGAAGAAACCTTTCGCTGTAAGCATGGAGTGAATACCCATTAACAAACCGCCTGCGACGATTGCCGGAATGATTGGCACGAAAATATCCGCTAAGCCTTTCACCAAACGTTGCAATAAGTTTTGGTTGCCTGATGCCGCTTCTGCCACTTCGGCTTTGCTCACATCGCCGATACCAAGCAATTTGGTGAGTTCAGCATGGACTTTATTCACCGTACCTGAACCGAAGATGATTTGATATTGACCAGCAACAGCAAACTGCCCTTTCACGCCTTCAATATTATCAATGCCTTCTTTGTCCACCTTGCTTTCATCGTTTAACACAATACGTAAACGCGTTGCGCAATGTGCTGCTGTGGCGATGTTTTCTTTGCCGCCAAGTTTATCAATCACTTGTTGGGCGATTTGAGGGAAGTTCATAGTGCTCTCCTAATGGGTTTCTAAAAAAAGAAATTGACCGATTGTAACCAAAACGGAGGGTAATAACTAGCGTTCTAAACAAATTTTAGGCGAAAAAAAACCGACTTGATTAAGTCGGTTTATAGTTGGTGCTCTGAGCGAGACTTGAACTCGCACGGCCTGCGGCCACTACCCCCTCAAGATAGCGTGTCTACCAATTCCACCACCAGAGCGTTTATTCTGTTTTTATTCCTTATTGCGGAATGTCATTATTTTTGTTTTCAACCGCTGGAGCAACTTGTTGTTGCTGTTGTTGAACTTGTTCAGCAGTTTGAGATAAATCGTCAAACGAACCTTTTTGTACGTTGCCACGGTGAGAGTTAATGTTACCTAACACTAAAGCAATCACAAAAAAGCCAGTTGCTAAGATTGCGCTGGTACGGGTTAAGAAGTTACCTGCACCTGCAGAACCAAACATAGTACCTGATGCACCACCGCCAAATGACGCACCTGCGTTCGCGCCTTTACCTTGTTGAATAAGGATAAAGCCGATTAAGGCGACACAAATTAATACATAAACAAATAATAAAATATTGTACATTATTCTTTCTTCTCTAAATTGCGATTTCGCAAGAAAACTGGGAGCAAATGTTATATAAAATTCACGCTTTTCGCAAGCGCTTTCCTATTTTTTTTACTTAATTGTATTAAGTTTAATCAATTTTCAGCGTTTAAATCTTCCGATTTTTTGACCGCTCTTTTTCGTTTCGTTGCTGGCGTGCTTAAACCTTTTGAAATCTGACTTAAACGACGCAATGCAGTGAAATCAACAAAACGCACTAAATCCGGCAGCATTTGATTAAGCGTAAACATAAATTGCTGATAACTCGCCTGTTTTTGGCTGATATCCGTTAACTGTGCTTCCCAATGTGCCGTCATATCAGGTTGCGTAGCAATATCTGGCAAAGCTGAAATGAGGATCCGCCCTGTTTCTGTGCTATGAATATTGCGTCCTTTTTTGGTCAAAAAACCTCGCTTAAACAGTAATTCAATAATGCCCGCACGGGTGGCTTCTGTGCCAAGTCCATCAGTTTCACGCAGAATTTTTTTCAATTCTTTATCTTGCACAAAACGCGCAATCCCTGTCATAGCGGAGAGCAATGTTGCATCGGTAAATGGTTTCGGCGGTTGCGTTTTTTTACTCACCACTTCACCTCGTTCGCAATACAGGATCTGCCCTTTTTTCACGATCGGTAATAACGGCTCTTGATTTTCATCTTCGTCTTCTTTGCCAAGTAACTCTTTCCAACCCGCAGTTTGTAAGTTACGTGCTTGTGCCACAAAAGTACCGCCCGCAATACTTAAGGTAATTTTACTTTTACGATATTCCGCATCTGGACAGAATTGCAATAAATACTGGCGTGCAATGAGTTCATAAATACGTTGTTCATCAATGCTTAAATTGATCGAACGTGTGTTAGCCGTCGGAATAATGGCATGGTGCGCTTCTACCTTTTTATCATTCCAGCAACGATTACGCTGCTCAGTGTCTACCACCGATGGCAAGGTTTGATAAGTCTGACAATGCTGTGAAATGGCATTCATCACTTTATGTCGCTCAGCAAAATGCTCTTCCGGCAAATAGCGACAATCAGAACGTGGATAGGTAATCAAACGATGGGTTTCATATAAACGCTGACAGGTATCCAACACGCTCTGTGCCGACATCCCAAAACGTTTTGCCGCATCAATCTGCAATGCTGACAACGAATAAGGCAAAGGCGCCGTTTCTTTCTCGCGCTTATCCACATATTCGGTCACTTCGGCAGGTTGATCGGTAATACGCTTCACGACATTTTCGGCCAACCCTAAAGACAGTACGCGACCATCTTCATCTTGGTAATCTTCACAAGCTTTACTCGGTTGCCAAAGTGCTGAAAAAAGTGCGGTCGGATTTTCAGACGTTTTTTCTTCTTTCACCCATGCCAACACTTCATAGAAATCTTTTGGTTGGAAATGTTCAATTTCCAAATCACGGCGAACAATCAAGCCTAATACGGGGGTCTGTACTCGCCCAACGGAAAGCACACCATCATAACCCGCTTGGCGACCGCGAATGGTATAAGCGCGAGTCATATTAATACCGTAAAGCCAATCCGCACGAGCGCGCGCCAGTGCAGAGGTGGCTAATGGAATAAAATTACGGTTAGGTTGGAGCTTTTGTACGGCTTTTTCCACCGCACTTGGGTTAAGATCGCTAATCAAACAACGTAAAATGCCATCACGTTTTTCCGCTGATAAATTGGCATAACTAAACACTTCATCCACCAGCAACTGCCCTTCTCTATCCGGGTCACCTGCGTTAACTAAAACATCGGCTTGATGAATCAGTTTTTCCACCACGGAAAGTTGTTTTTTCACTTCTTTTCGCGGTAACAGAATCCACTTTTCAGGAATGATGGGTAAATGTTCTAAACGCCATCGTTTGAATTTAGGATCGTAGGCATCCGGCTCTGCCTGTTCGAGCAAATGCCCCACGCACCAAGTCACAACATCATCATTGCCGCATTTAATAAAACCGTCTCCTCGTTGATGAGGTTTTGGCAATACATCGGCAATAGCTCGCCCAAGACTGGGTTTCTCGGCAATAAACAGGCGCATAAGATTAGTCGATCTGACGACGACCTAAGAAAGAGTGGGTTAAGGTAGTGCCGTCCACGGTTTCTAATTCCCCACCAACAGGGATCCCGTGGGCAATACGGCTTACTTTAATATTATGTTGATGGCAAATTTCCGCAATATAATTGGCTGTCGCATCGCCTTCTACCGTTGGATTGGTCGCTAAAATCACTTCGTGGAAAGATTCTTCTACCAGACGTTTTTGCAATAAATCCAAACCAATCTCTTTTGGCCCAATACCATCTAAAGGCGATAAGTGTCCCATTAAGACAAAATAACGTCCCGAAAATTGACCTGTTTGCTCAATGGCTTGAATATCTGCCGGCATTTCCACCACGCAAAGCAAACCTGAATTTTGACGGCGAGGATTGTTACAAATATTGCACGTTTCCTCTTCGGTAAAATCTCGACACTGCGAACAATGCCCAATTTTAGACATCGCTTCCGTTAATGCACGAGCTAAATTCATCCCACCGCTACGATTGCGCTGTAAAAGATGATAAGCCATGCGCTGCGCTGATTTCGGGCCAACACCCGGCAAGCAACGAAGGTTTTCAATAAGATGTTCTAAAAGTGGACTGCTTTGCATAATATTTATGATGGGAGAAAATGAATGGTGTGTGAACGTGTAAATTCACACACCCAATGAATTAAAATGGAAGTTTCATTCCTGGAGGTAATGGCATGCCTGCGGTCACAGAAGCCATTTTTTCTTTTTGCAATTCTTCTGCACGACGGACTGCATCGTTGAATGCGGCAGCGATTAAATCTTCCAACATTTCTTTGTCGTCTTCCATTAAAGAAGGATCGATCTCAATACGACGGCAGTTGTGCGCACCATTAATCGTGATTTTTACTAAACCCGCACCGCTTTCGCCTGTTACTTCTAATTGGGCAATTTCTTCCTGCATTTTTTGCATTTTTTCTTGCATTTGTTGGGCTTGTTTCATCAAGCCGCCTAAACCGCCTTTTCCAAACATTGGATTTTCCTTCTTAAATTAACTAAAACGAGCCGCATTTTAGCGAAAAAATTTGCCTTTGGGAACAGAGAAATTTATTATTCCACACTTCAAAACTTGGTCAAAAACGACCGCACTTTTATTTAGGAATCGCTAATGGAAACTCGTTATTACTTTATATTTACGGCAGCTATTATTTTGTTACAACTGCTGATTTATATTTTTAATAAAACGCTGATTTGGTGGCTGAACAAACCACTCTCCCAAAAGGCAAAACGAACTATCACTTTTACCAGTTTTTTGCTTCCTAATGCCTTAATTATTTGTCATTTTTTAAAGCTTTTTACGGCATTTCGACTTATTGCTTTAGTGCTCGCGCTACTCCTTTTTTCAGCCTTTGCGAGTATCGCCGTGGGAGGTATTCATTTTCTTTTCCGAAAATCTAAATCTATCATAAAAATCGACCGCACTTTACGCATTGCTTACCCCGTTTTATTTATTGGTATCACTGCCTTAAGTGTGTATAACGCCTATGTTACCCGTGTTATTCATTATGAAATCACGCTGGATAAACCGATTAAACCGCTGCGAATTGGTATGGCAAGCGATCTCCACTTAGGCAAATTATTTGGTGGGAAAGAATTGGATAAACTGGCTGATATTATGCAGCAGGAAAAGGTAGATATCATTTTACTGCCTGGCGATATTATGGACGATAACGTCAATGCCTATTTAGCTGAAAAAATGCAACCTCATCTGGCAAAACTCAAGGCTCCAATGGGCGTTTATGCCACACTAGGCAATCATGATTTATTTGGAGACCAAGATCGAATTGATCAAGAAATCCGCAAAGCAGGTATTACCGTATTAAGAGATGAAACATTAACGTTAAACAATGAATTAGTACTTATTGGACGAAACGATGATCTGACTCGCAATAGACCGAGTACCGAAATATTATTAAAACAAGTGAATACGGACTTACCGACTATTTTATTGGATCACCGCCCAACAGATATTGAAAAACATGCTTCACTCCCGCTTGATATTCAAGTTTCGGGGCATGCGCATAAAGGGCAAATATTCCCCGCTAGTTTAATCACGAAAATGATATATCGTTTGGATTATGGCCATGAAAAGATTGGTAATCCACATGTATTTGTTACTTCTGGTTACGGTTTTTGGGGCATTCCAATGCGCTTAGGATCACAATCAGAAGTGGTGATTATTGATGTGAAAGGAAAATAAAAAAGAGCGGTCAAAAATGACCGCTCTTTATATTATCAATGAAATCTTAAGAACACACTACTTTCACCGCTAAGCCACCTTTTGATGTTTCACGGTATTTAGCATTCATGTCTTTACCTGTTTCATACATGGTTTCGATCACTTTATCCAAGGTTACGCGAGGGTTTGTGGTACGACGTAATGCCATACGGCTTGCATTAATTGCTTTCACCGAAGCTATCGCGTTACGCTCAATACAAGGCACCTGTACTTGTCCACCAACTGGGTCGCAAGTTAAACCAAGATTATGTTCCATCGCAATTTCAGCTGCAATACACACTTGTACTGGCGTACCGCCTAGGATTTCAGTTAAACCCGCTGCGGCCATTGAACATGCCACTCCCACTTCACCTTGGCAGCCGACTTCGGCACCGGAAATAGAGGCATTCATCTTATAAAGTGAACCAATCATACCTGCAGTCAATAAGTAGCGCTCAATTACATCCTGTGTTAAAGGTCCTACGAATTTTTCATAATAAGAAAGCACAGCTGGCACAATACCACAAGCACCGTTAGTCGGTGCAGTCACGACACGTCCACCTGCAGCATTCTCTTCGTTTACTGCGAGGGCAAACATATTCACCCAGTCGATGACGTGCATTGGATCATTTGCAAGACGATTACTATTAGCTTGCAAGAGACGATAAAGTGATGGTGCACGACGCACCACTTTTAATGGGCCGGGTAACACGCCTTCTGTATTGACACCATGCTCAATACAATCCTTCATGGTTTTCCAAACATTATGCAAATGCGCTTCAACCTCTTTTTTATCACGTAATGCTAACTCATTTCTCATCATCACCGTAGAAAGCATCAAGCCATTTTCCTGACAATGTTTCAAAATATCTTCAGCATATTGATAAGGATACGGCACGGCCACAGGGTTCTCTTCCTCTTGACCAAAATGCGCTTCATCTACGATAAAACCACCACCGATAGAATAATAGGTTTGACGGTAAAGCACATTACGCTCAGCATCTAATGCTGTAATGGTCATGCCGTTTTCATGCAATGATAAAAAGGAATTATGGAATACCATATTGGCATCCCAATCGAAATTGACCGTTTTTTTACCCTGTGCAATCGACAGTTTTTTGGTTTGTTTAACCTGTTCTATAAATGTCGGGATTAAATCAATGTCTACATCGTGCGGTAGATAACCGGCTAATCCCATGATGATCGCGATATCGGTATTATGTCCAAGCCCAGTCATTGAGAGAGAGCCATAAACATCAACATGCAAAGTCGCGACCGCATCAAATTTGCCTTGCTCGATTAAATCGTCAATAAACTGTTTACCCGCTTTCATCGGGCCGACAGTATGGGAGCTGGATGGCCCAACCCCCACTTTAAACATATCAAATACACTAATCATATTATTTCAATCCTAAGCTAAACTAAAAAGCCGCTTATAATAATCCATATACAACCGCAGAGATAGCAATTAATCCCATTACTGTAACAAATACATTGCTGAAACGACCTTGATAGCGTTTCATCGCTGGCACATTGCGGATAGCATACATCGGCATAATGAAAAGGATCATCGCAATAATTGGACCACCAAGCGATTCGATTAAGCCTAAAATACTTGGATTAATAATTGCTACGCCCCATAAAGTGAGTAAGAAGAATACTGCGGTACCGTAATTTAATTTTTTACGATTTACACTTTTACCTTTCATTTTAAGGTATAAACCTTCTAAACCTTCACGAGCCCCTAAATAATGTCCAAAGAATGAACTGGTAATCGCTAAGAAAGCCACTAATGGCGCAAAATAAGAAATGTATGGATTATCAAATTTGTTTGCGAGATAAGACAAGATACTGATATTTTGTGCTTTTGCCTCTAATAACTCTGCTGGTGTTAACGTTAATACGCAACTAAACACAAAGAACATCACGAAGAAAAGTAATACGGTTGAAGTCCTTTTTTCTGTATGACCAATGTGATATTCCGTTTTATCAAAATCTTTATATTCACGTTGTTGAGAAAGTGTGAAAGAAGAAATTGCCGGAGAATGGTTAAAAGAGAATACCAACACTGGAATAGTTAACCACAATGTAGTAACAAAACCACTAGCTGTAGGAAGCTCATAAAGCATTGATGCATTCCATTGAGGAATGAGATAGATTGATAATGCAAAGAGAATCAATACCAATGGATAAACTAATAATTCAGTGATTTTTAACATTACTTTTTCACTGAATAACATGACCGAAATCAAGATCGCAATCAATACAAAAGAAAGGATTACACGATTTGGTGAAGCCATGCCTAATTGATTAACAATGAAGGAATCAACGGTATTGGTGATCCCATTTCCATAAATCAATAAAATTGGGAAGATCGCAAAGAAATATAATAAGGTAATCAATTTCCCTGCAGTTGGACCGAAATGCTCTTCTACCACTTCCGTAATATCACTGCCTGGTTTAGAAGAAGATAAAACGAAATAAGCCAAACCTCTGTGTGCAAAGTATGTCATTGGCCCGACTAAAACTGCCATCACGACCAAAGGCCAAAAACCGCCCATCCCTGCATTGATTGGTAAAAATAATACCCCCGCGCCCACCGCAGTACCAAATAAATTTAATACCCAAGCTGTATCAAATTTATTCCATTTTTTATTAGTTGTAGTGCTCATAAATTACCCTCTAAAGTTAAAATTATAAAATCGTTTATTTAATGACTATTCATTCATTAAATTAGTGGCTGCATTATGAGAAGGTTTTAAATTGGGTGCAAAGTACAACATAAGAAAATGTGATCGGGCTAACAGTTTTATATACGTTTTTTAAATAAATATTTATCTAGATCAAAAAAGTGCGGTGCAAAATTTGAGCCAATTTTAGAGAGAAAAAATAACAAAATAGTGATTGAATTCTGAAAAGCAAAAAGCCGCTAAATTTCTTTAGCGGCTTCTTAGAATTTGGCTCCTCCTGCGGGACTCGAACCTGCGACATATGGATTAACAGTCCACCGTTCTACCGACTGAACTAAGGAGGAAATGGTGCCTCGAGGCGGAATCGAACCACCGACACGGGGATTTTCAATCCCCTGCTCTACCGACTGAGCTATCGAGGCGTTATCGTTATTGGCTACTGCCTGACAACGGAGCGTATTAAACTATTTTTTCGGGTATCGGTCAACAACTAAATTCAAAAAAAGTGAAAAATTTAGTGTGTTTGAATGGTTAATAACCAAAACGTCTATAAAAAGAACGTATTTTGAAAAACTCAATTAAAAATAACCGCACTTTATAGAAAAAATAATGCCCGAGAGAAAAGTCTTTCGGGCATTGTATTTAATCGCTGAAATTATCGTCTTACACGGAATTTCTTCTGAGCAGCATCCACTTTCAACAAGTAGTTTCTTGCTTGTGACGATGGATGCGCTGTGGTTAAGATGCGATATACCTGTTCAGGATACATCTGGTTGATTTTATAAATCGCCTCATCTTTATCACTATCAAACACACGCAATACCGCGCCAGCTCCACTGTTATAAGCAGAAATCATCGCAAAGCGTTTAGAAGTTGGATTGGTGATACCGTCTAAATATTGATTTTGTAGAATCCATAAATAAGCCACACCTGCATCAATATTGTTGGCTGGATCATATAAGTAACGTGCTGACGGTTGTCCACCCTTACCTTTCATGGCAAAAATATCACGACCTGCCGTACTTGGCACGACTTGCATTAAGCCGATTGCATTTGCATAACTGATTGCATACGGGTTGAAGCTAGATTCTGTTTGCATAATACCTAAGATCAAGCTTTCATCAATACCATAACGCTCTGCGGCTTTACGTACCAATGGAAGATATTTTTGTGCACGCACTTCAACGTGGTTCGCAATCATCGAGATCACGACAAATTGCACGGTATTACCATTTTGTAAACGGCGAGTTTGCAATTTATTTTGGATTAAATAGGTAGCAAAGTTGCTTGCAATAACTTGGTTAGCAATTTGTTGGCCATTATTGTCCACCACCTGACCTAGTAAGAAAGGACGTGTACTGATCGGCACATCACCAGAAGCAAATAAGTCGATCCCTTTTGCATCTGAACCCATTAATAAGGTATGCACAATCGCATTATGTAACCGATTAAGATCTTTTTGTGTTTCAATGATGATCGAACCTTCATCAAAGCTTACGTGGCTACGCGTATAGAAAGAGTCTGTATATTTCACATAGTCTTTACGGCTTGCCACTAAAAGCTCATTCACCCCCCAAATACGATCGATATTGTGAGAGAATTGCCCCGTTAAAATATCTAAACCTTGCGTGTCTTTTGCAAACACTTCGTCATAATTAACACCACGTCGATGGCTTGGCGAGTCGCTACACGCATATAAAAGCGGAAGTAGCGCCAATAATAAATACTTTTTCATAATCTTTTGTTATTTAGATGGGGGAACGTAACCTTCAATATGCACTTCTTTGCCTTCAAATAAGAAATTCACCATTTCTTCTTCTAATAATTTTCGATGTTCGGCATTCATCATATTAAGTTTTTTCTCGTTCACTAACATGGTTTGCTTTTTGATCCATTCGCCCCATGCTTGTTTACTAATTGAATTAAAAATACGTTTACCTAATTCACCGGGATACAATTGAAAATCCAACCCTTCCGCATCTTGTTTCAAATATTCGCAAAAAACAGTTCTAGCCATAATAATTCCTTACAAATTGCGTTAATAAATTTTTCACAGGTTGAGCTAACCCAATCTGTTCAGGTGACGTTGGATCATACCAATATTTGACCGCACTTAATAGACCAGATTGAGATTCTTTTCCTTTTTCTGACAATTTTTTCCAATCTGAACGATCGCTATCTTCAAATTTTCGATCGACTTCAACATAAATAGGATGGATATCTAAATGAAAATGACTAAATGTATGACGGAAAGTCACCCATTCTTGATACTCGGTAATCCCTTGTTCGTTCAGAAAATTCAGCAATGTTTGTTTATCATCAAACTGAGGGAAGCAATACAAGCCTCCCCATAAGCCTTTACTTTCACGCTGTTCCAACCAGACTTTTCCTTGATGAGATAAAATCAAAAAATAACTCTGCTTTTCTGGCAACGATTTTTTGGGTTTCTTTCCAGGAAATTCTGTCCACTTTTCGAGTTTATTGGCTAAACAATCGTTACTTAGAGGACAAAGATCGCATTTAGGTTTTGTTCGAGTACAAATAGCCGAACCGATATCCATCATCGCTTGATTAAATTCAGCGACTCTCGTTGTTGGTGTAACCTGTTCACTCAACTGCCATAATTGATTTTCGACTTTCTTCTCGCCAGGCCAACCTTCTACAGCAAAATAACGAGAAAGGACGCGTTTCACATTACCGTCTAAAATCGGATAAGGTTGATTTTGCACAGAAGATAAGATTGCTCCTGCCGTAGATCGCCCCACGCCCGTTAATGCCCAAACTTGCTCAAATTGTGTAGGAAATTCGCCTTGATATTCATCTCTAATGGTTTGAGCGGCTTTATGTAAATTTCTTGCACGGGCGTAATAACCTAGTCCCGTCCACAGATGTAACACTTCATCTTGTGATGCATTAGCAAGTGCGGTCACATTAGGAAAGGTTTTGATAAATCGCTCAAAATAAGGAATAACGGTAGAAACTTGGGTTTGTTGTAACATCACTTCGGAAAGCCAAACACCATAAAGGGTTTTATTTTGTTGCCAAGGCAAATTTTTCCGCCCAAACTTTTCATACCATTGTAAAACAGAATGGGCAAAAGGGGCATCAACAGAGGATTGGGCTAACATAACTTTCCTAAAGTGCGGTCAAAAATAAGCAAAAATTTTGCGATGATTCTATCACTAAAGCACACCACTTGATCAATTTGATTTTTTCAGTATAATTCGCAGTCTATTTGGTGCCGGATTGTCGGCGATTATTAACTCACGCGGTGTAAGTGGAAAGCATTTATAGCGGCGTGGCTTCAATTTGAGGTTTTCTATGAAACAAGGTATTCATCCAGAATATAAAGAGATCACTGCAACTTGTTCTTGCGGTAACGTGATCAAAACTCGTTCAACTTTAGGCAAAGACATCAACCTTGATGTGTGCGGTAGCTGCCACCCATTCTACACTGGTAAACAACGTGTTGTTGATACTGGTGGTCGTGTTGAACGCTTTAACAGCCGTTTCAAAATCCCAGGTACAAAATAATTTGAATCTGTGTGAAGAACCCTGCCTATGCGGGGTTTTTTATTATCTGAAATTCACTATTATCTAAATTCAATCAATAAAAAAGTGCGGCCAAAATCGACCGCACTTTTTTCTATCATTTCTAAACACTCAATTAAAATGAATATTTAACTGTTGCGTAATAGGCACGACCAGGTTCGTTATAAGTATGAGCATTGTAATTTGTACTGCTTGATGAACGATAAATGCGTTTATCAAATAAGTTACTTACGCCAACACGAATGCTGATTGTATCTTTCCAATTATAACCTGCACTTAATCCCCAAACTGCATAGCCACCAATATCTTCTGAGCCAGCAAGCTGATTAACGTACTTGTTGTTACCATTTTCCATACGGTTTTCCGGATTTTTACGGGATTTTTGTTTACCGTATTGCGTATAAGTTAACATTGCATCCAAACTATCTGTAATTTGATAACTTAAGCTTGAATTCAAGGTATATTTCGGTACGATAGAAAGCGGGTTACCCGTATCTTTATTTTTGGTTTTATGCATATAAGTGAAGTTATTCACCCAGTTTAATTTATCTTGGATTAATGGTAATGTCAGATTGCCTTCAAAACCTTCAATCACTGCGCGGTTTGCATTACCCCATTTATACACATAGTTACCTAAGTTAGTTAAACCGATAAATTCACCATCAGATACGATTTTATTACGATAATCATTACGGAAGTAAGCCACAGAAGCAAGAAGTCCGTTTTTATCATATTCAATACCGATTTCTTTATTCCAGCTGGTTTCTGGTTTAATGTCGCTATTACCTTGGAAATAACAAGTTTTATTATTTGGTACATTCGTTGGACAACCTTGACCTAAGGTAAATAGCAAGTAATTTGGGTTAGTTTGATAAAGATTTGGTGCTTTATAAGCTCTTGCAATCCCACCTTTAATTCTCCAATCATCGTTGAGACTCTGTAAGAAGTTTAATCCACCGCTTACATTAGAACCAGAATAACTGTTGTAATCATAACGTAAAGATGGCGTTAGGATGGTAGATTGGGTTGCTGAAATATTATCTTCAATAAATACAGCCCATTCAGTTTGACTACTATGACCTCCTCGTACATTTGAGATACCGCTTGGTAGGCGTTCTTTCAAATCATAAAGCACCTTCCCAGTCTTTTTATCTCGTCGTCCACCAAGTAACTGTGTCATAGAAGCGTCATCATCTAAACTGCTATGTGCACCTTCAAAACCAACTGTCAGCATATGCTCTACACCCAAGGTAAATGGGATATAGAATTCAGAACTAAAACGCGTATTTTTAAGAATAGAATCGCTAAAAGCTGATGTACTAGAATAACTGCCCTCTGGACCACCTGCTAAATATTCTGGTAAACGGCTGTTTTTAGTTTTATCAAAAGTAATATAGGTTTTATTGTCGAAATGGTCGAATTTACCTTCATAGGTTAAAGCATAGTTCTGACGATATAAACGAGCAGTTTCAGCTTTGCTTCCTGCCAACGTTTTGGTTTCAGGATAGTTTTTATTATTGTAAAGCCCTGCTGAGCTATTTTGTGTATCACCGTTATAAATATTACCTTGGCGACTGAAACCAGAATCCAAGGTTAATTTATTTTTCTCATTGATATTCCACACTAAACGGCCATTAATATCTTTATTACGCACACCCTCACGGCCAGCAATCGCAGGATCACCATTAATACCGACTTCATCCGCTTGAGTTTTGTTCCAGTTACCATATAAACGGAATTGCAATACATCTTTAATTAACGCACCGCTTAGATTAAAACCGACACGGTTCGTTGCGCCTTCTTTGCTGTCTTCTGGTTGGTTGGTGTAATAACTTAAGCTACCGTGTAAATCATTAGTAACCGGTTTAGTGATAATATTAACCACCCCACCCATTGCACCTGAACCATAGCGTGCTGCTGAAGGGCCACGTAATACTTCAATTTTTTCAATCGCTTCAACTGGCACCCAGTTGCTGTCGCCACGAGAGTTACGTTCACCACGCACCCCATAACGTTCTGCATTACGAGAGGTGACTGGTTTACCATCCACTAAAATCAATGTATTTTCTGGTCCCATACCACGAATATCAATTTGACGTTTATTTCCGCGTTGTCCTGTAGATGAGTTCCCCGTCAAATTCACACCTGGCATGGTACGTAATACTTCAGAAACATCATTGGTCGCTGGACGTTTCTCTAAATCTTTTGCTGTCACAAGAGAAGAACCAAGTGATTGTTTTACCTGATCTTCCGCAGTAACTTTAATTTCCTCAAGTTTCTCTTCTGCATGAGAATAGTTTGAAAAAAGGGCGATGGTTAACGCACTTAATGCGAAGAATGATGTTGTTTTTAAATGATTGGATTTATACATTGAAATGCTCTCCTGGCATATGTGGAATAAATAATGCCCGAGAATTCTAGTACAATATAATTTTAGTGTAAATAACAATTCTTATCATTTTTTACTGAATTTAAATAAAATATCTCATTTTTTGACCGCACTTTCTTGCAATCCCAATTAATTCTAGTATTATTCACGGCTCGCCAATTTGGCGGATTTATTTCTCATGTCGGGTTCCCTACCCCCGATTAACTAACTAAAAAGGTCTTAAAATGAAAATTAATACTCCGATCTTCAATGATCAACAAAAACGTTTTGCTTTAATTTTATTAAGCTTATTTCACATCTTCATCATCACAGCCAGTAACTATTTCGTTCAAATCCCCTTTGAAATCAATTTAAAATTGACCGCACTTGGCTTTGCTGATGATTTTTCATTCCACAGCACATGGGGCACACTCACTTTCCCATTCATTTTCTTAGCCACTGATTTAACGGTGCGTGTATTTGGGGCGAAAGAAGCACGTTGGATCATCTTTATCGTGATGCTCCCCGCTCTTATCGTGAGTTATATTGTTTCAGTGGTTTTCTCTGATGGACAATATCAAGGCTTAGGTGCATTAAGTGAATTCAATATGTTTGTTTTCCGTATTGCATTTGCGAGTTTCTGTGCTTATGTTTTCGGTCAATTATTAGATGTGTTAGTATTCAACCGCTTACGCCAATTAAAAACTTGGTGGATTGCCCCGAGCAGCTCGATGACATTTGGTTCCCTTGCGGATACCTTTATGTTCTTTTGTGTCGCGTTTTATAAAAGTAGTGATCCATTTATGGCAGAACATTGGTTTAGCCTTGGATTCGTCGATTACTTATTTAAATTATTTGTCGGTATTGTCTTGTTTGTTCCCGCTTATGGTGTGGTACTCAACATGATTTTACGTAAACTTCAATCTCTCGCAAGCTCTCGCCAGTTTGCTTAACCTAAGGAAATAAAATGACCGAAACGCTTTCTCTTAGAGCCAAAATAGAACAAAGCCCAATGGGGGCTTATCAATGGATGATAGTGGTCATGGCTGCCATCATGAATTTACTTGACGGCTTCGATGTATTAGCCCTCGCCTTCACCGCAACAGCCATTCGTGGCGAATTTGGCCTCACGGGGGTTGAGTTAGGTTATTTATTAAGTGCCGGCTTGTTTGGGATGACTGCCGGCTCACTTTTCCTCGCGCCACTCGCCGATAAAATCGGTCGCCGCCCATTGTTATTAATGGCAGTATCACTCTCCGCTATCGGGATGTTAGGCTCAGCGTTTATCTCACAATATCAATGGCTCGGTTTCTGGCGAGTTATCACCGGTCTTGGTGTCGGCGGTATTTTAGTGGGCACAAACGTGATCACCAGCGAATACTCCTCTCGTAAATGGCGTAGCTTTGCGATCAGTGTCTATGCGGCAGGTTTTGGTATCGGAGCGGTATTAGGCGGTATGTTCGCGGTAATGTTGCAAGGTGAATATGGCTGGCGTTCTGTGTTTTTAGCGGGTGCTATCTTGACCGGTTTACTTTTAGTGGTTTTATTTATTTGGTTACCGGAATCCATTGACTTCCTCACCTCCAAACAACCTAAAAATGCAGAAGTGCGCTTAAATTTAATCGCAAAAAGAATCGGTTTAGACGGTGATTGGAAACTTCCAGAAAAAATGGAAAAAATTAAGACTAAATTGCCTATTAGCCAATTATTTAGCGAAAAATACTTACATTCCACTTTGCTAATCTGGACAGCTTTCTTTGCGATCATGTTCAGTTTCTATTTTATTAGCTCGTGGACGCCTGCCTTATTAAAAGAAGCAGGCATGACGACAGAGCAAAGTGTGAGCGTAGGGATGATGATTTCATTAGGTGGCACTTGTGGCGCCCTAATCTATGGCTTACTGGCTAGCCGTTGGACAGCACGCAGCGTATTGATTTTATTCACCATATTATCTTCCGCCGCGATCATTACCTTTATCCT
>CAJLFU010000005.1 GCA_905205995.1 uncultured Haemophilus sp. | reverse complement strand
ATGACAATAAAAAAATCCAAGCCACCATTGGTTCTCACTGCTGGGTTAACCAAGACTTAGATCTGTGTTTTCCTCAACAATTTACAGCAGGGAAAAATGGCGAAGTCCCTTTTGAGCTTAAACGTATTAATTTAGATTTAGTAAATAAATTGATGGGGCAAGACACACTCAAAGGGCAATTACAAAGCCGAGGTAAAGTGGCGTGGTTCGCGGATAAACCGTTACAACTAAATGTGGCGGTGGAAGGTAATAACATTGGTGTGACACAAAAATTAGACTACCGCACCTTTAAGCTGGATATTCCTAAATTAAGTGTGAATGCCGATATTCAAAATAACAATTTAACTCTGAAATCAGACATTAACGTTCAGAATCAAGGCCGAATCGGCACGGACTTAAAAATTAATGATTTAAGTAAAGGCCGACAATTAGGCGGCACCTTTACCATTGAAGGGTTACGCTTATCCTTAGCGAATCAACTTTTCTCTAGCGGTGAAAGCATGGATGGTGAAGTGGTTTCTCGCTTAAATTTTGGTGGGAATTTAGAAAAACCATTGTTAAACGGTAATTTTGATATCCGCAATGTAAAAACGAAATTAAAAAGCCTGCCTTTTGATGTAACTGATGGTCAAGTGGCAATCCGTTTTAACGGTACGTCTTCAACCTTAAATGGTCATGTTCAAACACCAGATAGTAAGTTGAATATTAACGGGCAAGCTAACTGGGCTAACATGGATAACTGGACGGCAGAAGTCAGAGCACAAGCAGATAACTTCAAAGTCGATATTCCGTCTATGGCGAAATTAAAAGTCAGCCCGAATGTGGTTGTCAAAGCCTCGCCAAAACGCTTAGATTTGAGTGGTAATGTGGATATTCCATGGGCAAGAATTGCCATTGAAAGCTTACCAGACAATGCTGAACCGGTGAGTGAAGATGAAGTGATTTTAAATGGTCCTAGAAAAAGTAAAGAAGAACTCATCAATCGCCAATTTGCAGCCGAAACTAAATCGGGCATGCAAATTCAATCTGATTTAAAAATTAAAATCGGTGATGATGTGCATTTAAATGCCTATGGTTTAAAAACGAATTTGGATGGTTTACTTTCTGTGAAACAGGATAAAGGCAAATTAGGTTTATTTGGTCAAATTAACCTGAAAAATGGCCGTTATGCTTCTTTTGGACAGGATTTATTAATTCGTAAAGGGCAAGTCAGCTTCGCTGGTTTACCTTCACAACCGATGTTAAATATTGAGGCAATCCGTAACCCAGAAGCCATGGAAGACAGTAAAGTGACCGCTGGGGTAAAAGTGATAGGTATGGCATCTAGCCCACAAGTCACTATTTTCTCTGATCCAGCGAAATCTCAAGACCAGGCACTTTCATATTTACTCACCGGTCGCTCATTAGAAAACAGCGGCGAAGCTGGCTCTAGTGGTTCTGTGGGTGCGGCATTACTCGGCTTAGGTTTAGCGAAAAGTGGTAAAGTCGTCGGCGGTATTGGCGAAGCCTTTGGTATTCAAGACTTAAACTTAGGCACTGCCGGTGTTGGGGATAGCTCCAAGGTACAAGTTAGTGGTAATATTGGGAAACGCTTACAAGTGAAATACGGTGTAGGATTGTTTGATGGCTTAGCCGAAGTGACCTTGCGTTACCGCTTAATGCCACAACTTTATTTCCAATCGGTTTCCAGCACAAACCAAGTTTTTGATTTATTGTATCAATTTGAATTTTAGGAAAGGACATGCATAACGACAAGCAACTGGCTCAACTCGCAGAACCTCATCACCGTGGTGAGGCCCGGGAGATTGCCGCCATTGATTTAGGCTCAAACAGCTTCCACATGATTGTGGCGCGGATTATCAATGGCTCGATTCAGGTGCTTTCTCGTTTAAAACAAAAAGTGAGACTTGCCGATGGCTTAGACGAGCACAATGTATTAAGCCAAGAAGCGATTGAGCGCGGTGTAAATTGCCTTGCGCTTTTTGCTGAACGCTTACAAGGCTTTGAGCCGAAAGATGTGAATGTCGTCGGCACTTATACCTTACGAAGAGCTGTCAATAATGACGAATTTTTACGTCAGGCTGCCACTGTCTTTCCTTATCCCATTAATATCATCAGCGGTCAAACTGAAGCAAAAACTATTTATGCGGGTGTTTGCCACACTCAACCCGAAAGTGGACGTAAACTGGTCATCGATATTGGTGGTGGCTCGACAGAAATGATCATCGGTGATGATTTCACCCCCTTAGTGGCGGAAAGTCGTCACATGGGCTGCGTCAGCTTTGCCAAAAAATTCTTCCCGAATGGACAAATTTCAAAAGAAAACTTCGAGCAAGCTCGCCAAAGTGCGGTCAATAAAATTGAAGATTTAAGCTGGGAATATCGCAAGCTCGGTTGGCAATCGGTGTTAGGTTCATCAGGCACCATCAAAACCGTCTATCAAGTGATTACCGCAACTCTTGATCCGAACGGCATCATCACGGCTGAACGCTTACAAAATTTAATTGAACGAACCTTACAAGCTTCCCATTTTGAAGAGCTTAATTTCGCGGGATTAAACCCTGATCGCGTGGATGTATTTGTGCCTGGCTTAGCTATTTTAAGTGCCGTTTTTGAAGTCTTTGGCTTGGAAAATATGCGCTACTCTGACGGTGCCTTGCGTGAAGGGGTAATTTACAGCTTAGAAAAAAACTTCCAGGTTTCAGATATCCGTACTCGTACTGCGTTAGGACTTGCCGAACAATTTAACTTAGATTTAGCGCAAGCTGATCGTGTGGCAAATAGTGCGAAAACCTTAATTGAGCAATACACCCATTGGCAAAAACCGCATCTCGCTGATGAAATGAAAAATCTGTTGATTTGGGCGGCTCGCTTATTGGAAGTGGGTATTGTCATTAATCATCGCAATGTACAAAAACATTCGGCTTATATTCTGCAAAATATGGAATTACCGGGTTTTGATCGCGAGCAGCAACGCTTATTGGTGAATTTAGTTCGTTACCATACGGGTGCATTTAAAAAGAATGATTTACCGATTTTTGCTCGTTATGCAGATGAAGATGTCCTTGTTTTAATGCTTCTTTTACGCATTTCGGTGATTTTAAATAAATCTCGCCAAGCAACAGATAGCACGGATAAAATTAATCTTAGAATTGACCGCGCTTTACAGACTTGGGAACTGACTTTTGAGAAACATTATTTGGATAACAATCCGTTAGTGTGGAATGAATTGCGCTTAGAAAGCAATTTACTCAAAGATTTAGAACTCAGTTTGATTTTTAACTGATAGAATAAGGGCTTTCGTGCCCTTATTTTTTATCTTGCTCCAACAGTAAGCTATAAATATTGGCGAGATAATAGCTCTGCTCGGCTTCGGGAATATCTTGCGGAATAAAAGAAAGCAAATCGTGGTGAATTTCCAAAACATCAGGGAAAATGACCGCACTTTGCATTTCATCATAAAAGGATTGATGAAGCGGAGAAACGCAACCGCCTCGTTTTAAGCGGGCAAGGCTGTTGGCAATATGCAATAAGAGTGTGATGACGGTCGGAATAGACACATCAATGCGCCAATGGTGCTCTAGGCGACTTTGCAAGGTCAGAATAATATCAATAACTTCCTGATCAATCTGACCGCGAATTTTCCAACGGGTTAATTGTTTGAGTAACGACATAATATTCCTTTTTAAGATAGGATAACTTTACCGCTATTTCATAAAATTACCAGTGCACAGATCACAAAATTGAAACAAAGTGAAAAAATTTACGAACTAGGAAAGCAATAAATGATAGATAACAGACTTTTTGAAAAATATGATGGCTTGATTTTTGATATGGATGGCACCTTAATCGACACCATGCCGGTACACGCCCGCGCGTGGAGCATGGTGGGGGAACAATTCGGTTATCGTTTTAACAGCCAAATTATGTATGATTTAGGTGGCGCAACCGTGAGCACTATCGCCTCAGCCATTATGCAAGATGCCGGTATGCCACAAGAACGTTTAAATGAAGTCATACAAGCAAAACGCAAACTTTCCTATGAATTGATTCCAACAGAATCAAAATTACTCCCGACCTTTGACGTGGTGCGTCATTACTATCAACAAAAACCAATTGCGCTTGGTTCAGGTTCAAACCGCCAAATCATTGATATGTTGATGAAAAAATTAGATATCAAACATTACTTCAACGCCATTGTCAGTGCTGATGATGTGAAAGAACATAAACCGCATCCAGAAACCTTTTTACGCTGCGCAGAACTGGCAAAAGCCGAACCATCACGTTGCATCGTCTTTGAAGATGCCGATCTCGGCGTAAAAGCGGGATTAAGTGCAGGGATGGATGTGTTTGATGTCAGAACGCGTGAGATTATTAGAGCCTAATGTGGGACATTTTCTCTTTCAGCTTTTTGGCTGATTTTTGGCAAACCCATGGCTTGTGGTTGATGTTTTTCAGCGCTTTCTTAAGTGCCACCATTTTGCCAGGTAATTCAGAAATTGTGTTTGTCTCCCTTGCTGCACCAAAAGTATTGGTCGGTTCATTATTAAGTGCGGATATTTTTTGGCTTGTTTTTCTGGCAACTGCAGGCAATACACTTGGCAGCCTCACCACCTACTGGATTGGGCGATGGTTTCCGAAAATTGACAGTAAAAATGACCGCACTTTATGGGCGATAAACAAAATACAACGCTATGGTGCCATCACTTTATTATTAAGCTGGTTGCCTATTGTCGGGGATGTGTTTTGTGCGGTAGCCGGTTGGCTTCGATTGAATTGGCTAAGTTGTTTGATTTTTATGACAATTGGAAAAGGACTGCGTTATATTGCCTTGCTCTTTTTCAGTTTACCTTTCGTGTCATAGCCGAGAATAGCCTTTGTGCATAATCAGGTTGTGGGCTAGAATAAAGACCAATTGACATTCAACAGATAAAAAAACGCCCCTTATCAAGTAAGGGGCAAATAACCTAAGGAACCAATTTTATTAAAACAACTGCAAGTTGCTTGTTCTATAAGACCGACGCTAAAAAGAAAAGTTCAAAGAAATTGTAAAAAAATGTAAAAAAATTTACAAAAACTTGCAATTAATTTACAAATCACTGATTTTCAAGGAAATAAATATGCCATTACTCGATAGTTTTAAAGTGGATCACACCCGTATGAACGCACCTGCCGTGCGCGTTGCCAAAACGATGCGTACCCCAAAGGGCGATGACATCACTGTTTTTGATCTTCGTTTTTGCATTCCAAACAAAGAAATTCTCCCACCAAAAGGGATTCACACCCTTGAGCATTTATTTGCGGGCTTTATGCGTGACCATTTAAACAATAACAATGTGGAAATCATCGATATCTCCCCAATGGGCTGTCGCACAGGTTTTTACATGTCATTAATTGGCACACCAAACGAGCAACAAGTGGCTGATGCATGGTTAGCTTCTATGAAAGATATTTTAACCGTGCAAGATCAAAACCAAATTCCTGAATTAAACGAATACCAATGCGGAACTTACACCGAGCATTCTTTAGAAGAAGCACATGAAATTGCTAAAAATGTGATTGCTCGCGGTGTGGGGATTAATAAAAATGACGATTTAGCACTTGATGAATCTTTCTTAAAATAAGGACACAACATGACAACCTTAGGTACAGCATTAACCCCGAATGCTATTAAAGTGATGATGCTTGGCTCTGGTGAACTGGGCAAAGAGGTGGTGATTGAATTACAACGTTTAGGCGTGGAAGTGATTGCCGTCGATCGTTATGAAAATGCCCCAGCACAACAAGTGGCACATCGTGCTTATACGATTTCCATGCTAGATGGTGCCGCACTCAAAGCCTTAGTGGAAAAAGAGCGCCCTGATTACATTGTGCCGGAAGTGGAAGCTATCGCGACTGATACGCTAGTCGAATTAGAAAAAGCGGGTTTTAATGTTGTTCCTACCGCCAAAGCCACCAAGCTGACGATGAATCGCGAAGGCATTCGCCGTTTAGCGGCTGAAGAGCTTAAATTGCCAACCTCACCTTATCAATTTGTCGATAACTTTGCTGACTTCCAAAGTGCGGTTGAAAAAATCGGTATTCCTTGCGTGGTAAAACCGATTATGTCCTCTTCTGGCCACGGCCAAAGTATTTTAAAATCCAAAGACGACTTACAAAAAGCCTGGGATTACGCTCAACAAGGTGGTCGAGCAGGCGCGGGACGCGTGATTGTAGAAGGATTTGTTAAATTCGATTATGAAATCACTTTACTCACCGTTCGCCACATCAACGGCACCAGCTTCTTAGCGCCAATTGGCCATCGTCAAGAAGATGGCGACTATCGCGAATCTTGGCAGCCACAAGCCATGTCTGATGCAGCCTTGAAAAAAGCACAAGACGTGGCAGAAAAAATTACCACCGCATTAGGTGGTCGCGGTATTTTCGGCGTGGAAATGTTTGTGTGTGGTGATGAGGTTATCTTCAATGAAGTCTCCCCTCGCCCACATGATACCGGCATGGTCACGCTGATTTCTCAAGAATTATCCGAATTCGCCTTACACGCCCGTGCGATTTTAGGCTTACCGATTCCAGAAATCACCCTTATTAGCCCATCAGCCTCAAAAGCCATTGTGGTGGAAGGTCAATCGAAAAACGTGCAATTTGGCAATATCGCCGAAGTATTGGCTGAACCAAACACCAATATCCGCATTTTCGGCAAAGGCGAAGTCAATGGCCATCGCCGTTTAGGTGTGTTACTTGCCCGTGATATTTCCGTAGAAAAAGCATTGAAAAAAGTAGAACGTGCTTACGCGAAGTTGGATGTGAAATTATAAAGTTTGCTTAACATAAGCATCGTTGAAAATACAAAAAGTGCAGTCAATTTTTGAAAAGTTTTAAAACTCTTTGAAAATTGACCGCACTTTGTATCGAGTTAAATCGTACTCTGCTTAAAATACTTCTGTATTATTTATCCCCAAGGCTTAGCATCAGGCTTGCTGTGTTTTTTTCGCCATTGGATACATATTGGCCTATTCCACATTGTTCTTTCTTCACAAATTGGTCCGCCTTCCAAATACCATCCCTTACTTTCCAAGCAAAGATTCTCTTCAGGATTATCACTTTCCCCTGTCACAAAATCCATACCACAATCCGACATGTCTTTTTTTCTTCTGTCAAGAAAATTAATACGTCCTTGAGGATCTGAATTAGGAAATAAAACCCTAGAATTATGCAAACGCCAATGATCATGTGGTGGTGGAGGTTGAAATCCTCCAAAAGAACAAGCATTGATTGTTAGCAAACCAAATATAAAAAATAGAATCTTCATATCATTCTCCTTTTGATTTATTTAAATTAAAAATGGTTTGCTCATTTCCCATTTTTAGATCTCCCTTCGTTCGATATCCATCAATAACGCATTGTCTTTGCCCTAGTCCATAGCAATTATGTACTGATGAATTGTCACCAAATATATCGCTAATACGTGCAATCCAACCTTTATTGAGATTATTTTCAGATGTCGTTGCAGGGTTTCCTCCCAATAAAATCGGCATACTACCTACTGGGTCACTAGCATGATTCTCAATACGAATTGAACCATCTGAAGTTATTCTTTCTTTACCTGTTTCCCATTCTTTAGTGTGCTAGATTGGCTATCGGAATCTTTACTATACACCAATGCAGGGTTTAGGTTTAATAGTAATATTCGCATTTTCGGCAAAGGCGAAGTCAATGGTCATCGCTGTTTAGGTGTGTTACTCGCTCGAGATGTTTCCGTGGAAAAAGCCTTGGAAAAAGTAGAACGTGCTTACGCGAAGTTGGATGTGAAATTATAAGGTTTTCTTGAAATAAGCATTATAAGACTCACTTAAAACAAAACACCACAGATAACCTGTCGTTTTTTACAATGTATTTGCTATAAAAAATAAGTGACTATAAAATAGCCACAACAAGCAAATGGTAATTAATGAGATTGGCTCGATATGAACAATGTACAAAAGAAATATTTTATTGGTCTAACCCATTTTTTGGGAAATGTTCTCGGCCCTAAATACGAAGTCGTATTTCATTCTTTTGATAAGAATAAGGCTCATATGGAAGCCATTGCGAATAGCCATGTTAGCGGGCGGACCCTTTCCTCTCCACTTAGCTCTTTTGCTTCAAGTTTGTTGCAGGATAAAGTGTATTTAGATAAAGATTTTATCTTTAACTACAAAGCGGTGGCTGATTCCGAAAAGGTCATTCGAGGTGCAACTTATTTCATTAAAAATGGGGATAAACTAGAAGGCATCCTTTGTATTAATCATGATACCTCTGAGTTGGTTGATGTGATGACCAAATTAATTTCGCTGGAAAACCTTGGAAACTTCGTTAATGTTTTAGGTATTGATGCTGCCTTTGCCGAAATGGAAGAGGCCGAAATAATTAATAAAGAAAAACTCGAAAACTCCATAGAAGATATCCTTTGTGAATACCTTGATTTCACCCTATTACATTCCGATAAACCACTCAGTCTAAGGCAGCGGGAAAACGCCGTTCAAGTCTTATTTGATAAGGGTATTTTCAATATCAAAGGTGCCATTCCGATGGTCGCTAAATATTTAAAAATCTCAGAACCTAGTGTATATCGCTATCTCAAAGCAATCAAAGAGAAAGTATAGCGTTAGAATAACAGCCTAATTATGCTAAAAATGTGTATAAAGCAACGTTTCACGCCCTACCTATCTCATTCTTTATGTTCTTTTCATATTATTTAGAACAAGATAATTTTCCTCTGTAATTACCCAAAATAATAGAATGATTTATTATCAGAAAATAAATTTTTATTGCTATAATGCCTTGAGTTGCTATCAATTAAAGGTATTTTAATATGCAAAAAGGCACTATTATTTTAGGGTTATCTCTTCTTTTAACAGCTTGTGATTTAGGTTTTCCCAGAATGACCGTTAATTACGATAATTTACCTCAAGGGGAAATTAAAGAATATATTACGAAAAGATTTCCTAATGAGCCGGAAAAAGAAGCGCTAAGCAAATTGATTTATGCTCATTTGGATGGTGATAATCATGCTGATAGCATCAAAAAAGCGGTTTCCAAAATGGGCATGACTTGTGAAGCAGGAAAAGAAATTTGCGAGTATTCAGGATATATTAGAACGAAACTTACTGGACATAGCTCAGGAAGTGGTCGAGCAAAACGCATTTATCATATTGTTATTTCACCTAAAAAAGGAATAGATTCGTTAGTTCTTGAATATCAAATTGTAGAAGATACTGAAAACTGAAACCCAAGAAATATAAAAGGTACTTAACATGAAAAAATTACTCACAATATCCCTTGCTCTACTTTCCCTAGTTTCAATTGGCTGCGAAGCGAGTGGCTATAAGAATCATTCTGAGATTCAATCTTCAATTTCAGACAGAAAAAGTAATGCAACAGATTTAAACTTGATGCTAGATGAGGTTTTTAAAACCCGTATTACTGATATTGCAAGTCAACGTGCGGATGTTAGTCATATTGTCACCAAATACCTTCATTCAGGAATGGATAAGAAAGAAATAAGTGATTTAATTTCGAACCAATTTGAAATTTTAGAAAAAACAGATAATAAACTATTTGCACTCTATAAAAAAGGTGAAGGTTACTTAGGTAATAGACGTGACTTTTATATTGAGTTGTTTTTTAGTAAAGAGGGAAAATTATTAAAAAATAAATCTTATTTAGATAAAAGCAACAATATCTAATCCATTCTTTATGGTCTTATATCAACAAATAAGTGCGGTTAAAAATACGCTGATTTTTAACCGCACTTTTTATTCTAATCCCTGTTATTAACCCACTACTGGAGGCAACACACCTAATTTAATTAGGAATGGGATACACACAATAATAGTCCCTAAAATTGAGACAAAGAGTAGAACCCCTGAACCACCAGGCACACGATAAGGTAAGTTTGGATGTTGATGGCGAGCTTTCCAGACTAATGCTGCCGGCAATACCACTGCATAGAAAGCAAACATTTGTCCTGCATAACCTAATGCAAGGATGAAGCCTTCTGGGTAGAAGAATGCAAAGAGCAATGGAGGAAGGAAAGTTAAGAAACCTAAACTTAAACGGTTTGCCGAAAAATTGAATACACGTTTTAACAAGTCATCAATACATTCTAATAAACCGAGTGCAACCCCTAAGAATGAGGTAATCAGTGCTAAGGCTGAGAAGATTTTCACGACAGCCGCAATAATGGTACTGCCTGTAATCACACGAACCGCTTCAATCAATCCATTTAATGTTGGATCTTGATTAAGAATTTCTAAGAAGCGAGTTTGGCTTAATACACCATGAGTAGAGAATTGCCATAAGACATAACCCACTAATGTGATTGCAGAGCCAACAATAATCGAAAATCTTAAGGCTTTTACATCACCTTCTAAGTATTTATTTAAGCAAGGGATCGAACCATGGAAGCCAAAAGCGGTAAAGAAAACTGGGCTAGCTGAAATTAATAAGGCTTTATCAATTGGCATGGCCATTAAGTTATCGATTTTAATTTCGGGGATCATCAATCCAAGCACGATAAATAAAGCGGCAATCATCGCAATAAATAAGAAGCGATTTAGCGCATCCACAAAGCTTGTACCAATTGCTACGAAAACACCAAATAAGATTGTAAATGCAAGGATAGAACCTTTCATTTTCAAATCAGGAGCAGCAAAATCAGGTAAAGTTGAAGCAAGAATTGCACCACCACCGGTCACATAGGCGGAAAGCAATGCATAAAGGAAAATCATTAATACGCTAGTTGCGACAATTCGTCCTGGTCGGCCAAAATATTGTGCAGCAAGTGTACCAATGCCGGCATCATGTTCAGCGGTTTGATAAACCTCAACAAATAATAATGCGCTATAAGTGAGTAGGATCCATAAAAGAATAAGTAGAACGACTGTAAACGTAAAACCTATTCCAGCAGATGTGAGAGGCATAGCAAGCATCCCTGCGCCAATCATCGTCCCTGAGGTAATTAAGGTACTTCCCAATGTTTTATTCATGAGTTTTCTCCTTTCCGATTATCGTAGAAAGGCTAGTCACTTCCTTACTTGACAATACAACAAACTACAATGTCATTAGAATGTTTTCGCATTTTTCTCATTAACCAAATGTTTTAGATACAAAAAGCCCTTACCTCGTTGCCGAAGTAAGGGCTAGTAGGCCTATTTTTGTTCAAAGCGTGCAGTGAAGAAACGTAATTGTTTTGGTTCATACACGAAACGAAGCCCTTTAATATCCTCTTTATGTTTGAATAAGTGGATAATACCATCAGCAACTAAATCCATGTGTGCATAGGTGTAAACACGACGTGGGATAGTAAGACGTACTGTCTCAAGTTTTGGATGGTGGTTTTCGCCAGTTTTGATATCACGACCAGCTGAAATAATACCACGCTCCATTGTACGTACACCGCACTCAACATAAATTGCTGCTGCTAATGCTTGTGCTGGGAAGTCTTCTTCTTGTTTCAAATGTGGACAGAAACGACGAGCATCTAAGAACACTGCGTGACCACCAATTGGCTCAACAATCGGTACACCCGCTGCTTTTAATTTTTCACCGAGGTAACGTACTTGTTTAACACGGTGTTCGATGTATTCTTCTTGAGTTGCTTCTTTCAAACCAATTGCCATCGCTTCCATATCGCGGCCAGCCATACCACCGTAAGATGGCATACCTTCGAATACTACAACCAACTCTTTAGATTTCATGAACAATTCTTCATCATTCATACATAAGAAACCACCGATATTGGTTAAGCAGTCTTTTTTACCACTCATTGTACAGCCATCTGCGTAACTGAACATTTCTTGAACGATAGATTTGATTGAACGATCTTGATAACCTTCTTCTTGCTCTTTAATAAAGTATGCGTTTTCAATACAACGTGTTGCATCATAGAATACTTTAATGCCGTGTTTCGCTGTTAATTCACGAACCGCTTTCATGTTTGCGATAGAAACCGGTTGACCACCTGCTAAGTTTACAGTTACCGCTAAGCACACATAAGCAATATTTTCAGCGCCTTTTTCATTAATTAAATTTTCTAATTTTTTAACATCAATATTACCTTTGAATGGAATATCTAATGTTGCATCATGCGCTTCATCACGAATGATATCGTAGAAAATACCGCCGTTTGCTTCTTGGTGGAAACGTGTAGTGGTAAAATACATGTTACCTGGTACGTATTGACCTGGTTTAATCGCGATACGAGAAAGAATGTTTTCTGCACCACGTCCTTGGTGAGTTGGCACAATATACTTGAAGCCAAATAAATCTTGAACAGTTTCTTGTAAATGATAGAAGTTGCGGCTACCTGCATAAGCTTCATCACCCATCATAATACCAGCCCATTGACGGTCACTCATCGCGTTAGTGCCGCTATCAGTTAAAAGGTCAATGTAAACATCTTCTGAATCAAGTAAGAAGGTATTGAAACCTGCTTCTTTCATTGCTTTTTCACGTTCTGCTTTTGGTAGGATTGAAACTGGTTCAACACTTTTAATACGGAATGGTTCTGCTGGATAATATGACATAATAAATCTCCTATTATGATTAGGTTTAAAGTCTAAATGATTAGTAACCCGCTATTAAAAACATCTATCATCGAGTTGGGTGTATAGTACTGAATTTTTTTCTGCATTACTGTGATCAAAGTCACAAATCGATAAAATTTTATCAAATTTATGTAAAAATATCTTTATTTGATAATTTTATATCAAAAAATCATAAACATACTGATTTTTAGATCAATTAAACAAGTCTGGAGGAACTATTCCGTTTTCTCAACAGAGCAAGCGGACATAGGAATGGTGTTGTAGGCAAGATTACAATGAGAGGGCGATATTTCGGTAGAAGAAGCACAAAAATACAAAAAGTGCGGTCAATTTTTGAGAGGTTTAAAAACTCTTTGAAAATTGATCGCACTTTTTTCATTCTATTTCCAAGTAGTACACTAAGAAAATTCTAATTTGTTATCAAAAAAACTAATACTTAATAAGGCTATAACTTTTGATAGCATGCTATTATCTTACTTTTTATCGTCCATGCATTTTAATGTAGCAAGACTTGATTTTCCTCTTTCCTCAGCAGTTCCTCTTGGTAAATTTTTAGTTTTCTCATAGCATAGATCAAATTTTTTCTCCTCCTCAGGAGTCATATCAGATATAACATCACCATTCCAGAATCGAACAAAATGACTATTAGAAGAAACACATGCAGCCAAAATACTACAAAGCAAAAAGAGACTGAGATTTATCTTACTCATACTTTCATCCCCCAAGAGTACTTTCATCATTTATGTAGCCTGTCTAGTTTTCTACCTACCATTTTTTAGAAAACGACTAAGATAAAAGCCAACCAATACACAAATAAATGATGCTGGATACCACTTTAATATAGATAAAATTTTAACTTTAGAAAAATCAAAGTTAAATTTATATAGAGAGTATAAAGTTGCCATAATAATTAGAAATATTGACATTTTTATAATCTCAATAAAATCATTTTTTTTCATTTAATTATGACCTTATTACATCCAGCGTATGATATACAAATTAATATCCTTTTTCTTTCATGCAACTATCTACATATCCCATACGATCATCATATCCTTCTTTTTCGTTAGGATATATTTCATAAGCCTTATCAAGACATTCTTTAATTGCACTCATCTTAGATTCGGAAGGACGAATACCATCATTCCAAAACCTAACTATGGGATCATTGATATCTGAAGTACAAGAAGTCAGTAGTGTAAATAAAGGTATTAGTATATTTTTTTTCATTTTCTTACTTGAGATTTAACTTCAATTAGTGAAAATAGATTTTACAACATCCTATTTAATCACCAATTAAACCTTTCAACAATCATACCAAAAATTGCTCATTCTTAAACCAATTGAACAAGCCGTTTGAACTAACTAATTTTCCAAACAGTCAAAGCAACCGTAAAAGGAATGCTTTTACACGCCGGATTGCATAAGTGTTTAGGCAAGTAATCCCGACAAAAATGAAGGAGTAGATTTATGAAATCTAAATTGATGAAAGGGTTAGTGATTGTTGCATTAGCAGGAAGCTTAACTGCTTGTGAAATGGACAGACAACAACGTCATACTGCAACAGGTGCAGCAATCGGCGGTGTAGCCGGTGGTTTATTAGGTGGTGATATTGCTACAACACTCGGCGGCGCAGCATTAGGTGGCGTAATCGGTAGTCAAGTGAATAAAGGCGGAGACTACGATGACAGAGAATATCGCCATCATAAAAAACATAAAAGACATCACCACCACAGAAGACATCGTGATTGGGATGATGACTGGGATGATTAATTCAAAATACAGATAAAAATGACCGCACTTTTGAGATACAAATCAAAGTGCGGTCGTTTTTTAGGGATTTTTTATGAATTAATAAGGATTACCACCAGCCAAGTAGTTTCATCCATAATCCACCCACACCAAACCAAATCACTAATGAAAGGATGGAAACAATAAAGCTCACGCCCCACCATTGACCGGTTGAGTTATAACCTGAACCGTATAAAGCTGGGCCAGGACCACCGGCGTATTGCGTTAAACTCATGGATAATGTTGAGGTGTAACCTAAACCAATTGCAGCAATGATTGGTGGTGTACCCACAGCGATAGCCGCTGCCACGAAAGCAAGATACATTGCAGAAATATGCGCCATGGCTGAAGCAAAGAAATAACGGGTATAGAAATACACCAATACCAAAATAGTAAAGGCAACCGGCCAACTGAAACTGCCCACTGATGAGGAAATGTGGGTTGAGATCCAAGTGATTGCGCCGTATTTATTGAGTGCATTTGCCATCATTACTAATACCGCAAACCAGAACATTGTATCCCATGCTGTAGTTTCAGACACAATATTTTTCCAGCTCATAATATTGGTTAACAATAAAATCACTAAACCAATAAACGCTGAAATTGTTGCGGGGATGTGGAATGCCAAATCACCTACCGTCCAAAGGAATAAAAGAAGAATAAAGTCTAGGGCAAGAATCCATTCTGCTTTGCTCATTGGGCCCATGCTTTTTAATTCTTCACGTGCCATTTCTGCCATTTTAGGCGTATCTTTTAACTCTGGCGGATAAATTAAATACACGAAATAAGGTAAGACGATTAAGCTCACAATACCTGGTACGATTGCCCCTAAGAACCATGTCATCCAAGTAATTTCTACACCTTGGCTTTTCGCAAGTTCTGCAATTAACGGGTTACCTGCCATAGCGGTTAAGAACATGGTACAAATAATGGTATCGATTTGAGAGACAGCAATCGCTAAGAATGCACCTGCACGACGAGCAGTTGGACCCGGTTTGGACTCATACGCATCAGCAATAGATTGCATAATAGGGTACATAATACCGCCCCCACGCGCAGAAGCCGAAGGAATCCCCGGACCGATAACAACATCAGCCAACGCCATACCATAAGCCACACCCATCATTTTTTTACCAAAACGACCAACGAAGTACAGCGCGATACGTTTACCTAAACCGGTTTTAATCACCGCTCGAGATAAAAACATGGCAATAGCAATCAACCAAATTGTGCCGTTTGCAAAACCAGATAACATGCCAACATCACCTTGTTTTGGCGAAATTGGTGTAAGCCCAGTCAAACCACTAATCACTAAGGCAACTAACGTTGCAGCACCCATAGGCATTGCTTTAGCGATAATAGCCACAATGGTTGCCACAAATAGCGCTAGCATTCCCCATGCTTTTGCGGATAAACCTTCTGGTGTTGGGATCAACCAAATCCCTAAACCAACAATGACGGCAATCAGAAGCCCTTGCCATTTAAAGCCAAGTTTGACTTCTACTGCTGGAATTTTACTTTCCATAGGATAACTCCTAGATAAATAATAAAAATAACGCATCACACATAACAACCTTGACGCAATCGATTAAATAGCGATCACAAAGATACCACTTATTTGGTATGAGTAAAGATTTAAGGCACGTTTTTTAATAGAATCTAATCATAATTTGATATAGATAAAAAAATAACCGCACTTTGATGAATAAAATCAAAGTACGGTTTGTTTTTAGGTTAGAAAGTGAATGATTAATACATGCCTTCGCGCTCTTCACGGGTGCTGATGAAGATATTTTTCACCTGTGTATAAGCGTCAAGCATCATTTTATGGGTTTCACGACCTATACCGGAGGTTTTATAACCACCGAAAGGAGCGCCAGCTGGTAAACGGTTATAACAGTTCACCCAAACACGACCGGTTTCAAGTGCGCGTGCAACTCGTAGCGCACGATTAATGTTATATGTCCACACCGCACCACCTAGGCCATAATCACTGTCATTTGCCATTTTAATTACATCTGCTTCATCCTTAAATTTGATTACCACAGCAACCGGACCAAAAATTTCTTCTTGTGCCACGCGTTTTTTGTTATCTGGTGCTAAAATTAAGGTTGGTTGGAAAAATTCGCCTCGAGCCAATGCCGGGTCGGTTGATTTACCTCCACCAAGGATGATTTGACACCCTTCTTCTTTAGCAATATCAACATACTTGCTAATAACCTTAACTTGATTTCCGTTTACTTGCGCCCCCATTTGCGTGTCATCTTCCCAAGGTAAGCCGACTTTAACTTTCTTAAATTCTTCTTTTAGTGCCGCGATAAATTTATCGTAAACGCTTTCTTGTACGAAGATGCGTGAACCGGCACAACACACTTGCCCTTGGTTAAAGAGAATTCCTTTTTGTGCTCCCTCCAATGCTTTATCAAACGGCATATCGTCAAAGAAAATATTGGCTGATTTACCACCTAATTCCAAGGTAGATGGAATCAACATTTCAGCAGCAGCCACACCAATTTTTCTACCGATTTCAGTGGAACCGGTGAACGCCAGTTTGTTAAATCCAGTATGGTGCAACATATATTCGCCAGATTTAGAACCCTTACCAGTAATAACATTGAAGACACCTTTCGGCAATAAATGATTAATTTTTTGAGCGAAGGAAAGTAAGCTCAATGAAGTAGTGGAAGATGGGTGAATCACGACGGTACAACCTGCTGCCAATGCCGGTGCTATTTTCCATGCAGCCATTAAGAATGGAAAGTTCCATGGAATAATTTGACCAACAACGCCAATAGGCTCGCGTAAAATCAACGACAAATCTTCGCTATCCAGTTGGTTTGCGACACCTTCTTCTGCGCGAATAACACTGGCAAAATAACGGAAATGATCTGATGCCAACGGAATATCTGCTGCGCGTGTTTCGCGAATCGGTTTACCGTTATCCAACGTTTCTTGTAAAGCAAATAATTCGGTATTTTCGTCAATAATATCTGCAATTTTATTCAAAATCGCAGCTCGTTCCGTTGCGCTGGTATTTTTCCAGGTTTTAAAGGCTTCTTTCGCAGCATTCACTGCAGCATCGACATCTGCATCAGTAGCGTCAATAAAGGTCGCTAATGCTTCACCATTTGCAGGATTATGTGATGTTAAGGTGTTACCTTCAGAGCCATTTGTCCATTCACCGTTGATCAATAAACCATAGTGTTTATCAAAGACATTAAGATCTTTTGTCATCTGTTTTCTCCTTTTTTCTACGTTGGGAATCAAAGTAATACCTGATCTTTTTACACCATCAGGCCTTTAATATTTTGTCCGTAAAAGAGGACTATGGATTAATTCTAGTACAAGACAAGATTTAAAACTGGGAGGCAGATCACATTTTGGTGGTGAGAAGGAAAGGTAGAGAAAATTGATTTGATAGGTGAAAAAAAACAAAGTACAGAAAAACTCATTGAAAAAAGACCGCACCTGAATGGATAAAATCAAAGTGCAGTGATGATTTTCTTCATTTTTGACATAGACACTCCAACTATACAAACGACAAAAAAACATAACTATAAATAAGTATTATGAATTATAGGGATATAGTGAGAAAGAAACTATGATCTTGCTCAATAAAAGGTTAAACAGTCATGAGATAAAAATAAAAAAACATTATATAAATCAATATATAATTCTTTAAATTTAATCTAATTAGGGAAGTTTAAGAATGAAGAAATTGATTCACGTGTTCAAGTACGGCTTTTCTCACATTATCCTTTTCAAAAAGGATTTCATGTTTTGCTTGAGGTACAAGCATGGATTCTGCATGTGGAAAAAGTGCGGTTAATTTTTCAAGATTTTTGTTATCCACAATTTTTTCTTTTTCCGCTTGTAAAATAAGCACAGGTGTTTCCACTCTTGGAATGATTTTAGGGAGCGCTTTTATTGCATTTAAACACAAATGTACCCAGCGGAAAGTCGGGCCACCTAAGTGAATAGCAGCGCGTTTTCGATTAACTCGGTTCATCCATTTCATTCGCGTTTTAGAATGACTAAGTTCATTAAGGTTTAAATCTACCGGTTTGTAATGTCCTTTACCAAAAACATAGCGATGACCTTGGCCAAATGCCATCATTGTTGCAATGACGACTTCATCTCGTAATGGATGTTTCATGGGAACACCAAAGAAAGGCGAAGAAAGTACGGCCTTTTTAATCTGATGATCGTAATTGGCTAGATAATAGGTGGAAATCAACGCGCCGAGGGAGTGCGCAAGAATATATTGCGCTTGATAAGCATAAAGTGCGGTCGCTTTTTCAATGATTTTTGCCATATCATCAGTATAAAAACGAAACTCATCTAAATGCCCTTTTTGAGAAATAATACGCTGTGAATAGCCTTGTCCTCGGTGATCGAAAAGTAATACATCATAACCTTGTTGATAAAAATCATAAGCCAACTCAGTCCATTTCAGCATATTTTCTGCTCGACCATTCACCAAAATCATCAATTTTCTGACCGCACTTTCAGGCTGAACCAAATGACGATAAGCTAATTTAATATTTCGTTCACCAGAAAGATATTGCGTCGGAAATTGCTCAAAAAAAGGCAATAACTCTGCAAGAGCAAATTGATGAAAATGAGGTTCTCTGATCATAACTTTTTAACAAAAAATAGTGTAGGGATAGTAATAACAGATATGATGATATAAGGTATTTTTAATTCGATCCAAGCATAGTGAAATAAGCTTGAAAGCTCAAGTGTATTTCCTAAATCAGTACTATCAAAGGTGATAAAAACTGAACCCAATAGCCATAAAAGCCCAAGCCACAAACAACCGATAATAAAGTAAGATAATTTCTGAGAAATAATAAAAGGAAACAATGCTAAAAACGCAACAGTTATCGTTGTAAATAATATATTAAACGTATATTCACAACGCGCTTCATACAAAAATTCACCCGTGTAATTTTGGCATGTTGTTGCAAAGGTTTCAGGATAACCAAGGCGTGAGACAAACCAATATTGCAAAAGAAATGTCATTAAAGAAATTGTAATAAAAACAAAGATAGATCGTAGCATATTATCTTTTTTAGTAATGAAAAGGGCGTAGTGAATACGCCCCTTGTAGTGAAAGTAGAACTTATGCCACCAATTGTTTTAAGATACGGCGAACTGGCTCTGCAGCACCCCATAATAATTGGTCACCTACAGTGAATGCCGCTAAGTATTCTGGACCCATTGCCAATTTACGTAAACGACCAACCGGTACGCTTAATGTACCTGTTACTTTAGCTGGGGTTAATTCACGTAATGTAGTTTCTTTGTCATTTGGAATCACTTTCACCCATTCGTTGTGAGACGCTAAAATTTGTTCAATTTCTTCTAATGGTAAGTCTTTTTTCAGTTTGATAGTGAATGCTTGGCTGTGGCAGCGTAATGCACCGATACGTACGCATAAGCCATCAACAGGAATTGGATTGTCGCTTAAACCTAAGATTTTGTTGGTTTCTGCATAGCCTTTCCATTCTTCTTTAGTTTGTCCTGTTTCTGGGAGAAGTTTGTCAATCCAAGGGATTAAGCTACCACCTAATGCCGCACCAAAGTTATCCGTTGGGAAGCTATCTGAACGCATTTCTGCAGTCACTTTACGTTCAATATCTAAAATTGACGAAGCAGGGTCTTTTAATTCACTTGAAACCGCTTGTTCTAATAAACCCATTTGTGAAAGTAATTCACGCATATTTTTTGCGCCAGCACCTGAAGCCGCTTGGTAAGTTGCGACAGATACCCATTCCACTAAATCTTTTTCAAATAAACCACCGATAGCCATCAACATTAAGCTCACGGTACAGTTACCGCCCACGAAAGTTTTAATGCCTTTTTTCAAGCCTTCAGAAATCACATGTTGGTTTACTGGATCAAGCACGATAATTGCATCATCTTTCATACGTAGCGCTGAAGCAGCATCAACCCAATAACCATCCCAACCTGTTGCTTTTAATTTTGGATAGACTTCATTGGTATAGTCGCCACCTTGGCAGGTCACGATAATGTCTAATTTTTTAAGTTCTTCAATGTCGAATGCATTTTTAAGCTCACCTGCCTCTTTTCCTGCAAACACAGGGGCTTTTTGACCTGCTTGAGAAGTGGTGAAGAAAACTGGATTAATATTGGCAAAATCTTGCTCTTGCACCATACGATCCATTAATACGGAACCGACCATTCCGCGCCAACCGATAAAACCGACGTTTTTCATGAGTTTTTCCTTATTTTATGTTGTGTTGAATGGGTCTATTAATTACAGGCTTTATGCTACAAAATCAAGTTTTTTTAAAAAAAATGAGACTTTGTTTAATTTTTCTCAATAAAAAATCCCCTTTCGGGGATTTATTGATTATTTATCTGCTTTTTTCGTGGTTTTCTTTACCGTTTTTTTCGGCTCAGATTTACCTTCAGATTTGACCGCACTTTTCTTTGTCGTAGTAGACTTTGTGGCCTTCTCTTTTGTCGTTGCAGATTTAGTCGCTTTTTTCTTTGGCTTTTCAGCTAAATTTACCGCTTTCCATTCCTCAAATTTTTCAAGTAACACTTTACCCATTGGGCTTGGATCACCAGTAAATAAGGTTTGTAAACCATTATTCTCAATGATATGATGACGAAGCTCTAAACGTTCTTGATGGTTTTCAGCTAAACGAATTGCACGTTCAACATATTCATCTACCGTATTTGCAATTAACCATTCCGGTAAACCTAAACGTTTAAATAACCCTTCATCAATATGTTCATGCACTTCTGCACCGGTTTTACATACGCCCACTAAACCTAATGTCACCATATCAATAATGCCATTAGTATTACCGAATGGGAATGGATTCACCATCATATCGCAGTTATGCAAAATACGAAGATATTGATCATAAGGTGCATGTGGATGAGCTGTCGCATCATTGCCTAAATAAGACTTAATAAAACGCTCAACATAAGGATGAGTCACACCACTAGATTGACCTAATGCAAAGTGGAAATGCACTTTAACATTAGCACGATCACGAATAGCCTTTAATGCTGCCAAGAAATAGGGGTTAAGCTTCATTGTAGTAGAAGCAATACCAATGTTTACGACTTCAGGATTTTCACGTAAGCGATATTCTACGTGTTGCGGTGCAAGCGCTGAAGGCACATAAGGCAGAGCATCTTTTGGTAAACGCAATAATTGTTCGCTGAAACATTTTTCAGAACCAACATAATCATCTTCTACAATCACATATTCAATAAAATCAGAATGTGTCGTAGCTGGATGGCCTAAAGCAATCACTTGAACTGGTGCAAGGCGTGTATTGCTTGCAAAAATAGTGGTTAAATCCATCCCAATACTTGGCATATAAAGAACGGCTGCACCATTTTTCTCACAAATCTCTTTTAATTCATTCAATTTACCAAAAATATTATCACCTTTTAATAAATGGAATTCATCAAACACCGCTTGGCCTGCTGCATCTACAGCTTCATTACCCACACCAATTAAATGAAAACGCTCACGCGCAGCAATCATTGAAGTGGAATGCGTACGGTAAATTGAATGGGATGAATGGAAATGCTCTAATAATACGACCATGACTGGTTTGCCATCACGTTCACCTAATTTTGTGACATCGCGATCTGTCCATCCACCTTGCAATAAATGACGACGGATGACTTGGTTTAATGCTTTTTTCACCCAGTGTTTATTTTCAGCAGTATCGTAACTGCAATGCATATACACATCATGTGAAATTGCACTTGGTACATTATTTAAGTTTTCAATCGTTGCTAATTTTTCAGGGAACCATTGTAAAAGCGTACCACGCTTAGAAAACGATTGTTCTGTACCGATAAAACGTGGTGATTGCAATGCAAAACAAAGCGATGCGCATAACTCTGGATCTAAATTCCATAAAGCATCAAGATTAACATTCACATTAGATTCTGGCAGGTAGAAAATACAGAATTTAATTAATGATGATCTCGTATTATCTAAATGGAAATCGGATAAATTGGTTTTATCCGGATTGCGATTATAAGCTTGCAACACATGATCCGCATTTACAAATGGCGATGATGCAAAAATCATATTAATCCAACGTTGTAAAGTAAAGAAACGTTGTGCACCACCTTCAGAAATATCTAATTGAGGATCAGAAAATAACTCACTCATTGCTACCGCTACACGGGTACAAAAATGCTTAATTTTTTCTTGTACTAATTCATCATTTAATTGACTAGGATAATCAATTTGAATGCCTTCTATACCACCAAAATTAGTATCAATTTTGTTTAAAATATCCAACAATTCGACGCAAGCGGCTTCATAGTTTTTTGCTGCTACTTCCTGTTCAAAACGGATAACACTTGGTTGTTTTTGTGTTTCTGCCATTTCTAAATTCCTTTGGTAAAAAATAAATAAATTTAATAATTAACAGGTTCCCCACAGATCATATTCATCTGAATGGGTGATGGTTACTTTAATAAATTCGCCTACTTTCACAGGCGTGCCACTTAGATTTTCAATATAAACTAAGCCATCAACTTCTGGCGCATCAGCTTTAGTACGGCCGATAATACCTTCGTCATCAATTTCATCCACGATTACATCAAGCGTTTGGCCAATTTTTTGTTTTAATCGTTCAGCCGAAATTTCTTGTTGTAACTGCATAAAGCGGTGGAAACGTTCTTCTTTTACATCTTCAGGCACTTGGTCGGCCATTTCAGTTGCAGGAGCGCCTTCTACCGGGCTAAATTTGAAACAGCCCACGCGATCAAGTTGTGCTTCTTTTAAGAAATCCAATAACATTTGGAAATCTTCTTCTGTTTCACCCGGGAAACCTACAATGAAAGTTGAACGTAGGGTTAAATCTGGACAAATCTCACGCCATTGCTTGATACGCTCTAAAGTGCGGTCAATTTTTCCTGGTCTTTTCATCGCTTTTAAAATTTTTGGACTCGCGTGTTGCAATGGAATATCCAAATAAGGTAACAATAAACCTTCCGCCATTAATGGAATTAAATCATCCACGTGCGGATAAGGATAAACGTAGTGTAAACGTACCCAAATGCCTAATTTACCAAGCTGTTTACACAAGGTCATTAAGTCATTTTTAATTGGCATACCATTCCAGAAAGCGGTTTTCACACCACCTTCTTTACGTTGCGTATCCATCGCATAAGCTGAAGTATCTTGTGAAACAACCAACAATTCCTTTACTCCCGCATCAGCAAGACGTTTTGCTTCATCCAATACTTGTGTAATAGAACGACTTTCTAAATCCCCACGTAATGAAGGGATTATACAGAATGTACAACGGTGATCACAGCCTTCTGAGATTTTCAAATAAGCATAGTGTTTTGGTGTTAATTTCACCCCTTGTTTTGGTACAAGACTGGTGTAAGGATTATGCTCTGGTTTCGGTACGTACTTGTGTACTTGTGCCATTACTGTTTCATAACTGTGCGGACCGCTCACTTCCAATACTTTCGGGTGAACTTGGCGAATTTGATCTTCTTTCGCACCCAAGCAGCCAGTCACTATCACGCGTCCGTTTTCTTCCAACGCCTCTCCAATGGCTTCTAGGGATTCCTGCACGGCACTATCAATAAAACCACAAGTATTCACAATGACCAAGTCCACATTTTCATAACTTGGCACAATGTTATACCCGTCAGTACGTAATTCAGTCAGAATACGTTCGGAATCCACTAAATTTTTGGGACACCCTAAACTTACAAAGCCAATATTCGGCGTTGATTTTTGCATAAATTTATTCTCAGTTATCATCATCTTTCAAAACTTTAGATTTTACTCAATTTCAAGCAGAAAGGCGATAAATTAAAGGTAAATTGATTGTAAATTTGCCCATTAAAGTCCTTTTTTCAGGTAGAATAACACCCGTTTTTTTATTTACTCATATTCATTATTAACATGGAAAATTCTTTTCTTTTTTCGACCGCTCTTGAACAGACGGCCTATTTACTTATCCTAGGGAAAATGCTGCTCGCACTTGTACTTGGCGGGATTATTGGCTTAGAGCGTGAACTTAAACATAAACCAGTTGGTGTCAAAACCTGTGCAATTATTGCGGTGACGACTTGTGTGCTTACTATTGTCTCTATTCAAGCCGCAGAGCATTATGCGCAAGTTTCAGATAATATTCGAACTGACCCTATGCGACTTGCCGCACAAGTAATCAGTGGCATCGGTTTCTTAGGTGCAGGGGTAATTTTACATAAGAAAAATGATGCCATTTCAGGCTTAACCACAGCTGCCATTATTTGGGCAGCGGCGGCTATTGGTGTAGCAACAGGTGCAGGCTTTATTTTTGATGCGATTATTGCCACTTTAATGATTTTAATCGCCATCCGTATCAGCCCGATTGTGCAACGTTATGTTCGTCGTAAAACCTATAAAAAACGTACTCGTTTAGCCATTCAACTAAGCTCAGCTAACGGCATCAGTAAAGTGACGGATTTATTATTGAAACATGATTACCGCATTGAAAATATCTCAGTCAAAGACCAAGCGAGTGGCGAAGTTCGCTTGCAAGTGCGATGCTATAACATTGATAATGAAATGCTAAAAGATGTCTATACACTGTTAAAAACAGAAGATGAAGTACTGAGTGTGGATGTAGAAAATTAAAATCAGCTTAAAATAACACATTACTTCTATCGTAAAACCTATACTTGCTAGACAAAAAGTTAAATACTTAAACTGGATAACGTCATGAATTTACAAGATAATTTCGAGCAGCATACGCCTGATGCATAAGGCTATGTTTGTTTATTTGCAAGGGTTCGCGCGTTTTGGAAATGAAAAGCTACATAATAACCTACACTTATGTAGCTTTTATAGCTGAGGGGGCAAATTATCTCAGAGATGTTTGAGTGAAATACCCAATAGAATTGTCTATGATATCTGGGTATTTTGACCAATCAATGTTGAGTATAAACTTACTTTTACACTTTTCAAGACATCTATTCGTTTTTAGTCTTAAGTTTCTATTCACCTTTGTATCATCATCTACTTTAGCTTGTAGATACGATTTAACCGCTAGAGGAATACTTTTCTCCTCTTTTATATAAGGAAGGAAATCCTTAAATTGAGAGGCGATTTTATTTCTTCTATAAATGAGAATTCTACTGAATGGGTTTTCTAGCATTGAAACCTCCGATAGAAAAAGTGGTTGTTGATATGGCGGTTTTATTCTTAATTCTAAGCGAGTAATGCTCCGCTTAATATGTTCTCTCTTAACTATAAGGTTATTTTGGTAAACATCTTCAACTTCTTGAAATTTTAGTTTCTCATATACTAAAAGGTAAGAACTAGAACGTTGAGAACCAATAGCATAATTGTTCTTACAATCATCTTCGTTACCTAAGAAATTCCGCCCTGTTCTAGCATTAGGAATAGAGAAGTAATAATTTCTTAGAAATCGCTTGCTGTGCACATCAAGGGTAAGATCGATTCGAGTTACTCTACTAGTTTGTAACAGCATATCAATAACCTCTACCCCAATATGTTTCTTCAGCCATTTGATCACATTAGGTATGTCTCTATTTTTTGCATATTGTGGAGATAACTCAAATCTAACTCTAGGCTCATTAAGTTTTCTTGGGAAATCGTAAGATAATAGCAGATAAAAATCAGGATTTTTCATCGAAGTAATTTTTATACCACAGCGGTAATGTTTAACTTTTATACTACATATCTCATATTTTCCAGATCTAACCTGCTTTAACTTATCAAATTTTTTGTATACACCCCAGAATTCTTCAGCTGGTATTATTTTTGATACAAAAGATAGCTTATCAATTCCCATATAAATAGGGTATTTTTTGAAAGTACCTACACAGATAAAGTTATTCTTTCTATAAATAGCATTTCTGTTTACAAGAATGGTATTTTTCATAGCTAATTTCCTATTGAGTTGTTGTATTATTTAATAAATATGCTTGTAACGTGCTAATAGAGTGATTGGAACTTGAATTACATGCACATCCTCTATTTACAATCCATTCATCAATTTCCGTTTCTAACCACGCAACAGCTCTCAATGACAGTTTCTTTGGTGGTGGAAAATCAGATGTTTTGATTAGTCGGTATATAGTTGATTTGGATAACGTTGTTTTTGCCATTACTTGGCTTAGTTTGATTAGTTTCATAAAAACCTCATTTATTACCAAAAGGCGGAATTACCCTTTGCGAGGTTTCCTTTACAGAAGTGAATATTTAGCTATTTTTAGCTCTTAAACTGGCTGACAGTCAGTTATAAATAGCCTAAAATAACTGACTGTCAGTTTTATTAATTTAATTGCTGACTGTCAGTTGATTTAAGGAAGAAAAGTGAGTACGAAATTTATTGGACAAACAAGAAAGCAAAAGAGAAATTGTGAAGAGCAACAGCGTAGAAGGAAATCAATCAAGGAACGCTTTCCCAAGACGGTTACATTCCATACTTATGAGGATATTGATGAAAAAATAGCAAGAAGACAGATGAAGATAGCAAAAGCCTTTGAAATAGTAGGAGAAAAGATAAGACAAGCGGAAGTAAAATCTTTAGCTATTACTTATTATATTTATATTCACGCAAGAAAAGAAAAATTAAGAATATTGCGTCAAATCTATAGATATGCAGGTGAGGAAAATATGACTTTAGATAAATTACTTAAGTTGTTAGATAAAAATGTTCCCCTGAAAAAAGAGAAATGGAATCGAGAAATCCTACTTGCTTATTTATTCTTTAGGGATGAAAGAGATAAAAAATAGTGAACTAGGTAAAATTTCAGAGATTTTTACGCTATTTGTACCACAACTATCAAAAAGAACTAATTTTTCGTTATCGTAACTTTTTATCAAACTCCAATGATAGTTAGTCGAGAATAATACTATTGAGTTAGATTGGCTTTCTAGATGAGAAGATATAAGTAAGGGAATTTTTGAGTGTCTTCTTATGTTAGGGTAGTCTATTCTTATTTGCTTATGTATTTTAGCGGTATGATTTAATAAATACTTCATTTGGTGAAGATCCAATCCACTCGTGAGTAGATCATAAATACCCCAGTTATTCATATAAGCTAAAAGTAGCTCGTGAAATAATGGTTTTCGCTTAATTTTCTTATTTGATACGAAATAGACTGCATTTACTATGCTATAAATTCCGCATAAACAGTCTAATTCCCCCTGTTGCAATGCTTTCATACAAAATAAAAATATGTTTATATATCAATATTTTAACATATTTTTTAGCATCTACAAAATAGTCTCAAGGAAGACTAAAAGACCACGTTTTTTGTCCGCACTTAACCTATCTAAATGAGCATAAAGTCTATTTCTAATACGATCTTCTGAAACAGGAATAAATTTCTGTTTATCATTAATTTTTTGATCTGATATGCAATCTATAAAAAACCAGCTAATTTCGGTATTCAATGCTGCGGCAATTTCGACTAGATGTGCAACATTAATCTTATTTTCACCTCGCTCATAACGAGAAAGTTGCTGTTGTGCGATGCCAATTTGCTCCGATAGCACGGAGGCACTTAATCCAAGCTCTTTACGCTTTTGCTGAATCCGCTTTCCTATCAATCTATCGGTTTCTGTTACTGAAAGTTTCGACATTATCTAGCCTTAAAATCATCTTTTATAGCTATTTTGTAGCTGTTTTACTCCTTTAAAAATATCGGTTATAGTATATTTTACGAATATCACCTATTTAAGGATTTTGTTATGAAGCATTCTTTTACACTTATTCATTGGTATGGACCTTTTGAGCTTTCTGAAGTGATTGAATCAGATTGGGGAAAAGAGAGCGGGCTCTATTTGTTTACAGGAAAACAAAAAGATGAGACTGAGAGCCAAATTCAATACTGCGGTATTTCGGAACAGTCCTATGCATCCCGATTTAAAACTCATCATAAACACTGGAAAATTGATAGTGAGCGAGAGGTTTGGTTAGGGATTATTGAATCTACACCTTACCCTCATATGAATGGAGCTTATTTAGCCTATTTGAAAGAGCCTGAGCGCTTACTTACCTATTATTTACAAGCTCCATTAAATGAGAAAAATCGTATTTTGAAACCACGACCAATGACAGTAATCAACTATTGGTTTACAAAAGATAAAGAACTTAGAAGAAAAAATGTTCACGTAGCTCAGCAAGGTATGCACAGTGTCATTTCTTGGGATGGTGAAAACTGGCATTTAGGTGATCTTAAAATTGTTTCAGATGAAGAGGAATAACCAGCTATGCAATTAGATGATTTTAATATTACTGCTGAATATATGGAATATTCAGATAGTAGTAATAAATCCGAATGGGGGGAACCACTACCTTGCTGGATTAAGTATGAAAGTGAATCTAAAGAATTAAGTATTAAGTTTGAATATGAACAAGAGGGAAAGCCTAATACTTATGTTTGGTTTAAAGGCATAGTAGATATGCTCACTTATCCTTGTTCAGTAGAGCTAAGATCAAATAAACCTAATGTTACAGAAGAATCAATGTTGTTAGAAATAATAAATGATGGTGAAAATTGGTACTTTGAGGGAGTAGTTTATGATCCTTATACAGAAAAGATTGATGGTGTATTAGTCAATAGAATTGCTGAACGAATGATCTATATCAATCAAGTTGATCCTGATGAAAGCGATCTTGACTTTTAATTAATAACCCAGAGGTTTTATGTTTTCAGATAATTTGTTATTTCCGACAGGTTTATTGGATAGACATTATAATGTGAAATTGCCAGATATGAAGAAAGCGTTATCTATGTTTGGAATCACAAATGCAAATATTAGCTACTCTATTGGCCCGGTGGTAATAACTTACTATATCAAATTAGAATTTGATCGCTTAGAAAAGGAAAGTATCAATCAAATTTCTGATCCGACAAAATGGGCTAAAATATTGAATGTTCGTGCAGTAAGAATGATTCCGAGTGAATTTGGCATACTATCTTTGGAAATTCCACATAATAATCACCATACAATTTCACTTAAAGAGGTGATTGGTTCCGAGGTTTTTATTAATAGCAATGATAAGTTACCGATCGCTTTAGGTGTAAATCCAGAGGGCAATCCTGTAGTAATTGATTTAGCCAAGACACCTCATCTTTTGATTGGGGGAGGTACAGGAGCAGGAAAATCAGTCTGTATTAATACTATTCTTATCAGTCTATTATCAAGATTTGATGAAAAACAACTTAAATTGATATTAATTGCTCCGAAGATCGTTGAATTATCACCTTATAATGATATTCCTCACCTCATTACACCTGTTATCACTGATATGAAAAAAGCCGTGCAAGCCTTAAAATGGTGCGTAGATGAAATAGAACGCCGCTATCAGCTTTTATCATTATGGGAAGTACGCAATATCGAAAGTTATAATCAGAAAATTACTCGTTTAAATGTGGAAGGAATCGCTAAAGAAGCATTTACTCCATTAAATTATTTTGTTGTCGTGGTTGATGAGTTTTCCGATTTAATGATGGCTAGTGGTAAACATATTGAAGAATATATTATGCATATAGCCCAAAAAGCACGGGCTGTAGGGATTCATTTAATTTTAACTACACAACATTTTACTACTGATGTTATTACAGGCGTAATTAAAGCTAATATTCCTAGCCGTATAGCATTTACAACGACTACTGAAGGCGATTCTCGAGCTATTCTTGGTGAGCGTGGAGCAGAAACCTTATTAGGCTCTGGAGATATGCTATATGCTGAAGCTGGCTCTCCTGATTTAACAAGAATTCATGGTGCATTTGTCAGTGATGAAGAAATTACAGCTATTACAGATTTTTTGCGTATATGTGGAAAATCTCAACAATATCCAGAAAATATCTTCACTGAAGAGGTATTTTCGCCAGTTAAGACTGAGCTTGATCCCTTATTTGATATTGTGCGTAAATGGGTAATTGAAACTCAAACTATTTCAATATCAGCAATTCAACGCAAATTTAACCTTAGCTTTAGTCGAGCCGCTCACATTATGGATCAGCTTGAAACAGAAGGTATTGTATCTGAGCTATCAAAATTGGGAAAACGGCAGTTACTCATAACAGAAAATTAAAGAATAGGCAGGGAACTGCCTATTTTTGTTCTGTTAGTAAATCATCTAGGTAATCAGCCCATTTTTGTAACCAAATTTTACATTCTTTATCGTAAGTATGTAGATTATAAGTGCCTTCAATTCCTTTCTTAGAATGTCCTAGAATAGCCTCGCCAACTTCATTCGGGCACCCCAATCTCGCCAAACCTGTTCGAACTGTTCTACGCAGATCGTGTGGCGACCAATGTTCAATGTCTAACATTGCCCCACTTTTTCTAAGTATCCAAGTTCTTTCGGTAAGGTATTTTTGTTGGATAGGCTTTTCTTGTAATCGCATTTGAAATAAGTATTTTGTTGAACGATCAAATGTTTTAAGAAGATCTACTGTTTGATTAGATAGCTGAACATAGCGAGATGTGCCAGTTTTAGTTTCTCGAAGAAAAATTGTCTTCATTTCTAAATCAATATCATCCCAAGCAATAGCGCAAATTTCCCCTGTTCGACAGCCTGTGAGTAATGTAAGTAGAAATACGTTTTGGATTTTTTCTGTTAGTCTTGATGTTTTCAGCCATTTTAGGAATATCCCTAATTCACGGTGATCAAATGCTCTAGTTCCTTTGTTATTAGTGAGTTTAATGGTTGTCATTTTTAACGTTTCTTTTGCTAATAATGCAGGATTTACAAAATTTTCATCAAATTTATCTAGTCCAATAGCAAAACGATATGCCGCAGTCCACTCTCTAAGAACACTTCCTGCTTGTACGCTTGCACCTCGATTGTTCACGATATTTGTAATATGTTCGGCGATTTCTTTTCTTGTCATAGAAGAGGCTAATCTATCGCCAAATGGAATGACTACATCATTGTATAAAGTTCGTCTAACTTCATCTTGCCCTTTAGGTTTTCTTGCTCCAACTATTAAACGACCATTTTCACTATAGTGATCTTCAATATATTGCGATAAGTAAAGTTCAACAAGATCTTTGACATAAAAGAGTTTCTGGCTTTCTTTTTGAGCTTGCTCTTTTTTAAATTCTTTTAATTCGGTTGCAGGACAGCGACCAGCTAAACGAATATGTTTTAGCTCTTTTAGCTGCTTTCTTGCCTCTGCTAGGCTAGTTTGAGGAAATGAGCCTATTTTTACTTGAGTTAGCTTTTTAGTTATCGGGCTAGAATATCTATAAAAAAATGTTTTTATACCAGTTTTACCACAAGTTACCCTTAGACCTGAATACTCACCAATATCAGCTTTATCAAAATCTTTAGGCTTCATCATTTCAATAGTTTTCGTAGTTAATGGCTTTTTCATAGCATTACTCATAAAATATTCCGATAAATTCCATTTTTTGCTATATGTATATTATACTATAAGCTATAAAAACCTACAAAAAAACCTACATTTTAGTATAGGATTTAGTGAGTCTTCATAAAACCTAATGAAACTACTAAATACAATAAATTTTATATATATTGTTTAAAATCAATATATTAAAAGGATTAAATAGATGATTTTTGAAGAGAATTTCCAACAACATACGCCAATGATGCAGCAATATCTCAAGTTAAAAGCAGAAAACCCTGACATTTTATTATTTTATCGAATGGGGGATTTTTACGAGCTTTTTTATGATGATGCAAAAAAAGCGGCGGCGTTGTTAGATATTTCTTTAACTAAACGTGGGCAATCAGCAGGTAATCCAATTCCCATGGCGGGCGTGCCTTATCATGCGGTAGAAGGTTATTTAGCAAAATTAGTGCAATTAGGTGAACCTGTAGCCATTTGTGAGCAAGTGGGTGATCCCGCCACATCAAAAGGGCCTGTTGAACGCAAAATTGTACGAATTGTGACACCAGGTACAGTGAGTGATGAAGCACTTTTACCAGAACGCCAAGATAACTTAATTGTGGCGGTTTATCAGGAAAAAGAAAAATTTGGTCTAGCCACATTAGACATGACATCTGGACGTTTCCAGCTTTGTGAACCTCATTCAAAAGAAGCCTTACAAGCAGAATTACAACGTATTAATCCGGTAGAATTACTTTATTGTGAAGATTTTGCCGAAATAGCCATTATCGAACCTTATAAAGGTCTACGCCGTCGCCCAATTTGGGAATTTGAACTTAGTACCGCGATCTCAGAACTTAATCGTCAATTTGGTACGAAAGATTTACGTGCATTTGGTGTAGAAAAATCACCTCTTGGCTTGGCAGCAGCAGGCTGCTTATTGCAATATGCAAAAGAGACACAACGAGCTTCTCTTCCACACATTCAAAGTATTAGTGTTATTCAAAATAACGATAATATTCAATTAGATGCCGCAACACGCCGAAATTTAGAACTCACTCAAAATCTTGCAGGTGGCACAGAAAATACTCTAGCTTCGGTATTAGATAAATGTGTTACGCCAATGGGTAGCCGTTTGTTAAAACGTTGGATTCATCAACCAATCCGTCAAACAGACATTCTATTAAAACGCCAAAAAACCATTGGTGAAATTATTGAGCAAGATTTGTATCACGAATTGCAGTCTTATTTGCAACAAGTGGGCGATATGGAACGGATTCTAGCTCGTATAGCACTGCGTTCCGCACGTCCTCGAGATCTCACGCGTTTACGTACTGCATTAGAACAAATTGAACCGATAAAATCGCTGATTCATACAAAAACATCGTCAAATTTGACCGCACTTTCCGCGCAAATTGATGATTTTTCCGCGCAAATCGAGCTACTTCAAAAAGCAATTATTGAAACCCCTCCATTATTAATTCGCGATGGTGGCGTTATTGCTGAAGGCTATAATGCAGAATTAGATGAATGGAGAACCCTTTCCGCTGGCGCAACGCAATATTTAGAAAATTTAGAACAACGCGAACGAGAAAGCACGGGTATTGATACCTTAAAAATTGGCTTTAATGCAGTACATGGTTATTACATTCAAATTAGCCAAGGGCAAGCTCATAAAGCACCGATTCATTATGTTCGCCGTCAAACATTAAAAAATGCCGAGCGCTATATTATTCCTGAATTAAAAGAATATGAAGATAAGGTTTTAAAATCAAAAGGCGCGGCGCTTGCTTTAGAAAAGCAACTTTATGATGAATTATTTGATTTATTGTTGCCACATTTAGGTCAATTACAGTTAGCCAGCTTGGCATTGTCTGAATTAGATGTGTTAGTTAACCTCGCAGAGCGAGCAGAAACCTTAAATTATGTTGCACCACAATTTAGTGATGAAATTAGTGTAAAAATTGAAAATGGTCGCCATCCTGTGGTGGAACAAGTCTTAAAAGACCCTTTTATTGCCAACCCTGTGAATCTCAATCAACAGCGTCATTTGCTGATTATTACTGGCCCAAATATGGGCGGTAAAAGTACCTACATGCGTCAAACAGCTTTAATTACGTTAATGGCGTATATAGGCAGTTTTGTGCCGGCTGATAGCACGGTTATTGGGCAAATTGATCGGATCTTTACTCGAATTGGTGCCTCTGATGATTTAGCCTCGGGTCGTTCTACATTTATGGTAGAAATGACCGAAATGGCTAATATTCTTCACCAAGCCACTTCGCAAAGTTTGGTTCTGATTGATGAAATAGGACGAGGTACGTCTACTTATGATGGGCTTTCTTTAGCTTGGGCTTGTGCTGAATGGTTGGCGAAGAAAACTCGTTCACTTACATTATTTGCGACCCATTATTTTGAACTCACCGCACTGCCAGAACAAATCGAAGGTATTGCTAATATTCATTTAGATGCATTAGAACATAACAATACCATCGCCTTTATGCACGCGGTTCAAGACGGTGCAGCAAGTAAAAGTTATGGCCTTGCTGTTGCAGCGCTATCTGGTGTGCCTCAATCCGTCATTAAACTGGCGAAGCAAAAATTACATCAGTTAGAAAAATTGTCGGCACAAAATGGTGATCAACAAATTCAACATTTAAGAGCGTTAAATCAACATCAAGGTGAATTGGCTTTTGAATCGGAGCCTGATGCTTTACGCGAAGCCATTGAGCAACTTGATCCAGATGAATTAAGTCCAAAACAAGCCTTAGCTTATCTGTATCAATTGAAGAAAATGCTGTAAGAAATAAAAAAGAGCGGTCAAAAAATTCATTATTTTTTATGACCGCTCTTTTATTTTCACTAATTTCTTAAAATCTCATAGATTTCAGAATCTTTTCTATCGAGATAATGGATGGATTGGATTTTACGAATGGTGCGTGATTTACCACGGATTAATAAGGTTTCAGTGGTTGCTAAGTTGCCACGACGAGAAATCCCTTTGAGTAATTCACCGTGCGTAATTCCCGTTGCAGCAAAAACAAGATTATCATCACGTACTAAATCTTCTAATTTTAAGATTTCATTGACCTTCACACCTAAGGCTTCACAACGTTGAACTTCTTCAGCGGCAATTTTACGATTTTCTTCTGTATCGCCTTTCACTTCATTACGAGGAATCAGGCGAGCTTGCATATCCCCTCCTAATGCACGAATTGCAGCGGCAGCTGCCACACCTTCAGGTGCACCGCCAATGCCATAAACCATATCCACTTCAGCATCCGGTAAGCAACATAAAACCGAAGCGGCAACATCACCATCTGGAATAGCCATCACGCGAATACCTAAATTATGCATTTGCTTAATCACTCCATCATGACGTGGTTTATCGAGCACCATCACGGTTAAATCCGATAAAGATTTACCTAAACGAGAAGCTACACGGCGAAGGTTTTGTTCAATCGGTAAACTTAAATCAATCATGCCTTTCACTTCAGGACCAACAACCAATTTTTCCATATACATATCAGGTGCTTTTAAAAAAGTACGTTTACCACCTGCAGCCAATACTGAAATGGCATTTGATTGGCCCATTGCAGTCATTCTTGTACCATCAATCGGATCAACGGCAATAGAAACGAGCTCACCATTACCTGACCCGACTTTTTCGCCAATATAAAGCATTGGGGCTTCGTCAATTTCCCCTTCACCAATCACAATTTCACCGTCCATATGGATTAAATTCAGCATATAACGCATGGCTTTGACTGCCGCATCATCTGCCGCATTTTTATTACCACGTCCAAGCCAAGTATAAGCCGCTAATGCAGCTGCTTCGGTTACTCTTGAAAATTCAATAGCTAGTGCACGATTCATTTTTATCTCCCAATGCAAAAAGTCTCGTTATTTTATCACTAAGCAAACGTTTGCATAATAATTTTTGACAAGAGGCTTTTAAAAATAGGATTAAGTGGGTAGAATAAAGCCGTTTCGGACTTATTTTAAAAAAGGAAATAACTATGTCTTTAGAAATTTTAGATCAGCTTGAAGAAAAAATTAGACAAGCAGTAGAAACCATTCAATTACTTCAACTTGAAGTGGAAGAATTAAAAGAACAAAAAAACCAATCTCAACAAGCGGTAGAAGCGTTGCAACATGAAAACGAGCAACTTAGAAATGAACACCGCAACTGGCAAGAACACATTCGTTCATTGTTGGGTAAATTCGACAACGTATAATGACTATAAAGGCTTAGAAAATCTAAGCCTTTTTTCTTATTAGGAAACAATATGAATATTTGCGTGATTTCAGGTAGCACGTTAGGCGGCGCTGAATATGTGGCGGAGCATTTAGAAGATGTGTTAAAAACACAAGATTTTTCTACCGCACTTTTCCACGGACCAGAACTTGATGATGTGATTGATGAAAACATTTGGTTGATTGTCACTTCAACACATGGCGCAGGTGAATTGCCAGATAATTTAAAACCACTCTTTGAACAAATTGCGGCATCAGATAAAGATTTCTCTTCTCTCCGCTTTGCCGTTGTAGGCTTAGGTAATTCAGATTACGATACATTCTGTCATGCCGTGAATAAAGTCGAAACACAATTAAGTGAAAAAAGTGCGGTCAAAATCTGCGAGAGTTTAAAAATCGATGTCTTACATGTTGATGATCAAGAGCAATTTGCAGAAGATTGGCTACCACAATTTATTCATGCACTTTAGTCATAATAAAGCGATAATTTGAGTTATCGCTTTTTCTTTATCTATTATCAAAAAAATCACCTGTGGATAACTTTAATAAAACCTGTCAAAAACTTGTTCTTTTCCACTGAATAAATATGATGATTGTTTTAACTGTGGATAAAATTAAAGGTTATCCACAAGAAAAAGCCTCCAAACTGATGACATTTCAACACAGTCTAAAATGATCTAACTTATTCATTTAAAAAAGGAAAATGATCTTATTCACAAGTTAAAAGGATCGTAATAGTAACAATAATAAGATCTTTATATATAAATAGATCTTATCTTTATTACCTCTCGATCTTCTCTTATCACAGATTGAATTCTTGCTTTCAAGCACACGTAATTTTCAGTAGAATAGCGCCTATTTTTAGATCGAAGATCAAATAGAAGACGAAGAGAGAGATATGTTTTACACCGAAAATTATGATGTGATCGTTGTTGGTGGCGGTCATGCTGGTACAGAAGCCGCATTGGCACCAGCACGCATGGGATTAAAAACCCTGTTATTGACACATAATGTTGATACCCTTGGACAAATGTCATGTAATCCAGCCATTGGCGGCATTGGTAAAGGCCATTTAGTGAGAGAAATTGATGCGATGGGCGGTCTTATGGCTCACGCAGCGGATAAAGCCGGTATTCAATTTCGTACTTTAAACAGCAGTAAAGGGCCTGCTGTACGTGCAACTCGTGCTCAAGCTGACCGTGTTTTATATCGTCAGGCTGTACGCATCGCACTAGAGAATCAACCAAATTTAGATATTTTCCAACAAGAAGTAACCGATATTTTAATTGAGCAAGATCGCGTTTGTGGTGTGGAAACCAAAATGGGGCTTAAATTCCGTGCGAAATCGGTTATTTTAACTGCCGGTACTTTCTTAGCGGGTAAGATCCACATTGGTTTAGATAACTATGAAGGCGGCCGTGCAGGTGATCCGGCATCCATTACACTTTCTCATCGTTTACGTGATCTGAATTTACGCGTTGATCGTTTAAAAACCGGTACACCACCGCGTATTGATGCACGTACAATCAATTTTGATATTTTAGCTAAACAGCATGGTGATGAGGTGTTGCCTGTTTTCTCTTTTATGGGATCAGTGGATGATCACCCTCAACAAATTCCTTGTTATATCACCCATACCAATGAACAAACCCATGAAGTGATCCGTAATAATTTGGATCGCAGTCCAATGTATACTGGTGTAATTGAAGGGATCGGTCCACGTTATTGTCCATCCATTGAAGATAAAGTAATGCGTTTTGCGGATCGTAATTCACATCAAATTTATTTGGAACCAGAAGGCTTAACCAGTAATGAAGTGTATCCAAATGGAATTTCTACCAGTTTGCCGTTTGATGTACAAATGGGCATTGTGAATTCCATGAAAGGTTTGGAAAAGGCTCGCATCATCAAACCGGGTTATGCCATTGAATATGATTATTTTGATCCACGTGACTTAAAACCAACGTTAGAGACTAAATCGATTTCGGGTTTATTCTTTGCAGGTCAAATTAACGGTACAACCGGTTATGAAGAAGCGGCGGCACAAGGTTTATTGGCGGGGATTAACGCAGGTCTTTACGTACAAGAAAAAGAGGCATGGTATCCACGCCGCGATCAATCTTATACTGGCGTATTGGTTGATGACCTTTGTACGCTTGGTACCAAAGAACCGTATCGTGTATTCACTTCTCGTGCAGAATACCGTTTGTTATTACGTGAAGATAATGCGGATATTCGTTTAACGCCAATTGCCCATGAATTAGGTTTGATTGATGAGGTTCGCTGGGCACGCTTTAATCAAAAAATGGAAAATATTGAACAGGAACGCCAACGCTTACGCAGCATTTGGTTGCATCCGCGTTCTGAATATTTAGAAGAAGCGAATAAAGTACTTGGCAGCCCACTTGTGCGTGAAGCCAACGGTGAAGATTTATTGCGCCGTCCAGAGATGACCTACGATATTTTGACTTCTTTAACACCATACAAACCAGCAATGGAAGATAGAGAAGCCGTAGAACAAGTGGAAATTGCTATTAAGTATCAAGGCTATATTGAGCATCAACAAGAAGAAATTGAAAAACAAAAACGCCACGAAAATACGGCAATTCCGGCTAACTTTGATTACAGCAAAGTTTCCGGTTTATCTAATGAAGTACGTGCGAAGTTAGAACAGCATCGTCCGGTTTCCATTGGCCAAGCAAGCCGAATTTCAGGCGTTACCCCTGCAGCAATTTCAATTATTCTGGTGAATTTGAAAAAACAAGGAATGCTAAAACGTGGGGAGTAAACTTCTCAGGTATTGAAAGTAAAAGTGCGGTGAATTTTCATCGCACTTTTTTATATTACAAATTAAAAAGATGTGATTAGTAGGCTAAATTTTTGCTGAAATAAAAACACTAAGGATTTTAACCGCACTTTCAAGTAGAATGACGACAAACAGACAAGATAGATAGAAAAATGAAAGCAAAACTCGAAAATTTACTGGCTCAAGCAGAAATTCAATTAACCGATCTACAAAAAGATCAACTGATTCAGTTGGTACAATTACTCCATAAATGGAACAAGGCTTATAATTTAACCTCTGTACGTGATCCACAAGAGATGTTAGTTAAACATATCTTGGATAGTATTGTTGTTAGTCCTTATTTACAAGGGGATCGTTTTATAGATGTAGGAACGGGTCCAGGCTTGCCAGGCCTGCCTTTAGCCATTATAAATCCTACTAAGCAGTTTGTCTTGTTAGATAGTTTAGGTAAGCGTATTAGCTTCATTCGAAATGCAGTACGTGAGTTAGGACTAACAAATGTAGAACCTGTTCTTAGCCGCGTTGAGGAATACCAACCTGAACAAAAATTCGACGGTGTATTAAGTCGTGCATTTGCTTCGTTAAAAGATATGACAGATTGGTGTCATCATTTGCCAAAACAAGATGGATATTTTTATGCTTTAAAAGGCATTTATCACGAAGATGAAGTTCAAGAATTAGACAAAAAATTCGAAGTAAAAGACGTGATAACTTTGCATGTACCAGAGCTTATAGGTGAGCGACATTTAATCGTTTTACGATAAAACACACTTTTTTTACGGCTATTTTGTTAATTATTTTTTAAAAGTGTGATTTGTTTAACATTTTTTAGTGGTTAAAAAGTTGAAACTCTTTGTAGCACGGGTATAATTAGGTAGTTTTTGTATTTTAAAAAAATAAGATAATGTCTAAGGTTTTAACACAGGCCAAAAATCGATATCAAAAAACGATGATCATTGAATCTATTTGTCTTGTTGTTTTTGGTTTGTTAGTTGCGCTTTGGCAAGGTGAAAGTGCGGTAGATTTTAGTTTAGGATTTATCTGTGCTTTTGTGCCATTTTGTGCTTTTGCTTATATTGTTTTTTTTCGCAAACAAGATTTCTCAACAAAATTAACGGCATTTTATCGTGGTGAAGCATTGAAATTTATGCTGACGATTGTGCTTGTGGGTGTGTCCTTTAAATGGCTTTCTATCTCACATTTTATTTTGTTTTTTGTTGGTTTTTTTACGGCATTAGCGTTGAATAATTTTATTCCGTTTTTGTTAAATAAATCTTAAATTTTTTCTTTTTTCTACAAAGGGTTGACTATGTCTGGACAAACGACTTCCGAATATATTGGCCACCACTTGACCTTCTTAAAAACAGGTGATGGTTTCTGGAACGTTCATGTTGATACGCTCTTTTTCTCGATCGTATCTGCAGTGATTTTCCTGTTTATTTTTTCTCGCGTTGCAAAAAATGCAACAACAGGCGTACCGGGCAAAATGCAATGTTTGGTTGAAATTGTCGTAGGTTGGGTTGATGGCATTGTGAAAGAAAACTTTCATGGCCCGCGTAATGTGGTAGCACCAATTGCTTTAACCATTTTCTGCTGGGTATTCATTATGAATGCTATTGACTTAATTCCTGTTGATTTCCCTCCTCAACTTGCCAGCCTCTTTGGTATTCACTACTTAAGAGCTGTGCCAACAGCAGATATCAGCGCAACCTTGGGTATGTCGATCTGCGTATTCTTCCTTATTCTTTTCTATACAGTTAAATCAAAAGGTTTTGGTGGCTTAGCGAAAGAATATACACTCCATCCTTTTAATCATTGGGTGTTTATTCCAGTAAACTTTATTCTTGAAACCGTAACTTTATTAGCAAAACCTATTTCTCTTGCTTTCCGTCTATTCGGTAATATGTATGCAGGGGAATTAATCTTTGTTCTTATCGCTGTGATGTACTCTGCAAATGTGGCTATCGCAGCATTGGGAATTCCGTTACACCTTGCTTGGGCTATTTTCCATATTTTGATTATTACGTTACAAGCATTCATCTTTATGATGTTAACGGTCGTTTATTTAAGTATTGCTTATAACAAAGCAGATCATTAATCATTTTTTATTAACCGGCTCTAGGGCTAAACTTAACTTCTATTGGAGAACATTATGGAAACTGTTATTACAGCGACAATCATTGGTGCATCAATCCTTCTTGCATTTGCTGCATTAGGTACTGCAATCGGCTTTGCGATCTTAGGTGGTAAATTCTTAGAATCATCTGCTCGTCAACCTGAATTAGCATCTAGCCTACAAACTAAAATGTTTATCGTGGCAGGTCTTTTGGATGCGATTGCAATGATTGCTGTTGGTATTTCATTACTTTTCATTTTCGCAAACCCATTCATCGGTTTATTACACTAATCACCTTATTTGCTTATCAACGTAAAACAAGCATAGTAAGGAGGACGTTGTGAATTTAAATGCAACATTGATTGGTCAACTTATTGCGTTCGCACTTTTCGTGTGGTTCTGCATGAAGTTTGTTTGGCCACCAATTATTAATGCGATTGAAACACGTCAAAGCCAAATTGCGAACGCGTTAGCGTCAGCTGAAGCAGCGAAAAAAGAGCAAGCAGATACTAAAAATCTTGTGGAACAAGAACTTTTATCTGCAAAAGTACAAGCTCAAGAGATTTTAGATGCTGCTAATAAACGTCGCAATGAAGTGTTAGACGAAGTGAAGGCAGAAGCCGAAGAACTGAAAGCAAAAATTATTGCTCAAGGTTATGCTGAAGTAGAAGCAGAACGTAAACGTGTTCAAGAAGAATTACGTGTTAAAGTGGCTTCATTAGCAGTGGCTGGTGCTGAGAAAATTGTGGGTCGTTCTATTGATGAAGCGGCAAACAATGACATTATTGATAAATTAGTTGCAGAGTTATAAGAGGCTTAGCTTATGTCAGAATTAACTACAATAGCTCGCCCTTATGCAAAAGCTGCATTCGACTTTGCCATTGAACAAAGTGCGGTCGAAAAATGGACTGAAATGTTAGGTTTCGCTGCTGCTGTAGCTGAAGATGAAACGGTAAAAGCTTACTTAAGTAGTTCTCTTTCTGCACAGAAATTAGCTAATACAGTAATTTCTATTTGTGGCGAACAATTGGATCAATATGGGCAAAATCTTATTCGGTTAATGGCTGAAAATAAGCGTTTGAGTGCGATTTCTACTGTGTTTGAAGAATTTAAACATTATGTAGAAGAACACCAAGCTATTGCAGAAGTTGAAGTAACTTCCGCACAACCATTGAATGCAACACAAATCGAAAAAATTGCAGCTGCAATGGAAAAGAGATTAGCTCGCAAAGTGAAATTAAATTGCAACGTAGATAGCTCACTGATTGCCGGTGTGGTTATTCGTACAGAAGACTTTGTGATTGACGGAAGTAGCCGTGGGCAACTTGCTCGTCTCGCAAACGAGTTGCAATTATAAGAGGAATACAAGATGCAACTAAATTCAACTGAAATTAGTGAATTGATTAAAAAACGCATCGCTCAATTCGACGTGGTGAGCGAAGCCCGCAATACAGGGACAATTGTTTCTGTAAGTGATGGGATTATTCGTGTTCACGGTTTAAGCGATGTGATGCAAGGCGAAATGATCGCCTTACCAGGCAACCGTTACGCAATGGCACTTAACCTTGAACGTGATTCTGTTGGTGCGGTAGTAATGGGTCCTTACGCAGACTTAGCGGAAGGTATGGAAGTACAATGTACTGGCCGTATCCTTGAAGTACCAGTTGGTCGTGGTTTATTAGGTCGCGTGGTAAACACACTTGGTCAACCAATCGATGGCAAAGGCGAAATTGAAAACGATGGTTTCTCTCCTGTTGAAGTTATTGCGCCAGGTGTTATCGATCGTAAATCTGTTGATCAACCTGTACAAACTGGTTATAAAGCAGTTGACTCAATGGTTCCAATCGGTCGTGGTCAACGTGAGTTAATCATCGGTGACCGTCAAACAGGTAAAACAGCATTAGCAATCGACGCAATCATCAACCAACGTGATTCAGGTATTAAATGTATCTATGTCGCGATCGGCCAAAAAGCTTCGACTATCGCAAACGTAGTACGTAAATTAGAAGAACACGGTGCGCTTGAAAACACTATCGTTGTTGCAGCGTCAGCGTCTGAATCAGCGGCATTACAATACCTTGCACCTTACTCAGGTTGTGCAATGGGTGAATATTTCCGTGATCGCGGTGAAGATGCATTAATCGTTTACGATGATTTATCAAAACAAGCCGTTGCTTATCGTCAAATTTCATTATTATTACGTCGTCCACCAGGTCGTGAAGCATATCCAGGTGACGTATTCTATCTACACTCACGTTTACTTGAACGTGCTGCACGTGTAAATGAAGAATACGTAGAGAAATTTACTCAAGGTGCAGTAAAAGGAAAAACAGGTTCTTTAACCGCTCTTCCTATTATTGAAACTCAAGCGGGTGACGTTTCTGCATTCGTTCCAACCAACGTAATTTCGATTACCGATGGTCAGATTTTCTTAGAATCTAACTTATTTAACTCTGGTATTCGTCCAGCGGTAAACCCTGGTATTTCGGTATCTCGTGTGGGTGGTTCTGCACAAACTAAAGTAGTGAAAAAATTAGCTGGTGGTATCCGTACTGCATTGGCTCAATATCGTGAATTAGCGGCGTTTGCTCAGTTTGCATCTGACCTTGATGATGCAACCCGTAAACAACTTTCTCACGGTGAAAAAGTCACTGAATTATTGAAACAAAAACAATATGTACCGCTTAGTGTAGCAGAGCAATCTGTGTTGCTTTTCGCGGTTGAGTTTGGCTATTTAGAAGATGTGGAATTGCAAAAAATTGCAAGTTTTGAAGCCGCACTTTTAGATTACGCTCGCCGTAACCACAGCGAGTTTATGGCTGAATTGACCAAAACCGGTAATTACAATGATGAAGTTAAAGCATCATTAAAAGCGATTTTGGATAACTTTAAAGCCAACAGCGCGTGGTAAAAGTAACGGAGAAATAAGATGGCAGGTGCAAAAGAGATAAAAACCAAAATTGCCAGTGTACAAAGTACACAAAAAATTACAAAGGCAATGGAAATGGTGGCAACCTCGAAAATGCGTAAAACGCAAGATCGTATGGCTGCTTCTCGTCCGTATTCTGAAACAATACGAAATGTTATCAGCCACGTCTCTAAAGCAACTGTTGGTTATAAACACCCATTTTTAATTCAACGCGAAGTAAAAAGAGTCGGGATCTTAGTGGTCTCGACTGACCGCGGAATGTGTGGCGGTTTGAACATTAACTTGTTTAAAACTGTGATGACAGAAATCAAACAATGGAAAGATAAAGGCGTTACTGTTGAATTGGGCTTAATTGGCTCAAAAGGTATTAGCTTTTTCCGCTCATTAGGATTACCTGTTCGTGCACAACTTTCCGGTTTGGGTGATAATCCGGCAATGGAAGATTTGATCGGGGTCGCAAACGACATGTTTGATGTCTATAAAGACGGTAAAGTAGATGCAGTTTATATTGCCTACAATAAATTCGTTAATACAATGGCACAAAAACCCGTTTACCAACAATTAGTACCATTACCGGCATTAGAAACCGATAATTTAGAGCAAAGACAAAGCACCTGGGATTACCTTTACGAGCCAGAGCCAAAAGTCTTATTAGACAGTTTGCTTACTCGTTATTTGGAATCACAAGTGTATCAATCTGTGGTAGATAACCTTGCTTCCGAGCAAGCTGCTAGAATGGTAGCAATGAAAGCGGCAACTGATAATGCAGGTAATTTAATCAATGACTTGCGATTAGTTTACAACAAAGCCCGTCAAGCAAGTATTACAAATGAATTAAACGAAATCGTCGCCGGCGCGGCAGCGATTTAATAAAAGAGGAACGGTAATGTCAGCAGGAAAAATTGTACAAATCATCGGTGCGGTGATTGACGTTGAATTCCCACAAGATGCAGTACCAAAAGTTTACGATGCATTAAAAGTTGAATCAGGTTTAACCCTTGAAGTTCAACAACAATTAGGTGGCGGCGTAGTTCGCTGTATCGCATTAGGTACATCTGACGGCTTAAAACGTGGCTTAAAAGTAGAAAATACTGGTAACCCAATTCAAGTTCCAGTAGGGACTAAAACACTAGGCCGTATTATGAACGTATTGGGTGAACCAATCGATGAGCAAGGTGATATCGGCGCGGAAGAAAATTGGGCTATCCATCGTCCAGCACCAAGCTATGAAGAACAATCTAACAGTACGGAATTACTAGAAACTGGTATCAAAGTTATCGACTTAATTTGTCCATTCGCAAAAGGTGGTAAAGTGGGTCTATTCGGTGGTGCGGGTGTAGGTAAAACCGTTAACATGATGGAATTAATCCGTAACATCGCGATCGAGCACTCAGGTTACTCCGTATTTGCGGGTGTAGGTGAACGTACTCGTGAAGGTAACGACTTCTATCATGAAATGAAAGATTCTAACGTATTAGATAAAGTATCATTAGTTTACGGACAAATGAATGAGCCACCAGGTAACCGTTTACGTGTTGCGTTAACCGGTTTAACCATGGCTGAAAAATTCCGTGATGAAGGTCGTGATGTATTATTCTTTGTGGATAATATCTATCGTTATACCCTTGCTGGTACTGAAGTATCTGCGTTATTAGGTCGTATGCCATCTGCGGTAGGTTACCAACCGACATTAGCAGAAGAAATGGGTGTGTTACAAGAACGTATCACTTCAACCAAAACAGGTTCTATTACCTCTGTACAAGCGGTATATGTACCTGCGGATGACTTAACTGACCCATCTCCGGCAACAACCTTTGCGCACTTAGACTCAACAGTTGTATTAAGTCGTCAAATTGCGTCTTTAGGTATTTACCCTGCGGTTGACCCATTAGATTCAACTTCACGCCAATTAGACCCACTCGTTGTTGGTCAAGAGCACTATGATGTAGCGCGTGGCGTACAAGGTATCTTACAACGTTATAAAGAATTGAAAGATATTATCGCAATTCTTGGTATGGACGAGTTATCTGAAGAAGATAAATTAGTGGTAGCACGTGCACGTAAAATTGAACGTTTCTTATCACAACCGTTCTTCGTTGCTGAAGTATTCAACGGTACACCAGGTAAATATGTTTCTTTAAAAGAAACTATCCGCGGCTTTAAAGGTATTTTAGACGGCGAATACGACCATATTCCAGAACAAGCGTTCTACATGGTCGGTACAATCGACGAAGCGCTAGAAAAAGCCAAAAATATGTAATCACTTCAAGTCATTTGAAGGAGAACAAAAATGGCGACATTTAACCTAATAATAGTCAGCGCAGAGCGAAAAATCTTTGAAGGTGCTGTTAAACAAATCCAAGCAACTGGTGTGGAAGGTGAACTAGGTATTTTACCAAACCACACCCCTTTGATGACGGCGATTAAGCCAGGGATTGTTAAATTCACCCTTGAAGATGGCAAAGAAGAAGTTATCTATGTTTCAGGTGGCTTCTTAGAAGTTCAACCTAAAGTAGTAACTGTACTTGCCGATGTTGCAATTCGCGGTAGCGAGTTAGATGCAGATCGTATTCTTGAAGCAAAACGCAAAGCTGAAGAAAATATTGTGGCTCACGTTTCTGATGTGGATTATGAGCTTCTTGTAGCGAAACTTTCTAGAGAGTTAGCGAAACTTCGTGCTTACGAGCTTACTGAAAAACTCGTTAAATCAAAACGATAAGTTTATGATAATAAAAAAGAGCGGTCAAAATGGCCGCTCTTTTTGTTTCTATCTTAAGAAATATCGATAAGCTTTACTTTCACTTACATCTTCATAAACATAGCCGAGTTGTGTTAAGGCTTGCTCAAATTCTGCGTTATCTTTTTCTTCTAATTGGAATGCTGCAAGGATATTACCGTAATCGGCACCATGCGCACGATAGTGGAACAATGAAATATTCCAGCGTTTACCTAATATTTCTAAGAATTTCAGTAGAGCCCCTTTTTGTTCTGGGAATTCAAAGCTATAAAGTCGCTCATTACGGTTTGAAACGCGTCCTCCCATCAAGTAACGAATGTGTGTTTTAGCAATGTCGTCATCAGACATATCTTCAACATCAAAACCGTTTTTTGTTAAATCAGCAATAATGTCTGCTTTTTCTGCTTCATTAGTCGTTCGCACACCAACAAAAATGCAAGCTTTTTGGTTATCTGCATAACGATAACTAAATTCTGTTACTGCACGATTACCGATGACATGGGCAAATTTTAAGAAACTGCCAGGTTGTTCAGGCATGGTTACAGCAAGTAAAGCCTCACGGTTTTCACCAATTTCGCAACGTTCTGAAACGTAACGTAATGTATGGAAGTTAAGGTTGGCACCAGATAAAATCGCTGCCATGTTTTTGCCTTGAATATTGTGCTGTTTGACGTATTTTTTCAGACCGGCTAAACCTAATGCACCAGATGGTTCTGATACCGCACGCACATTTTCGAATAAATCTTTCATTGCGGCACAAACTTCATCGCTATCCACCAACACCATTCCATCCAAATATTTCTGGCATAAACGGAATGTTTCATCACCAATACGTTTTACCGCTACACCGTCAGCAAATAGAGCAACGTGAGCTAAATCTGTAGGTTCACCTTTTTCTAAAGCGGCGTTCAAACAGGCTGAATCTTTGGACTCGACACCGATCACTTTAATTTCCGGCATAAATTGTTTGAGTAAAATGGCTACACCAGCGGCGAGACCACCGCCTCCGACTTGTACAAAGACATAATCCAAATCGGCCACCTGTTGTAGCATTTCCATTGCCAATGTGCCTTGACCCGCGATCACCAATGGATGATCAAACGGCGGAATAAATGTCATTTGTTTAGACTTCGAAAGCTCAATTGCTTTAGCTTTGGCTTCATCAAAATTTGCCCCATGTAGCAACACTTCGCCACCAAAACCACGGACTGCATCCACTTTAATGCTTGGTGTGTTTTGTGGCATAACAATTAATGCTTTTAGCCCAAGTTGTTTCGCTGATAATGCTACGCCTTGCGCATGATTACCCGCAGAAGCAGCAATAACACCAGCCTGTTTTTGTTCATCAGAAAGGCTAGAAATCATTGCATAAGCACCACGAAGCTTAAAGCTATTTACTGGCTGGCGGTCTTCACGCTTAATCCAAATATTATTATGTAGGCGCTCGGATAATTTCCCCATTTTTTGTAGTGGGGTTATAGTAGCGGCTTCATATACTCTGGAGCCAAGTTTAACAATCGCGTTAACATAATCCGATTGAGAGGGTTGAGGATTGGTAAGTAGATTTTTCATGATACTTAATTTGTTATGATGAAGTGCGGTTAATTTTTTCTTTATTTTTATCCTCCTCTCTTTTATGGGAGGAGGAATGATTAGAGATTATTTTAATAGACTTTTATCACGCACCGCGCCTTTATCTGCGGATGTGGCAAAGTGGCCAAACACTTTTAATGCAAAGGACACTTCACGTTCACGGTGAGCTGGTTGCCAGCCTTTGGCATCTTGCTCGGTACGGCGTTTTGCTAATTCTTCATCGCTGACTTTGAGATTAATAGCGCGATTTGGAATATCGATTTCGATAATATCGTCATCATGTACTAAGCCGATCGCACCGCCAGAAGCTGCTTCAGGAGAGGCGTGACCGATGGATAAACCAGATGTACCACCAGAGAAACGACCATCTGTTAATAAGGCACATTTTTTACCTAAGCCCATCGATTTTAAGTAGCTGGTTGGATACAACATTTCTTGCATACCAGGGCCGCCTTTCGGGCCTTCATAGCGAATCACGACGACATGGCCTTCTTTGACTTTGCCGCCTAAAATCCCGGCAACGGCATCTTCTTGGCTTTCAAACACGATGGCACGACCGGTGAATTTCCAGATAGACTCATCCACACCCGCGGTTTTGACGATACAACCGTCTTTGGCAATATTCCCGAACAAGACGGCTAAGCCGCCTTCTTGAGAAATCGCATTTTCTTTGTTACGGATACAACCGCTTACACGGTCATCATCTACACTATCCCAACGGCAATCTTGTGAGAAGGCTTGCGTGGTACGAATACCAGCAGGGCCGGCACGGAAGAATTTGTGTAATTCTTCGTCTTTGTTACGAATAATATCGTATTGATTTAATTGTTCTTCTAGTGTTGTTCCTAACACGGTTTTGGTGTTACGGTGGATTAAACCCGCACGATCTAATTCACCTAATAAGCCCATAATGCCACCTGCACGGTGCACATCTTCCATGTGGTATTTATTGGTGTTTGGCGCAATTTTGCTTAAGCAAGGGACAACACGGGATAAGCGGTCAATATCTGCCATTTTGAAATCTACGCCAGCTTCTTGAGCTGCCGCTAATAAGTGTAAAACGGTATTACTTGAACCACCCATCGCAATATCTAAACTCATGGCATTTTCAAAGGCCTCAAAGGTGCCAATTGAACGAGGTAATACGCTTTCATCATCTTGTTCATAATAGCGTTTGCAAAGCTCAACAATTTGACGACCAGCTTTTAAGAATAATTCTTTACGGTCAGCATGGGTTGCTAACATCGAGCCATTACCCGGTAAAGATAAACCTAATGCTTCGGTTAAGCAGTTCATTGAGTTAGCAGTAAACATCCCTGAGCAAGAACCACAAGTTGGACAAGCGCTGCGCTCAATCGCATCAATACGCTCATCGCTTACATTCGGATCTGCCGCTTCAATCATCGCATCCACTAAGTCTAAGCGAATAAGCTGATCAGATAATTTCGTTTTACCCGCCTCCATTGGGCCGCCTGAAACGAAGATAGTTGGAATGTTCAAACGCATTGCCGCCATCAACATTCCCGGGGTGATTTTGTCACAGTTGGAAATACACACCATTGCATCAGCACAGTGAGCATTAACCATATATTCTACGCTGTCAGCGATTAAATCACGGCTTGGTAAAGAATAAAGCATCCCACCGTGACCCATAGCGATACCGTCATCCACCGCAATAGTATTGAATTCTTTTGCTACGCCGCCAGCTTTTTCAATTTCAGCTGCGACTAGTTGTCCCATATCTTTTAAATGAACATGCCCAGGTACGAATTGGGTGAAAGAGTTCACCACCGCAATAATCGGTTTACCAAAGTCATTTTCTTTCATCCCTGTTGCACGCCATAAGGCACGTGCACCCGCCATATTACGACCCTGAGTACTGGTCGCTGAACGTAGTTTTGGCATAAATAATCTCTCCAAGTAGTAAATTATTGCTAAATATAGCCTTTGTATTCAATAGTGTAGGAGCAAATTATATTTGCCTCTACAGATATCACATTGTTTTGTTTATATTAAAAATCCATGCATCTTACGGAGACGTAACAGTCGTAAGAACTTTCTCAACGATTGCAAATGGTAGTCCTATGATGGCAAAAGGAATAATAATAGCTGAAAGTGCAGCCTCTTCTTTGTTCAATTTATTAATACTAATTTCTTTTTCATTGCTAAACTCTACATATTTTGTTTCTAATGGCTGAATAAGTTTAGCCTTTTGCAAAATCTCATTTTTATTTTTTATATCAACAAGATTTCCATTATTCATTGAAAAAAACATTCTACGTCCATCTCTATAAGGAGAATTTATATTATAAAGTTCATCAAGTTGAGTTTTTGTTAAATTTTTATGGTTAAAATATATTGATAAGAATGCCTCTACTTCATTGCTTTTAACATTTTTTCTTATCTCATCAATCTTCACAAAAGAAATATTTTTAGTATAAGGTGACTCAAGTAATTTAATTAATTGAGCCGTATCCCCATTATCTTTACTATTAAATTGATAACTATTAAGTTGCCCAATCGCATAAATACGATTATCAGCAATAAAGAAAGATTTGATCACTTCTTTTTTGGATGATAATTCTTTATATTGTTGATCTGCTGTTACACAGCCCAATAAAAGCGTAGCTATCAACATCCCAATAAATAAACGCATTTTTTTCATTTTTTACCTTCATAATCTTAAGTTATTTTCCCAACTGCTTCACTAATAAATCTAAAGTGCGGTTATTTTTCACTATGAATTTTAACCACACTTTATTGCTATTTAACGGAACGGACAAAAATCAAGGAATGCATTACGCTCGTTGAAGCAATCAAGAAGACTAAATGGAATCCACAATGGCGCAGTTAAAATAACAAGCGGATTAACTGATTCAGAATTGTCAGAATACGAGGTGTCAATCTTGCTGCCATAATATCGGTCCACTGTTGCCATAATCGGTTTTGCAAGTTTATATTTTGCTAACAATTCATCTCGATTTTCATATTGTCGACTAACACCTCTCGCCTCATAAATCACATCATAAATATCAAACTGAGCTGAAATGCCATAGCGTTGTTGCAATTTATTTTTGAGTACTTCTGTCGTCTGCTGGAACATAAATGTCTTTAATAATTCACTGCGTTGTTTTTCCGTTAAGTTATCTACCCGAGCATACAATCTTAACGTTGCAATAACCTGTTTGTCTTCTTGATCAATCAGGAAGACCGGTTCCACCTTTTCAACTGTTTTGGTATAAGAGCTATTTAAAAATTTCGATAAATCAGAGATTGCGGGGCCTCGGAGTTCAAAACTTTCCTTATTGGTAAAGACGAAAAGTCCACCATCTTGGCTAAACATAAACATCTCAATGGGCTCTTGTGTTGTTGATGACGAACGTGACGAGCAAGCCGCCAAAACGATTGTTGACAATAGCAAAATAAAAGCAAATAGCTTTTTCATTTTTAAGTTCCTTTACTTAATTTCAATCACATCCGGCAGTTTCGCCAATTGATTCACCAACAAATCAAAAGTGCGGTCAGATTTTACAGTAATTTTTAACTGCACTTTGGTCTCTACCAATGCCATCTCCATATTAGTCACAGTGAAGCCGCGTAAACGAATAACGCGTAATACGCGTTCTAAAACCTCTGGGCGATGTTGAGCGATTAAATCAAAAGTATATTGGTTCATCTTAAATTTCCTCCAGCATATCTGTGTTGCATGCGCCTGGTGGCACTAATGGCCATACACATTCTTCAGGTGGAATGCATACTTGCAATAAATAGGCAGTTTCACTATTTAATAAACGATTAAGTGCCGCATCTACATCATCAGCGCGCTCAATGCGTTCAGCTGGAATATCAAAGGCTTTCGCTAACATCACGAAATCAGGGTTATCTTCTAAAATGGTTTCAGAGCGGCGTTTGTTCCAGAAAAGGTCTTGCCATTGACGCACCATACCAAGACGTTGGTTATCTAACAGCAAAATTTTTACGGGTAATTTACCGCGTTTGATTGAACCTAATTCTTGAATGTTCATCATCAATGAACCATCGCCTGTCACCAAAATCACTTCATCATGAGGGCGTGCTTTTTTCGCACCTACCGCAGCAGGCAAACCAAATCCCATGGTGCCGAAGCCCGCGGAGGTAATATAGTTTTCTGGTGCGAAATGGCGCATATGTTGTGCAGACCACATTTGGTGTTGGCCAACATCGGTACAAATCACCGCATTTTGAGGTTTACGCTGAGAAAGTGTGTTGAGCAATGACCAAGGGTCAATCGGTCGGTTGCCTGCATTGTCGATATAAGTGAAATCGAGTTTGGCTTTCAACGCTTGAATATGTGCACGCCAATCATCAATCGCAAGTGGAATACTTAAAGCTTCTAAGGCTTGAATTAAATCACCTTGAAGGGCGACATTTGCCACACGGAGTTTGTTGATTTCTGCCGCATCAATATCACAATGAATGACTTTAGCTTGTGGCGCAAAACTGTCTAATTTACCGGTTACACGGTCGTCAAAACGTGCACCGCACACTAACAATAAATCACATTCGTGCACGGCAATGTTTGCTGGTCTTGTGCCGTGCATACCAATCATGCCCATATAAACGGGATCGGTTGGGTCAATTGAGCCTAAACCTTTTAATGTCGAAACGGACGGCATTTTGGTAATTTGTAGGAATTTTCTGACCGCTTGCGTTGCGTTTGCCATACCTACGCCACCACCAACATAAAGCACAGGTTTTTTCGCTTGCGTCAATAACGCTTTTGCTTCCGCTAATTTTAATTCTGAAAGTGCGGTTGGTTTTACGACAGGTTTTACAATGGGTTTGATGTGTTCTGGTACATCGCCAACTTGGATGTTACGAGGGACATCGATGAGAACAGGGCCTGGTCTACCACTTTGTGCAATTTGGAAAGCGGAAGCAATAATTTCAGGTAGTTCTTCAACAGATTGAACAATATAGCTGTGTTTGGTACACGCAAGGGATAAACCTAAAACATCGGCTTCTTGGAAAGCATCGGTTCCGATAAGGGGAGCAGCCACTTGGCCAGTAAATGCTACGAGAGGCACAGAATCAGCAAAAGCATCACCTAAACCTGTAATTAAATTGGTCGCACCTGGGCCTGACGTTGCGACACATACGCCTACTTTGCCTGTAGAGCGAGCATAACCAATTGCGGCTATTGCGGCACCTTGTTCGTTACGACAAAGGAGATGGTCAAGACCTGAGTCATAGATGGCATCATAGGTTGGCATGATTGCCCCGCCTGGGTAGCCGAAAAGATCGGTTACGCCATGCGCTTTTAAACATTGGATAATGAGTTGTGCGCCTGTCATGTTGCTTCCCGTTTTTATGATTATTGAATAATTTTATAAACACTGAAGTTCAGCATTGTAGCGGAATTTTTCGCCTTTGGTTAGGTTTTCGCTAAAAAACCAATGAAAAAAACACGATAACAAACATTATCGTGTTTTTGAATGAAAAGTGCGGTCAGAAAACGTGATGTTTTCTGTGCGTAAAATTAGAAGCCTGCTTGTTTTTCTAATTGTTCAACAAGCGCATCGTCTAAGCCTAACGCTTTTGCTAAGTCTGCTAAGAAAATGATTTCTTTGCGAGATAAGTCTTTGCTTACTAAACGAGCCGCTAAGTACACATTGCTTGCAAGTGCAGTATCGTTGCCTACAAGACGAGCAATTTCATTGATAGAAATTGGGTTTTGGATTTCTTGTGCAAGCCATTGTGCTAATTCAGGGTTGTTACCCGCTTCGTTTGCAATAGTTTGTTTTTCATCTTCAGTGATTTCACCATCTGCTGCCGCTGCGGCGATCATGGTGCGTAAAATTAATTCGCCTGCATCGACATGGCTTGATGAATTTAATACATCGAACGCATTTTCTGAGATGTTTGGTTGGCTGCTTTGTTGGGTTTTTTGATAGTTTTGGTAAGCTTGGTAAGCAAGGTTACCTAAAACGGCAAGTGAGCCTAATTTTGCTAAGCTTGCACCACCACTACGACCTAAAATCATCGATAAAATACCACCTAACGCAGCACCACCACCAACTTTGGTGATAGAGTCGATAGTTTGGTTGCCGGTTTCAAGTTTGCTTGCAGAGTTTTTAGCGACATTTAAAACTTGATTTAAAATGCTGTTGAGATCCATAAATGTTTCCTTTTGGTTGTTAATAGAGATTAAATTCGGCCTTTAGACAGTAAATTTTAAAAAAAATTCACTATTTTTAACCGCTCTTTTAACCAAGTCCTTGACTCGGTTTTAGAATTCATTATATTGAAATCTTTCTTCATTAAAAAGGAACTTAATATGACGCAGTCAAACGCAAAGCGTGAGACCTTCTCTGGTCGGAAAGCATTTATTATGGCGGCAATTGGATCCGCTGTTGGTTTAGGAAACATTTGGCGTTTCCCTTACACCACTTATGAAAACGGGGGCGGTGCATTTATTATCCCTTATCTTATTGCACTTTTAACCGCCGGTATTCCATTGCTTTTCTTAGATTACGCAATCGGTCATCGCCATCGTGGTGGTGCACCACTTTCTTATCGTCGTTTTAACCCGCACTTTGAAGTGTTTGGTTGGTGGCAGGTGATGGTGAACGTCATCATCGGTCTTTACTACGCAGTAGTATTAGGTTGGGCGGCAAGCTACACCTACTTCTCACTTAATTCAGCCTGGGGCGATAAACCAATTGATTTCTTCCTACACGAATTCTTAAAAATGGGCGATATCGCTAATGGTGTGAGCTTTGAGTTTGTTGGCATGGTGACAGGCCCATTAATCGCAGTATGGTTAGTAGCATTAGGCGTACTTTCTTTAGGCATTAAAAAAGGGATTTCTAAATCTTCAGACATCTTAATGCCTGTTTTAGTGGTGATGTTTGTGGCGTTGGTTGTTTATTCTTTATTCCTACCGGGTGCAGAAAAAGGCTTGAATGCGTTATTTACCCCAGACTGGTCTAAATTGTCTAACCCAAGTGTGTGGATTGCGGCCTACGGTCAAATCTTCTTCTCTCTTTCTATTTGTTTCGGGATTATGATCACTTATGCGTCTTACCTGAAAAAAGATTCTGATTTAACAGGAAGTGGTTTAGTTGTTGGCTTTGCGAACTCAAGCTTTGAAGTACTTGCCGGTATCGGTGTATTTGCGGCATTAGGCTTTATTGCAGCTGCACAAGGTGTGGAAGTGAGTGAGGTGGCAAAAGGCGGTATTGGTTTAGCCTTCTTTGCATTCCCAACCATCATTAACAAAGCACCATTTGGTGAAGTGTTAGGGGTATTGTTCTTCGGTTCATTAACTTTCGCGGCATTAACTTCATTTATCTCTGTTATTGAAGTAATCATTTCAGCGATTCAAGATAAACTCCGTTTACGTCGAGCAAAAGCGACCTTTATTGTTGGTTTACCAATGATGGTGGTGTCAGTAATTTTATTCGGTACCACAACCGGCCTACCAATGCTTGATGTGTTGGATAAATTCGTAAACTACTTTGGTATTGTAGCGGTAGCATTTGTTTCATTAATTGTGATTGTAGCAAATGAAAAACTTGGTTTATTAGGTAAACACTTAAATGAAAGCTCTTCATTCAAAGTCGGTTTCCTATGGCGTTTATGCATTGTAATCACCACGGGTATTCTTGCCTTTATGTTATTGAGTGAAGGTGCGAAGGTATTTACAGAAGGTTATGAAGGTTATCCAAGCTGGTTCGTAAATACCTTCGGTTGGGGTATGGCAATTTTGCTTGTAGTCGTTTCATTCATTCTTTCTCGCTTAAAATGGAAAAATGAAGAGAACCTCAATCTTGAAGAAAAAGGAGAATAAAGATGACAGGTATTGCAATTGCAATGATGATTGTGGCGCTTCTTGTGATTTGGGGCGGCTTGATCTTTGCTTTAATCAGACTTCCAAAAGAAGAAAAATAAGGTCAAAATTGACCGCACTTTGAAATAAGTAGGGCGTGCTAAGCACGCCCTTTTTTGTTATTTCGATAAATCGACTTGATATACCGCAAAGCCAACTTCGTCGGTGCCAACTTTCTTCATTGGATATTGTGCATTATCTTGAATAAATTTCGCTGCTTGTTCGCTTGGCGAGGTTTCAAAACGCACGTCTAATTTATCGTTACCTTTAATTGGTGCAAAACGCCAGTTTTTATCCGCACTTGGGTTTACATGGCCATGTTTTTCACTTTCTGCTTTGATGTAATCCGCAAGGATTTGACGGTTTTCATCAGGAGAAGCGTAAACAATGTGTGCATCGCCAGTGCCAGGGAATTTATTACCGTAAGCACGATAGTTGTTAGTTGCAATTAAGAATTCTGCTTTTGGATCAACCGGTTTACCTTGGTAAGTTAAATTCACCACGCGGTGTGAGTTCGGGTTAATCAATTTGCATTCGCCGTCATAACGCGCTGGTTGAGTGAGGTCGAATTCATAATTTACGCCGTCAATTACATCGTAGTTATAAGTACGGAAGCCTTCCCAATCAAGTAACGATTGTGGTTTGTCACTTGTAGGGTCGATTTGTTTAAACATACCCGCACTACATTCTAACCATTCTTTCAGTTCTTCACCGGTTGCTTTCACCACAACTAAGGTATTTGGATAGAGGTATAAGTCTGCAGCGTTACGGAAGGTTAATTCACCTTTGTTTACCTCTGTATAGCCAGTAGGGTCATTTTTACGTCCACCCGCTTTAAATGGTGCGCCTGCACTTAAAATTGGTAAGCCAGCCATTGCTGCAACACTTGGTGCTACTTTTTCAACATAAGCTTTTTGTGCTTGGTTCACAATTTGAATGGTTGGGTCATCTTGTACTAAGGCTAAGTAGCTGTACATGTTATCGGTAGCTTTACCGATTGGCTGTGCTACGAATTCACGGGTGGCTTCATGTACAGGTTTTAAAAGTGCGGTCAATTCTGCGTCACTTTCTGTGGTCGCTTTTTTGTTTTCAGCATCGTAAATTGGGCGGAGTGCCGCTTTACCATCAGCCACTAACCATTTGCCGTTGTGTTGAGCAAGGGTTAAGTCGATCACACTGATGTTATTTGCCCAGTAACCAGCCATACTTTCAGGAACGCCTTTCACAGTACCTTTAGCAATATCCGCATTTGGTGATTTTGCGAACTCTTTGTTCGGGAATAAACGGTGAGAGTGACCGAAAACAATCGCATCAATGTGTGGTACATCAGCAAGGTAGAATGCTGAGTTTTCAGCACCTTCTTGATATGGCTCATCAGATGGACCTGTATGCGCAAGTGCCACAATAATATCTGCGCCTTTTTGTTTCATTTCTGGCACATATTTTTGAGCGGTTTTCACGATATCGCGAGTTTCTACTTTGCCTTGTAAATTCGCTTTATCCCACACCATAATTTGTGGTGGCACAAAACCGATATAACCAATGTTTAGTTTATGGGGTTTACCTTGGCTATCCACCACTTCTTTCGTTTGAATCACATAAGGTGTGAAATAAGGCTCTTCAGTACCGACTTTCACCACGTTAGCATTGATGATTGGGAATTTTGCTTGTTTAATCGCATCGGCTAAATAGTCTAAGCCATAGTTAAATTCGTGGTTACCTAATGTGCCCACTTCATAGTTCATCGCATTTAAGCAATCTACAGCTGGGTTTGGTTTGCCTTCTTTGTAACCTTTCGCTGCTTGATAGTCAGCGATTGGGTTACCTTGGATTAAGTCCCCATTATCAACTAAAACGCTGTTTTTCACCTCTTGACGAGCTTGACGAATCAAGCTTGCAGCACGGGTAAAACCGAATTTCTCAGTAGGTGCATCTTTGTAGTAATCGAAGTCAGTTAAAAAACTGTGAATATCGGTTGTTGCCACAATACGTAAATCGACTTGTGTATCGCTTTTCGCAAAAGCAAAACGGCTAGCACTTAACGCTAAAATGCTGCTTGCGCCAAGTTGGATGAAATTTCTTCTGTTGATCATATGAGCTCCTGTTGTATAAGAATCGGCAAGATTTTAAAGCTCTTTTATATATAAAGAAAGCGCAATATAAAGTTATGAAATGAAGTGTGATATGCATCACAAAATAAGAGATTGAATTTGGTTGCAAAACTTCACGTTTGGGACAAAAATAGGGTATCCAATCCGCTAAAAATCACTTCATTTACAGTAAGGCAGCCATTTATTGATGGCATCCGATAAGGAGATTACTATGGCTTTCAATCTTAAAAATAGACACCTATTAAGTCTTGTTAATCATTCAGAGCGTGAAATTAAGTACTTACTAGATTTATCCCGCGATTTAAAACGAGCGAAATATGCGGGAACTGAGCAACCTAAACTGCAAGGTAAAAATATCGCATTAATTTTTGAAAAAACCTCAACTCGTACTCGTTGTGCTTTTGAAGTGGCTGCTTATGATCAAGGTGCTAGAGTGACTTACATTGATCCAAATTCATCTCAGATTGGACATAAAGAAAGCATGAAGGATACGGCTCGAGTTCTTGGGAGGATGTATGATGCGATTGAATATCGGGGCTTTAAACAAAGTACTGTGCAAGAGCTTGCAGATTATGCTAGTGTCCCAGTGTTTAATGGTTTAACGGATGAGTTTCATCCTACACAAATGCTCGCGGATGTTCTCACGATGATTGAACATTGTGACAAGCCACTTCGTCAAATTAGTTATGTGTATATTGGTGATGCGCGCAATAACATGGGCAATTCTCTTTTACTGATTGGAGCAAAACTGGGGATGGATGTGCGTATTTGCGGCCCAAAAGCTTTATTACCTGAAACAAGTTTTATTGAGATGTGTGAAAGTTTTGCTAAAGAAAGTGGTGCCCGCCTTACCGTAACTGAAGATATTGATAAAGCGGTAAAAGGTGCCGATTTTGTGCATACCGATGTTTGGGTTTCAATGGGTGAGCCATTAGAAGCTTGGGGAGAACGCATTAAGTTATTGCTTCCTTATCAAGTAACGCCAGAACTCATGAAGCGTACGGGTAATCCAAAAGTAAAATTCATGCACTGCTTACCCGCATTTCATAACTGCGAAACAAAAGTAGGTCGTCAAATTGCAGAAAAATACCCTGAATTAGCAAATGGCATTGAAGTGACTGAAGAGGTATTTGAGTCGCCGATGAATATTGCATTCGAACAAGCAGAAAATCGTATGCATACGATTAAAGCTGTCATGGTAGCGAGTTTAGCTTAGTAAAGATCTCGATAAATAGTACATTTATTCATCATCTATTTTAAGAATAATTTATTCCCATGCTTTTTGTGGTTTTATTTTTATATGAAAAATTAAATTTATTTTTTGATAATGATCACATTTTTTGAAAAATATTATTGACATGATATTTACACAAGCAGAGAATATACCCAACAAAGGTTAGTTTAGATAGAAAGAGGGAATTTTTCTATGCTACTTCGTACATATATACACAGATACGTCCATACCAAAGTATTGAGACTTTTACGGTTTAATCCGATAAAAGGTCGTTCTTTGATGGCGCATATCCGTCGTACACGCCATATTATGATGCCATCGCATCGTTCTTGCTTTTCATACTCTGTATTTGCTTCTCAAAATAAACCATCCAACACGGCTCTCTAAACAGAGTTGTTCTCTCTGTTTAGAGAGTCTTCACAGATTAATTTCTGAATATTTTTGCATTGCCTAGAACAGGTAAGGAATATCTTTAGAAGTTAACTTAGTCTTATTTAATTTAAAATAAATATACTCTTACTTTAGTTTTTATAATAAAAAATCTAGAGCGGATTATTTTATTCTAAATAAATCTATTGCGTTATTAAAATTAATAATGCAGGGTAACTTTACGTCAAAAATAAATAAAGGAGTTCATTATGCCAAACTTAAAAATTGCATATAGCCCAAAAGTTGAACAATATTTCTCTACAAATAGAGAATTAGTTGAGATTGCTAAAACAGACTTTACAGATGTTGCGGCTGTCGTATTAAGTTCAAGTGATGTAGGAGAATACCTCGGTCGAATTCAAGCAACAAAATTCGGCGTTCCAGTATTCGTTGTTCAAACAGAAGAACAACAAGTAGATCCAAAATTCTATGATTCTATTTACCATATCCAAGATTTAAACGGTTATGACATCAAACTTTATAGCCGTCAAATTGAAACAGCAGCAAAACTTTATGAAGAAAAAATGTTGCCTCCATTCTTCAAAATGCTAAGTGAATATGTGGAAATGGGTAATATCGCTTTCGACTGTCCAGGACACCAAGGTGGTCAATACTACCGTAAACACCCAGCTGGTCGTTTCCTTTACGATTTCTTTGGTGAAAATATTTTCCGTTCTGATATTTGTAATGCGGACGTCAAATTAGGTGACTTGTTAATTCATGAAGGTGCAGCTTGTGATGCACAAAAATATGCTGCTCAAGTATTTAATGCAGATAAAACTTACTTTGTATTAAACGGTACTTCATCTGCAAACAAAGTAGCATTAAACGCAGTGCTTTCTCCAGGCGATTTAGTGTTATTTGACCGTAACAACCACAAATCAAACCACCACGGTGCGTTAATTCAAGCAGGTGCAACGCCAATTTACTTGGAAACAGCACGTAACCCATTTGGTTTCATCGGTGGTATTGATAGTCACTGTTTTGAAGAAGATTACTTAAAATCATTAATCAAAGAAGTGGCACCTGAAAAATTAAATCAAAAACGTCCATTCCGTTTAGCAGTTATCCAATTAGGTACTTATGATGGTACGATTTATAACGCACGCCAAGTTGTGGATAAAATCGGTCACCTTTGTGATTACATCTTATTCGACTCAGCATGGGTAGGTTATGAACAATTCATTCCGATGATGAAAGATTGCTCTCCATTATTGCTTGAATTAAATGAAAATGACCCTGGTATTTTAGTGACACAATCTGTTCACAAACAACAAGCTGGTTTCTCACAAGCTTCACAAATCCATAAAAAAGATAAACATATCAAAGGCCAAGATCGTTATGTAAACCATAAACGTTTCAATAATGCCTTCATGTTACATGCTTCAACCAGTCCGTTCTATCCATTGTTTGCAACACTAGATGTGAACGCGAAAATCCAAGGTAGTGAAGCTGGTCTTCGCTTATGGCATGAATGTGTGAAAGTGGGTATCGAAGCACGTAAGTTAGTGTTGAATCATTGTGACTTAATCCGCCCATTCATCCCTACTACAGTAAAAGGTAAAAAATGGCAAGATTATGACACAGAAGAAATCGCAACCAACCTCGAGTTCTTCAAATTCCACCCAACTGATACATGGCATAAATTTGAAGGCTATGCAGATGAGCAATACTTCGTTGACCCATGTAAATTCTTGCTTACCACTCCAGGTATCAGCTTAGAAAGTGGCGAATATGAAGACTTTGGTATTCCAGCAACCATTCTTGCAAACTACTTACGTGAAAACGGTATTATTCCGGAAAAATGTGACTTGAACTCTATCTTATTCTTGCTCACTCCAGCAGAAACCCTTACCAAAATGCAAACATTGGTAGCTCAAATCGCCTTGTTCGAAAAACACATTAAACAAAACTCTTTATTAAAAGATGTATTGCCAACTGTGTACAAAAACAACGAAGACCGCTACAAAGGCTACACAATCCGTCAATTATGCCAAGAAATGCATGACCTTTATGTAAGCCGCAATGTAAAACAACTTCAAAAAGACCTATTCCGCAAAGCAACATTACCGGAATATGCGTTAAATCCACACGATGCGAATATTGAATTCGTTCGTAACAAAGTTGAACTTGTTGCATTAACTGACATTGTTGGTCGCGTAGCTGCGGAAGGTGCATTACCTTATCCTCCAGGTGTGTTATGTGTGGTTCCAGGGGAAAGATGGAGTCCAACTGCACAAAAATACTTCCTTGCATTAGAAGAAGGTATCAACACATTACCTGGTTTCGCACCTGAAATCCAAGGGGTTTACTTACAAAAAGACCCTGATGGACGTACTCGTGCATATGGCTATGTTTTAACTGACTATTAATAAAGTGTGGTTATGAGGTTTTTCCTTATAACCCTCTCGGCACAAACAAAAAAAGTGCGGTTAAAAACATCGGATTTTTTGACCGCACTTTAAGGAGTATAAATTATGAGTGCTAAAAGTAATAAAATTGGTGTGGTTCAACTCACCATTCTGACCATGGTTAATATGATGGGTTCTGGTATCATTATGTTACCGACCAAATTAGCCGAAATTGGGACTATTTCTATCGTTTCTTGGCTTGTAACCGCAGTTGGTTCAACAGCCTTAGCTTATGCATTCGCACAATGTGGTATGTTTAGTAGAAAATCCGGTGGTATGGGTGGCTATGCTGAATACTCTTTCGGTAAAGCTGGTAACTTCATGGCAAACTATACTTATGGTGTGTCATTAGTTATTGCGAATACTGCGATTGCGATTTCTGCTGTAGGTTATGGTTCTGAGTTCCTCGGTGCAACCCTTTCTCCACTTTCTATTGCATTATGGACGATCTTCACTCTTTGGCTTGCGACTATTCTTAACTTCGGTGGCGCAAGAATTACGGGTAACATCAGTTCATTCACCATTTGGGGTGTAATTATTCCTGTGGTGGGTATTTCAATCATTGGTTGGAAATGGTTTGATGGTTCAATGTATGTAAACTCTTGGAACCCACACAATGTGCCTACTTTTGAAGCGATCGGTGTATCTATTTCAATGACATTATGGGCATTCTTAGGGTTAGAGTCTGCTTGTGCGAACTCTGATGCGGTTGAAAATCCAGAGAAAAACGTACCAATTGCTGTACTTGGTGGTACTTTAGGGGCTGCGGTAATTTATATCGTTTCTACTAACGTTATCGCAGGTATTGTTCCTAACCTTGAACTTGCTAATTCAACCGCACCGTTCGGTTTAGCTTTTGCTCATATGTTTGATGAAACAATCGGTAAAGTCATCATGGGGTTAATGGTGATGTCTTGTTTCGGTTCATTATTAGGTTGGCAGTTCACTATTGCTCAAGTATTCAAATCTTCAGCGGAAGAAGGTTATTTCCCTGCATTCTTTAAAAAAGTTACTAGCAAAGATGCACCAATCGTTGGTATGGTAACCATCACTTCGTTACAAACATTACTATCATTAATGACAATCAGCCCATCATTAAATAAACAATTCAATGTGCTGGTTGACCTAGCGGTAGTAACAAACGTTATTCCATACTTGCTCTCAATGGCTGCACTTGCCGTATTGTTGAAAACTGAAAATGTTCCTCAACCAAAATACAAAAAAACTGTTCTTGTTGCCTTTATTGGTTCAGTCTATAGTATCTATGCGCTTTATGCTGCGGGTGAACAAGCGATGTTATACGGTTCAATTGTGACCTTTATCGGTTGGACATTGTATGGTTTTGTTTCTTACAAATTTGACCTTAAAAAATCTCAAGCTTAATTAAAAAAGAAAAGCCTACATCTTCATGTAGGCTCTTTCGAGTAGTAATAAGCTTAAAGTACAAAAGAGCGGTTGAAAATTTAATTGTTTTCAGCCGCTCTTTTTATTTAGGACAACACTCTCAATAAAATAGGCTGAAACTCCGTTTGTTGGTCAAGTTTTTGGGTGTAACGCTTAACCATCACAAAGGAAAGTGCGGTCAAAATAAAGATTAAAATCGCACGGATGA
>CAJLFU010000004.1 GCA_905205995.1 uncultured Haemophilus sp. | reverse complement strand
GCAAGATCACATAAAAACAGGCTGCGAGTGCAAGATGATCGCCTCGACGAATATTTAATAGAGAAAGAAACTCACGCAATCCCATAAATGAAATAATTAAAAAGAGTACAATCACGCCATAAAAGCCCAATAAACTCGCAATAAAGATAATCCCAATCATCACCCACCAAGCATTGATACGTGCATTCAGATTATCAATGACACTATTAGGTGTATCCACGCCCGATCTGCGTTTTAAAATATATCCTACTGTAGAAGCAAAAATTAAGGCGATAAATAAACCACCGAAGAGTTCCCATATTTCTGTCATCATTTACTCCTAAGATTTGCCTTTTTCACTGATGTTTAAACTTAATAATGCCGATTGAGCGCGTATTAAAAATTCACCTTTGGTCTCATCTGTCCCAATCTTTAATGGTTCACCGACATAAAGATCACATAACAACGGGATTGGTAAAATAAAGCCTTTTGGTAAAACATTATTCATATTGCTAATCCAAACAGGGACAAATTCACAATCAAGATTTTCTTTTGCTAGATAATACAAACCACTTTTAAAGGGTTGAAGAGGCAAATCATCATCCGTTTTACGGGTTCCTTCAGGGAAAAGAATAAGCGAATCATTCTCCAATGCTTCCGTCATTTGTCGTATTGCCGCTTGTGGATCTTGGCTATTACGCTCAATCAGTAACATATTAAACACTTTATTGGCTAGAAAACGACGAATTGCGCCTTTCGTCCAATAATCTTTGCCTGCAACAGGACGCGTTTGTTTTCTCACTTCATAAGGTAATGAAATCCAAAGTAAGATGAAATCACCATGGCTGTTATGATTTGCAAAATAGACACGATGCCCTTCTGAAGATTGTTCAGCTATCGCTGCTTGAGGTCGAACACCTGTAATAAAAGAGGCAAAACGACACAATAAAAAATCGATTAATCTCGCGATCATATTTACTCCTATTACTCTGTCACTTCCGCTAATCCATTTTTTACTCGCTTAATACAAGTCACGATGAGCAAGATAATCAGGATATTGGCTACCCACCAGAAAAGTGAATGCAAACTACCACTCACCGCATAGAGTAAACCGAGTACACCAAACACAAACGCACGATCACTTTTCCCCATTGGGCCATCATAACGACGCGTTTTGCCTTGAACTTGCCCCAAAATGCCACATAACTCACTCAACGCGGCAAGCCAAATAATACTTGAGATTTGAACCCCATCAAAAGGCGCGACAAAAGCAAAAGGAAGGTAAAGTGCTGCATCAGAGACGACATCAGTAATTTCATTAAGATAACCCCCTAATCGACTTTTTTGATTAAATTCACGTGCAAGCATGCCATCAACAGCATTTAACGCCATACGCAAAAACAACCAAATAGGAATGAGGAAGAAAAGAGTGGAAAATGTCGGGAATAGTGCGAGAACCACACCTAATAAAATTGAAAGTAAGCAGGCAATTAGCGTAACTTGATTTGCTGTTACGCCTTTTGCCGCTAATTGCCTAACTAAAGGCCTAAGTAAATTCTGAAATTTGGGTTTTAAGGCATAGATACTCATCTACCATCTCCTTGTTTTTATTAGTAAACATAAAAATTTCGCTAATAATAGAATAGTAGAGAGTATTACTCAAGTTTTTTATTCGTCCATATACCCCAAACTTCTTAAGGCGCGTTCATCGTCTGCCCAACCAGACTTCACTTTGACCCAAAGTTCTAGGTGTACTTTATTATCAAATAAGCGTTCCATGTCAGCACGGGCTTCCATACCAATGGTTTTAATTTTTTGCCCTTGAGCACCGATCACCATTTTCTTTTGACCTTCACGCTCAACTAAAATCAAACCATTAATTTCGTAAGTACCACGCTCATTTACTTTGAATTGTTCAATTTCAACGGTCACAGAATAAGGTAATTCTTCACCAGTAAAACGCATCAATTTTTCACGGATAATTTCTGACGCCATAAAACGTTGTGAACGATCGGTCACGTAATCCTCAGGGAAGTGGTGAACGCCTTTACGTAATGACTGACGAACAATTTTCTCTAATTGATGCACGTTATTACCACGTTGCGCAGAAATCGGAACAATGTGTGCAAAGTCAAACTTACTGCCTAATTCTGTAATGAATGGCAATAAATCATCTTTATTCTTGACGTTATCAACTTTGTTAATGGCGAGTACAACAGGCGCTTTGGCATTACGTAATTTGTTTAACACCATTTCATCATCGGCATTCCAATGTGTACCATCCACAACAAAAATAATGAGATCCACATCCCCGATCGCTGAGCTTGCAGCACGATTCATTAAACGGTTAATCGCGCGTTTTTCTTCGATATGAAGTCCCGGCGTATCCACATAAATTTCTTGATAGATGCCTTCCGTTTTAATTCCCACAATACGGTGACGCGTAGTTTGCGCCTTGCGAGAAGTAATCGAGATTTTTTGCCCCAAAATTTTGTTTAACAGAGTGGATTTCCCCACATTTGGGCGGCCTACAATGGCGATAAAACCACAATAGGTCTCTTGTTCTTGATTTAATTCGGTCATTTTATTTCCAATATTTTTAAAATTTGTTCTGCGGCCGCTTGTTCTGCTTTACGGCGGCTAGAACCTTTTGCAATAAAAGTGCGGTCAATATTTGGTACGTTTTTTACCGTACATTCCACGGTGAAGGTTTGACAATGCGCTTCCCCTTCAATTTTAATCACTTCATAAGTTGGCAAGGCGAAATGCTTACCTTGTAAATACTCTTGTAAACGCGTTTTAGCATCTTTTTGGTTATCGCCTGGCTTAATTTCAGCCAATAAGGTTTTATACCAACTACGCACAATATCTGCCGCTTTATCAAAGCTTGAATCCAATGCCATTGCGCCAATTACCGCTTCAACACAATCAGCTAAAATAGATTCTCGGCGAAAGCCCCCGCTTTTTAGCTCACCAGAGCCTAAGGACATATAATCCCCAAGCTCAAAATTTCGGGCAATCATTGCCAGTGTAGGTTCACGCACTAATGTTGCGCGCATACGGCTAAGTTCACCTTCATTACAACGAGGAAATTGATGATAAAGCGCGTCTGCAATGACATAATTAAGAATAGAATCGCCTAGAAATTCTAAGCGTTCATTATGTTGAGTGGAGGCACTGCGGTGTGTCAGTGCCAATTTTAAGTGTTTTAGATCGGAAAATTGATAACCAATTTTTCGTTCTAATCGATCTAAATGATTCATATTAATTAATTTTCGTAAAGAAACGGTCGAAACGGAAGCCTGTTGGCCACTCATTTGGTTCTTTTTCTAAACTCATCCAAATATAAGTGGCTTTACCCACAATATTTTTTTCCGGTACAAATCCCCAAAAACGGCTGTCATCACTATGATCACGGTTATCACCCATTACAAAATATTGACCTTCAGGCACAATCCATTCTGCTGCAGGTAAACCTTCTTGTGGATAGAACTCAATACCAGAATAACGGCGCATTGGTTCAACTAAAATCTTATGTGTCACATCACCAATTTCCAGATATTCCACTTGAGTTGGGAATGCTGGATTAGTTGGTTCTTGTTTATATTCAAATACTTTAGCTTTGCAGTCTATTTCACAAGGTTTGCCATCTTTACCATGAATAATTGTTAAAGCGCTTTTTTCAACATCAAGGATAATTCGGTCACCACCTTTACCCACAATACGTTTAATGTAATCTGCTCCAGACATATTATCTTTAGACGTTAATGCAAGGTTTTCTGCATACGCTGCTCTCGTTGCCCCTAAACTCGTACGAAGTAACGCTTGCTCAGGTGCTTTAAACACGATCACATCGCCACGTTCTGGTTTATTACCTTCAATAATCATATTTTGGAAAATCGGATCTTTGATGCCATAAGTATATTTATTAACGACAAGAAAATCCCCTACATATAATGTAGCTTGCATTGATCCTGATGGAATTTGAAACGGCTCAAAAATAAATGAACGAACAAGAAACACCACTGATAACACCGGGAAAAGCGAAGAAATAAATTCTGAACCTTCTGAAATTGGCTCAATTTTCGCTTTTTCTTCATCCGTTAATGCTTTGCCTGAACGTTGTTCTGCGCGTGCGATTTGACGACGACGTCTCGGCATCACGGCGAAACGGTGATAACACCATAAAATGCCAGAAAGTGCGGTCAAAATCAGCAATAAAATGCTAAATGTGTTAGGCAGTTGGAAATGGTCTAACACTTTCCAACCTGCAAATCCCACGACTAACAACAGAATAAAAAATACATTCGACATGGCTCTTTCCTATTTATCTTTACCAACGTGTAAGATCGCTAAAAACGCCTCTTGTGGCACTTCCACGTTACCTAAAGACTTCATACGTTTTTTACCTTCTTTCTGTTTCTGTAAGAGTTTTTTCTTACGGCTTACGTCACCACCGTAACATTTCGCTAATACGTTTTTACGTAATTGTTTTACGGTTGAACGCGCAATAATGTGGTTACCAATCGCTGCTTGGATCGCGATATCAAATTGTTGACGTGGAATCAGCTCACGCATTTTTTCAACTAACTCACGACCACGGTAAGGTGCATTATCTTTATGCACGATTAATGCTAACGCATCAACACGATCACCGTTGATCATAATATCCACGCGCACCATGTCCGCCGCTTGGAAACGTTTGAAACCATAATCCAAAGAGGCATAACCGCGAGAAGTTGATTTCAAGCGATCGAAGAAATCCAATACCACTTCGCCCATTGGGATTTCGTAAGTTAACGCAATTTGGTTACCGTGATACACCATATTGGTTTGTACGCCACGTTTTTCCACACAAAGGGTAATCACGTTACCTAAGAATTCCTGTGGTACCAACATATTACATTCCGCGATAGGCTCGCGAATTTCTGAAATATTATTCAATGGCGGTAATTTCGCTGGACTGTCCACATAAACCACTTCACCACTTGTCATTTCAACTTCATAAATTACAGTTGGTGCTGTAGTAATCAAATCAAGATCGTATTCACGTTCTAAACGCTCTTGAATGATCTCCATATGTAAAAGCCCCAAGAAACCACAACGGAAACCAAAACCTAAAGCAGTCGAGTTTTCTGGTTCATAGAAAAGTGATGCATCGTTTAGACTTAATTTACCTAACGCATCACGGAAAGCTTCATAATCGTCAGAGCTAACTGGGAATAAACCAGCATAAACCTGCGGTTTTACTTTCTTAAAGCCTGGCAATACATGGCTTGCTGGATTATGCTGATGTGTTAAGGTATCCCCTACTGGTGCACCTAAAATATCTTTAATTGCACAAACAACCCAGCCCACTTCGCCGGTATTTAATACGGTCGTATCCACTTGTTTTGGCGTAAAAATCCCTAAACGATCAACGTTGTAAGCCTGTCCAGTAGACATCACTTTGATTTTATCGCCTTTACGCAATACACCATTTTTAATACGAACTAATGACACCACGCCTAAATAGTTATCGAACCAAGAGTCAATAATCAATGCTTGTAACGGTGCATCAGGATCACCTTCTGGCGCGGGAATTTTCGCAACAATTTCTTCTAATACATCTTCGATACCCACACCCGTTTTAGCCGAACAACGTACAGCCTCCATCGCATCAATACCCACGATGTCTTCAATTTCTTCTGCAACACGTTCAGGATCTGCTGCGGGTAAGTCGATTTTATTCAAAATCGGTACTACTTCTAAATCCATTTCAATGGCGGTATAGCAGTTTGCCAAAGTTTGTGCTTCTACACCTTGTCCTGCATCCACAACTAACAATGCCCCTTCACAAGCCGCAAGAGAACGCGATACTTCATAAGAGAAGTCCACGTGTCCTGGTGTATCGATAAAGTTTAATTGGTATGTTTCACCGTCTTTGGCTTGATAATTTAAGGTTACACTCTGCGCTTTAATGGTAATACCACGCTCGCGCTCAAGATCCATGGAATCCAACACTTGCGCTTCCATTTCACGATCCGAAAGCCCCCCACAGGTCTGAATTAATCGGTCAGAAAGGGTCGATTTACCGTGGTCAATATGGGCAATAATAGAAAAGTTGCGAATATTCTTCATAAATAGATTAGTTTTCTCAAAAATCATTAAATTTAACTGGCGGATTGTACCTGAAAAGCGCAGAAATCGCTAGGGATGAAAGGGAAAAGTGCGGTCAAATTTTCAAACCTTTTAAATAAAACAAAAACCCCGAATTACTTCGGGGTTTCTTTTTTCATTCAAACTGAAATTATAGGCTTTCAGTGAAAGTACGAGTAATAACGTCACGTTGTTGTTCTGGTGTTAAAGAGTTGAAACGTACTGCGTAACCAGAAACACGGATAGTTAATTGTGGGTATTTATCCGGGTTGTTTACTGCATCTTCTAACGTTTCACGACGTAATACGTTTACGTTTAAGTGTTGACCACCTTCAACTTTAACAGTTGGTGCTACGTTTACTGGTAATTCACGATATTCGATTTGACCTAATTCGCTTACTGCTACTACTTGATCTTCTGCGAATTCAGCTTTTGCACATAAGCAACGAGCTTCATTTTTTTCGCTGTCTAATAACCAGAATGAGTTTAAAAGATTGTCATTTGCTGCTTGAGTAATTTGAATACCTTTGATCATAAAGAGCCTCCTAATTTGGCGTTTGTATATTTATTAAACTGTGCAAATTTTATCAAACTATTTGAAGAATTCAATTAATTTTGACCTAAAACAGGTTCTTTTTTCTGACTAATTTTTAAAAATTGATCTAGATTAAAGTTTTTGTCGCACAAAGGCCTCAATACCTGTCAATACTTAACAAAATATTAACATAACTCGCAAATAAAGCCTTTCTAAGCAATTTCATTTATAATATGCCCAATCTTATCCAATAAGGAAATACAGAATGAAAACTTGGACAGATGTTATCGGTCAAGAGAAAGAAAAACCTTACTTTAAACACATTCTACAGCAAGTACATCAAGAGCGACTAGCCGGAAAAACCATTTACCCACCACAAGACGAAGTATTTAATGCCTTTAAATATACGGCATTTGATGAGGTGAAAGTCGTCATTTTAGGGCAGGATCCCTACCATGGCCCAAATCAAGCGCACGGTTTAGCTTTTTCGGTAAAACCTGAGGTTGCCATTCCCCCTTCTCTACTGAATATGTATAAAGAATTGGCTAACGACATTCCTGGTTTTCAAATGCCAAATCATGGCTGCTTAGTGAAATGGGCTGAGCAAGGTGTACTGTTGCTTAACACCGTGCTCACTGTAGAGCGCGGCATGGCACATTCACACGCTAAATTTGGTTGGGAAATCTTCACAGACCAAGTAATTGCGGCACTCAATGAACACCGTGAAAAAATAGTATTTTTACTTTGGGGAAGTCATGCGCAGAAAAAAGGGCAATTTATTGATCGCAATCGTCATTATGTTTTAACTGCCCCGCACCCTTCCCCACTTTCTGCACATCGTGGTTTTTTAGGATGTCATCATTTTTCTAAAACTAACGAATATTTAAAGCAAAATGGTTTAACTGAAATTGATTGGCAAGTTTAAGATTGTGATTCAACATTAAGCGGGAGATTCTTTTCCCGCTTCTCTTCCTTCTTCTGCTCTCGTCTCTTTTTGAAAAAATCACTTAATTTCTGACCGCACTTTTCTGCCAACACGCCAGAGGTAATTTCTAGTGTGTGATTCATTTTATAATCATCAAAGAAGTGGAAACGAGAACCTACCGCTCCCGTTTTATAATCTGAAGCACCAAAGACTAAACGTTTAATGCGGCTATGTAAAATCGCGCCAGCACACATGGTACAAGGCTCAAGGGTGACATAGAGTGTGGTATTGAGCAGACGATAATTTTGAATATTTTGTGCGGCATTACGCAATGCGACAATTTCAGCGTGAGCGGTCGGATCATTTTCAATGATAGATAAATTCCAGCCTTCACCGAGAATATTTCCTTCATCATCCACCAACACCGCCCCGACAGGAATCTCGCCGAGCGCTTCTGCACGATCGGCAAGTATCAGGGCGTGTTGCATAAATTTCTCGTCTAAATCTGACCGCACTTTGAATGCCTAAACTGAGAAAGGATATTTAATTGGTTCGTGAGATTGATAGCCCACCACCTTGAAATCATCCATCGTTACCCAAGTTTCAAGATCTTCAAGAGTTTTGATATCAGGATTAATTTCTAATTGTGGTGAAGGGAATGGTTCACGTTTTAATTGCACATCACGCATTAACTCAAGTTGGTCTTCATAAATATGCGCATTTACAATTTTATGATATGCCTTACCCGGTTTATTGCCAGTAATTTGCGCCATCAATGCAAGGAAAGTAAAGACCTGAATTTGATTGAAATTTAAGCCAAGTGGCACATCACAAGATCGTTGGTAGCTCGTTAAGTGCAATGTATCGCCTACTAAAGAGAAAGTGTGTGTGTGCATGCAAGGACGCAAACAGCCTAGATCAAATTCGCCTGGATTAAAGAAAGTCAGAATTTCACCTCGATCATCAATCCCTCGGCTTAAATTATTCACAATTTTACGAAGTTGATCGATGGTTTCGCCATTCGGTTTACGCCATGCTCTGCCTTGTACGCCATAAACGCGCCCCATATCATCGGTGCCTTTACGATGTGGATTGGCAAGCCAAGCGGCATTTTCATTGGCATTTGCATCCCATGTTTTGGTACCAAGCTTACGGAAATCTGCGGCGTTATCATAACCACGGATATAGCCTAAAAATTCCGCAATAGCTGCTTTCCAATAGCTTTTACGCGTTGTAATTAAGGGGAATTGATTATTGGTAACATCATATTCTAAATCTGCATTAATCACTGTAAGGCAACGCTTGCCAGTACGCTCGTTAGCAACCCACTCACCTTCATTTACAATGCGTCGACAAAGATCTAAGTATTGTTTCATAAAAAACTCCTTACTGATGAACCGCACTTTTCGCGCGATTGTATGCCCATGCCATAATTAATCCGCCACCAATAATCATCGGTAAGCAAAGAGCCTGGCCACGTGTCATGATGCCTAAGAAAGATTCCACTTCAGGCTCACGGACATATTCGACGATAAAACGGAAAATCCCGTAACCAACCAGGAATAATCCTGCTACAGAACCTGCTGGGCGAGGCTTTTTAATAAAGACATTAAGAATAATAAACAGCACAAAACCTTCTAAGAACGCCTCATAAAGCTGTGAAGGATGGCGAGGCAATAATAATGGATCATTTGGGAAAATCATGGCCCAAGGCACATCAGTTTCTCGTCCCCAAAGTTCTAAATTAATAAAGTTACCAATTCGTCCCATTCCTAAACCAAATGGAATCAAGGGTGCCACAAAATCTGCCGTCTGCCAGAAACTTCTTTTTTGAGAATAAGAGGTCCAAATCATTGAGATAATCACCCCAATTAATCCACCATGGAATGACATTCCTCCTTCCCAAACACGGAATAAATACAGCGGGTCTTGCACAAAATGATCAAAATTATAGAAGAAAACATCACCAATGCGGCCACCTAAGAACACGCCCATAAAGCCATTAAAAAGTAATGTATCCACTTGATCGACTGTCCAGCCACTGTTTGGCTGATTGGCACGACGAACCGCTAGCCAACGAGCAAAAATGAAACCTAATAGATACATTAAGCCATACCAACGCAGCCCTATATTGCTATCACCGAAAGTGAAAATAGTCGGATCAAAATGTGGAAGCATCAAAAATTCTGAATTCATAACATTCCTTATTTAATAAACATATCAACCGCGATCGCAACTAATAGCAAGGCAAAGCCTTTTTTCAAGGTTGGTACAGGAAGTTTGGAGGTTGCTGTTGCCCCTAGTTTAGAAGTGAAGAATGAAGTACTCGTAATACCAAGCACGGCAGGCAAATAAACATAACCCAGAGAATAATCTGGCATGGAAGGATTTCCCCAACCGCTCACCATAAAGCTAAACATACCTGATAAACCAAGAAGTGCCCCACAGAATGCAGAAGAACCGATGGCTTTTTTCATATCAATCCCGCGGGAATTTAAAAATGGTACGATAAAACCACCGCCGCCAATGCCTGCTGCACTTGATGCCATACCAATCAAAATACCGCCAATAACGGAAGATTGTGTTGTTAAAGGCTTAGCATTTACTGTGTTTTTCTTAATAGAAATGACCATTTTGGCTGCTAAATAAACAACTAAACAAGCAAAGATTTTAGCGGATACCTCACGATCAAGCTTGCCAATAAACAAACCTGAGATAAAGACCGAAATCATGACCATCGGTGCCAATACTTTAACGGCACTCCACTCTATATTGCCTAGTTTATGATGACGCTGCGCAGAAGAAAATCCAGTAATCACAATGGTCGCAAATGAAGTTCCTAATGCCGAGGACATCAGCAATGGCTCAGGCACGCCTATCATCGGCAATAGATAAACCAAGGTTGGGACAATAATTAATCCTCCACCAATGCCAAATAATCCAGCGAGAAAACCAACAACAGACCCGACAAGCAAACAAAGTAGAATAAAAGTGAGCATTATTGCCCCCTTGATTTATAAGATGGACGTTTTTGATATTTAGAAAAGCCGCTCTTGCGCGGAGCATGATACGGTTTATTTGTCTCATGCTCCTGCGTATTTTCAAGCAATTTTTCGTTGCCAAACATCACTTGAGCAAACTCTTTCATCGCTTTACGGTAAACATCTTTCTTAAAGGACACAACCTGACGTACGGGATACCAAAAACTCACCCAACGCCAACCATCAAATTCGGGTGATTTTGTTGTGTTCATATTAATATTTTTTTCATCCCCCACTAATTGTAACAAAAACCAACGTTGTTTTTGCCCAATACACATGGGTTTGCTGTCATAACGCAGCAATCTTTTCGGCAGCTTATAACGCAACCAATGTTTAGAGGCATAAAGCACCTTCACATCTTTAGGTTGCAAGCCAATTTCTTCATATAATTCACGATACATGGCTTGTTCGGCACTTTCATTATCGTTAATTCCACCTTGCGGGAATTGCCACGAATTCTGCCCGTATCGTTTAGCCCAAAGCACCTGCCCTTTGCGATTACAAATGACAATGCCTACATTTGGACGGTAGCCATCAAAATCGATCACTATCGTTCACCTTAAATTTTGTACAAAAATAATTTGCAGATTGTTTCATAAATTCGCTTTTTTATCAACCGAATGGGCATATTTACCCCATTGTGGATAACTCTGTGGGTAACACTTGGATAATCTAAATTTAACTGTGTATAAAGATCAAAAATCGCTTTTCACACTTCATTTTTTTCATTTTTGCATAACCTTTAATCAAAAATTTTCCGAAAAAAATGACCGCACTTTTTCTCATCAAAGTACGGTCAAAAATTCAGCCATTTTTTAATTTAAACATTCCTTGCTTGGTGAAGAAATAACAACTGTGAGTTATTCAATATTTCTGTGGATAAAATTGTGATTGAGCAAATGGCGAATGTTGCATAACTCTTCTCAGCATTTTAGCTTCAATTTTAGAGAGAAAATTTTCTCTTTAATTTCATTAAGATAAGGATTATTCACGGAAATTATCTTACTCACATTCAATCAAAAATTTTAGTGATTATTTTTTATCCAAGCCTTTTTTGACTAACGCTAAATAGCGTTCCCACTCAAAATATTGACCTGGATCGATCTTGCGACCAGGTGAAATATCGCAATGTCCAACGATACGATCGAGCGTTATTTTCGGGTAAGCTTGCATGATATCTCGTGTTAATGTAGCAAGCACTTGGTATTGTTCCTCTGTAAAAGGTTGTTCATTACTGCCCTCTAGCTCAATCCCAATCGCAAAATCATTACATTTATCACGTCCTTCAAAGCAAGAAAGTCCCGCATGCCATGCTCTGTCATCGAAACTGACATATTGTGTCACTTTGCCATCACGTTCTATTAAACAATGAGCTGACACACGAAATTGATAAATTTCTTCAAAATAAGGATGAATAGTGGGATCGAGTTTGCCTTGGAAAAAATCATCTACATATCCACCACCAAATTGTTCTGGCGGCAAGCTGATGTAATGGATGACGAGTAATGAAATATCCTCTACATCAGGACGTTCATCAAAATGTGGTGAAATCACTTTTCTTGTCTGGCTTAACCAGCCATTTTTTATCTTATTCATCTGTTTTTCTGCGATTAAATTTCATTTTTGCGATCTCGATCGCAAAAGAAGTGCGGTCAGTTTTACTTTCATTTTTCCCTTTTACACAATGTTGCAGCCAATTCTGGCATTTTTTTATTCAACCAAAAGGAAATTAATTTAATGAAACTCACTTTTTCTAAACCTTTGCATAAAGGTTTTACGTTAATTGAATTGATGATCGTGATTGCGATTATTGCTATTCTCGCGACGATCGCCATTCCGTCTTATCAAAATTATACCAAAAAAGCGGCCATCTCCGAATTGTTGCAAGCTTCGGCACCTTATAAATCTGATGTGGAGTTATGTGTCTATAGCACCAATGCCCCAACAAACTGTTCTGGTGGTTCAAATGGCATTGCAGCAGACATCACTACTGCAAAAGGCTATGTTAAATCCATTACCACGAAATCGGGAGTTATTACGGTAACAGGAAATGGTGCATTGGATGGGATCAGTTATTCTTTAACAGCGACAGGCTCAACCTCATCAGGTGTCACTTGGACAACCGCTTGCCCAAGCAATGCGGATTTATTCCCTGCGGGCTTCTGCTCTCCTACCAAATAGCGAAACATGGCCTATCAAGCAATCGCAAAAAATGGCGAGATTTATCATATCTCGCCACAATATTGGCAACAAAACCAACAGCAACAAGCATTGCTGTTACGTTACTTTGCGCTCCCCCTTAAAGAAGATGAACACCATTTATGGCTTGCAGTAGATTCACTGAATAATCTTGCGGCTTGTGAAACCTTTGCTTTTTTAAGTGGAAAATTGGTTGAACCGATTTTATTTGAAACGGCCCAACTTAAACAACTTTTACAATCCCTTGCACCTAAAGCCAATCAAATAGAAGAGCAAACGACGTTTTATCATCATTCAGAAGACGAAAACACGGCTAATTTATCCAATGAAGATGAACCCGTTATTCAATTATTAAACAGTATTTTTGAAACCGCCCTGCAAAAAAATGCCTCCGATATTCATTTAGAAACTCAGCCAAATGGGCTATTAATTCGTTTACGTATTGATGGCGTACTCCAACCGCAGCCGATTATCAGTAAATCACTCGCCAATCGTGTGATTTCTCGTTTAAAACTCTTAGCCAAACTGGATATCAGTGAAACTCGGCTACCACAAGATGGCCGCTTTCAATTCAAAACGACGTTCTCCGATATTTTAGATTTCCGCCTTTCTACCTTGCCCACGCATTGGGGAGAAAAAGCAGTATTACGATTACAACAAAATAAACCTGTCCAACTAAGTTTTGCTGAGTTGGGTATGACACAAAACCAACAAAGTCAATTTCAACATGCACTCAGCCAACCGCAAGGTTTAATCCTGGTGACTGGACCAACTGGAAGTGGAAAAAGTATCTCACTTTATACCGCACTTCAATGGCTCAATACGCCAGATAAACACATTATGACAGCAGAGGATCCCGTTGAAATTGAATTAGAAGGCATCATTCAAACTCAAGTAAATCCACAAATCGGTTTAGATTTTAGCCGATTACTTCGTACATTTTTACGGCAAGATCCCGACATTATTATGCTTGGTGAAATTCGAGATGAAGAAAGTGCATTAATGGCATTAAGAGCCGCTCAAACCGGCCATTTAGTGCTTTCTACCTTACATACCAATGATGCCATCTCAGCCATTTCGCGCTTACAGCAATTAGGCATTCAAGCTCATGAAATTGAAAATAGTCTCTTATTAGTTATCGCACAGCGATTGGTGCGTAAACGTTGCTTAAAGTGCGGTCAATATTTTAGTGATTCTTGCGATTGTCATCAGGGATATCGAGGGCGTATTGGGGTATATCAATTTTTACAATGCGAAAATAACTGTTACCAAACTGATTTCGATTCACTTTATCAAAGCGCGTTAGAAAAAGTAAAAGATAACATCACCGATCTCACCGAAATTCAACGTGTGTTAGGTAAAAAATAGGTATCACTATGGCAAAGCAAAAGCTCTTTTATTTCCAAGCCTATGATCAGCGGCAACAATGGCAAAAAGGTAGCCTTGTTGCTCAATCTAAACAAGCTGCACAATTTCAATTAATCGCAAAAGGTTTTAGCCAAATTCGTTTACGACAAGATTGGCAACTTAATCAGAAACCTAAAAATGCAGAAATCAGTGCTTTATTGAATCAACTGGCTACATTACTCAGCTCAGCCATTCCATTAAAAAATGTATTACATATTTTACAAGACAACTGCACACAATTGGGTTTGCATCAGTGGCTTGGTGCCTTAATTGAATTAATTGAAAGTGGTCTTCCGTTTTCACAAAGCTTGGAAATACAAGGAAAGTATTTAAATTTTCAAGAAATTCAACTCATTCAAGTGGGAGAAATGACAGGAAAACTGGCAGAGGTATGCACCAAAATTGCAGAACGTCGAACGCAATCATTAACGCTTCAACGCAAATTGCAAAAAATTATGCTTTATCCTGCCATGGTATTAGGTATTTCGCTTTCACTTACGTTGATTTTATTACTCTTCGTTGTTCCACAATTTGCTGAAATGTATGGTGAAAACTCAGCTGAATTGCCTACATTAACTGCCGTATTATTAGCGATGTCTCAATTTCTACAACATCATTTTATTGCGTTAATGATTGCCTGCACTTTCGCTATTTTTATGTTGAAGATGGCATTAAAACATTCTCTTTGGCTGAATCAAAAAAAGAATGCACTAATTAGTCGCATGCCAATTTGGGGCAATATCATTTGCCTTTCTCGCCTAATCAGTTTTAGCCATAACCTCCAATTAATGCTTCAATCCGGAGTGGCATTAACGCCTGCGTTAAATAGCTTCCTTCCCAGACAACAAACCTGGCAAACACAACGTACCTTAAAAGGCGATATCCTGCTACAACAAGAAGTGCGGTCAATTTTACAATGGGTTTCTCAAGGTTACCCTTTTTCTGAAAGCGTCAGTAGTCATCTTTTCCCAATGGAAGCTCAACAAATGCTACAAATTGGAGAGAAAAGTGGAAAACTTGCGTTGATGTTGCGTCATATTGCTGATAACTATCAAGAAAAGCTCAATCATCAAATTGATTTACTTTCCCAACTTTTAGAGCCTTTAATGATGCTCATCATTGGTAGTTTAATCGGTATTATTATGATGGGCATGTATCTGCCGATTTTTAATATGGGATCCGTAATCCAATGATGATATTAGCCTTTTTCTTATTGGGTGGTTTAGCGGGTATCTTTGTTTGGCTTTATATTGATCGTTTTATCCCCAATCTCCAACAAGAAATTTATCAGAACTATATCGAACTTTATCCTGAAAACAGGCCTATTTTCCATAGCGAAAAAGCAGCAATTCAATCTCAAAAGTGCGGTCATATTTTCCTTTATTTTTTAGGGTTTGGACTCTGTTTTGCTGTGCTCTATTACTTTCTACAAAATGAATTATTTACTTTATGGCTCGCGATTATGCTTAGTCTACTTTTTGTTATCAGTTGGCTAGACTGGCATTATCAACTGATTTCACCGACACCTTGTCTACTTTTATTTTTCCTGGGTTTATTCGGCGCACATCAAGAATTTTCAATTCTGACGCTTTCTCAAAGTTTAGAAAGTGCGGTTAGTTTTTTCGGTGTTTTTTATATTATCTATCATTTGTCTAAATGTTTTTATAAGAAGGAAGCTTTAGGCCGTGGCGATTATTGGCTCGCTTTAGGAATCGGTACTTATCTCACCATCGAATACTTACCACTTTTTTTATTCATTACCTGTCTATTAGGCATCATAGTCTATTGGATTTCTCGTAAACCTGTTTTACCTTTCGCGCCCTTTCTTTGTTTATCTTTAATCATCACCAGTGCAATAACCCTATAAATGTAATATATTGGCAACATTGGAAAATATAATATTTAAGGGATAGATGTAAAACATCCCCCCTAAATCAAATAGCAAGGAATATTATGACTTATATTGTGGGCCTCACTGGCGGTATTGGCAGTGGAAAAAGCACGATTGCAAATCTCTTTGTTGAACTTGGTGTCCCCATTGTTGATGCCGATATGGTGGCAAGAGAAGTGGTTGAAAAAGGCTCGCCGCTACTTGCTCAAATTGCTGAGCACTTTGGTAAATCGATTTTGACTGAAGAAGGCGAATTAAATCGGGCCGAGCTACGAAAAAAAGTATTTGCAGACGAAAATGAGAAAAACTGGCTCAATCATTTATTACATCCCGCTATTCGCGAAAGAATGTTGGCACAGTTAAACAGTCAGAGCGCTCCTTATACGTTATTTGTCGTCCCACTGCTCATTGAAAATAAGCTTACCACGCTTTGCGACCGCATACTTGTTGTCGATGCAAAACCTGAAACTCAGCTGGCTCGTGCGTCATCGAGAGATCATAATAATATTCAGCAAATTCAAGCTATTATGAATGCACAAGTCAGCCGTGAAGAACGTTTAAAATGGGCGGATGATATTATTTCAAATGATGCAAAATTGCCTGAAAACTTACCGCACTTAAAACAAAAAGTGCTAGAATTGCACCAATTTTATTTAAGTGAATCGAGAAAGAAAAATGTCTGATGAAATTTTTGAAGTACCCTGCCCGACATGCCAAAAGCCCGTACCTTGGACTCAGGAAAGTCAATTTCGCCCTTTTTGTAGCAAACGTTGCCAACTCATTGATTTAGGTGAATGGGCTGCAGAAGAAAAAGCGATTCCAAGTGATACTGCTGATTTTGCCATGGATCCCAATCTCAGTGATGAATGGAGTATCAAATGAGTCTTCAGCATCATGATAATGGTGAACAGGGCGAGTTTTTCTTACTCGATGAACAAGGCAAGAAAATCGCGAAACTCACCTATTTTTATGAAACACCCGATACCATTAATGCTAATCATACGTTTGTTGATGATTCTCTTCGTGGACAAGGTGTGGCAGACAAACTCTATCAAGCCTTAATTCATTTTATCCAGGCTAAAAAGCTGACATTGCACCCAACTTGTAGCTATATTGCAAGAAAATGGGCACGAACCCAATCTGCTCAATCCCAATCTTAAACCTGTTAATAAACGTTTTATTTTTAAGGATATTTTTCCGACTTCGTGCTATCCTTAGCCCCATTTATTTCTGAGAACTATTATTTATCATGCAAGAAAATTATTTAAGTCAGCAGCGATTTGCTGATCTTCCATTACATCCTATCGTACAAAAAGCCCTACAAGATAAGGGATTTGAATATTGCACCCCAATTCAAGCGTTATCATTGCCGATTACCTTACAAGGAAAAGATGTTGCTGGCCAAGCACAAACCGGTACGGGTAAAACGATGGCATTTTTAACGGCAACATTTCATCACTTATTAACACATCAACCTGATTTTGCTACCAATCAACCTCGTGCATTAATTCTTGCACCAACCCGTGAACTGGCAGTACAAATTAATAATGATGCTGAATTATTAGCTAAAACAAGTGGATTACGAACTGCACTTGCTTATGGTGGTGATGGCTATGATAAACAGCTCAAAGCTATCGAAGCCGGTGTAGATATTTTAATTGGTACTACTGGCCGTGTGATCGATTATGTCAAACAAGGCATTATTCGTTTAGATGACATTCAAGTTGTGGTACTAGATGAAGCGGATCGCATGTTTGATTTAGGTTTCATTCGTGATATTCGTTATTTATTACGCAAGTGTCCTTCTCCGCAAGAACGCCTCACCATGCTCTTTTCAGCTACGCTCTCTTACAAAGTGCGTGAACTTGCCTTTGAAGATATGAATTCCCCAGAATACATTGAAATTGAACCAGAACAAAAAACGGGGCATCAAATTAAAGAGGAACTCTTCTATCCGTCAAATGAAGACAAAATCCCTCTCTTACTCACGTTAATGGAAGAGGAATGGCCCGAGCGCTGTATTGTCTTTGCAAATACTAAACATAAATGTGAAGAAATTTGGGGTTATTTAGCCGCAGATGGTCATCGAGTGGGATTGCTCACGGGTGATGTGGCACAGAAAAAACGTCTTTCATTGCTCAAACAATTTACCGATGGTGAGCTCGATATTCTCATTGCAACCGATGTTGCAGCGCGAGGGTTACATATTTCAGACGTGACTCATGTGTTTAACTTTGATCTACCCGATGACCGAGAAGATTACGTTCACCGTATTGGTCGTACTGGTCGAGCAGGTGAAAGTGGTGTGTCTATCAGCTTTGCTTGTGAAGAATATGCGATGAATTTACCGGCAATTGAAGAATACATTGGTCATTCTATTCCGGTCAGCCAATATGACCCGAATTCATTGATTAGTGATATTCCAAAACCTTATCGTTTAAAACGCAATCCTGCGCCTCAAATGCGAAATACTACAGCAAGAAAAACAAACTATCGTCGTAAAAACTAAAAAGAAAAGCTGATGAACCTCTTCATCAGCTTTTTTTATGATTAATGCAATCCGACTCTTCGACGTGCAGTACGCATCAATAAGAAAACCCATGGCCATAACACACCTGATGCGATGGCACCAAAGATTTCCTGCCAGTTGAAAAATGCCCCATGCAAAGAGAATTCAACCAAGAAAATAGCCACTCGAATCGCAAAAACGAAAAGAAGTACCAATAAACTTTGGAACCAAAGAGAAAGGTTGCGCAAAATTAAGTAATATTTGGAAACAAAATAAAAGGCGACAGAAAGCACTAGTGCATGAACCCCAAGAATAGAGCCTAGCACGATATCCCATAAAACCCCGAGTAAAAATGCCCAACCAATGCTTACTCTATCGGGTAACGCAAGCGTCCAATAAAGCAAAACTAAAACCAACCAAGAGGGTTTAAACGCTTGAAAGCCTGCTGGCCATGGGGCTAATTCCATAATTAATGCCACAACAAAGAAGCATAAAATGGTCGCCCATTGAAAAATAAAACGCCCTTGCATTAGTCTTCTTCCCTATGTTGTTGCTGATCCGGAGAAATGGGTTCCTCTTGTTGAGGCATTGTGGTCGGAATGTCAGGCTCCACAATTTCTTTTCCTATATGCGGCTGTGCTCCATCCTCTTGATCATCTGTAATTTTGGTTTTACTCACTGAATGAGTTGCTTCATTAGCTTGACTTTCTAAACGTTGCTGTACAAGGCGACGCACTTCTTCAGGTGACATGGATTTGACTTTCGACATATCAAGATTGCTCGGCCAAAGTAAAAGCAAATAACGTAAACGATCTAACTCAGCCAAAGGTTTCGCTTTCACCGTTGCAAAGTAATTTGAGCCATCACGAGAAACACTTTGCACAACAGCCACAGGATAGCCCTCCACAAAACGACCACCCAAACCTGAAGTCACCAATAAATCGCCTTTTTCAATATCCACGGAACGAGGCACGTTATCTAAGGTAAGTTCATCTGAGTGCCCTGTACCACTCGCGATCACGCGCACATCATTACGTAAAACCTGCACAGGAATAGAATGGGTCACATCGGTCAAAAGTAATACTCGGCTTGTATTCTCGCCGACAGATATAATCTGTCCGATCATCCCTTTTTCATCAATCACTGGCTGACCGACATAAGCGCCATCACGTTCACCTTGATTGATCACCACTTGCTGACGATATACATCAGTTTCAGCCGTAAGAACTTCTGCAATTTTTTTATATTCATCGGTGCGTAAAGGCGAATTAAGCAGTAAACGAAGACGTTGGTTTTCTACCTTGAGTTGATCCAATAATAAAAGATCGGCATTTTTCTCACGCAACTGCTCACGCAATACTTTATTTTCAATAAGCAGTTTATTGGTATCCACCAAGTTACTTGATACACCATCTAGAACCGTTCTTGGCCCATTCGCAAGGTAGTATAACCCCCCCACGGCAGTTTCCATGACACTACGCGCCTTCGTCATTGATGAGGTTTGCCCATCAACTAAAATGAGTATCATCGAAGCAATCACTGCTAATGCGAGTCGAATACCTAATGGTGGTGCTTTACCAAAAATGGGTTTCATTCACTGTCCTAGGGTTGAAAGGAAAAGTGCGGTCAAAAAATCAGACGAATTAAAAACGCCGATTTTTCTGACCGCACTTTTAGAGATTAAATTTCGTCGCTAAAAATATCGCCGCCGTGCATATCAATCATTTCGATTGCTTCACCGCCACCACGAGCTACACAAGTTAATGGTTCTTCTGCGATGATTGCTGGTACGCCACATTCTTTTGATAACAATACATCAATGTTGCGTAATAAAGCACCACCACCCGTTAACACCATACCGCGTTCAAAAATATCCGCTGCGTGTTCTGGTTGGCATTCTTCAAGCGCTGTACGCACTGCTGCAACAATACCATTTAATGGTTGTTGAAGGGCTTCTTGCACATCACGAGAGGTTAATTTGAATGAACGAGGCGCACCCTCAGCAAGATTGTGGCCGTGCACTTCCATTTCTAAAATTTCATCACCTTCTTGAATGTATGCTGTACCAATTTCATGTTTGATACGCTCTGCAGTTGGCTCACCGATAACGGAACCAAAAGTACGACGAACATAAGAGATGATTGCTTCATCAAAACGGTCACCACCAATACGTACAGAAGATGAATAGACGATACCGTTTAAAGAAATCACCGCTACTTCAGTGGTACCACCACCGATATCAATGACCATTGAACCAATCGCTGTAGAAACCGGCAAGTTTGCACCAATAGCAGCCGCCATTGGCTCTTCAATTAAATATACTTCACGTGCACCCGCACCTAATGCTGATTCTTTGATTGCTCGACGTTCAACTTGAGTTGCACCAGCCGGTACACAAACGAGTACGCGCGGGCTTGGACGCATAAAGTTGCCGCTATGTACTTGTTTGATAAAGTATTGCAACATTTTCTCTGTCACAGAGAAATCAGCAATTACACCATCTTTCATCGGACGAATAGCCACGATACTTTTTGGGGTACGACCAAGCATTTGTTTTGCTTCTTTACCTACTGCCGCAATACTTTTGTATGCACCCATACGGTCTTGACGAATTGCCACAACTGAAGGTTCATCAAGTACGATGCCTTGGCCTTTCACGTAAATTAATGTATTTGCTGTACCTAGATCGATAGAAAGATCGTTTGAAAATAAACCACGAATTTTTTTGAATAACATAAGAATTCCGTCATTAGTTTGGTGAAAAATTACTCATTTCTGAGCATAGAAAAAAATTGTGCTAAATGTACCAAAAAATTGAGTTTGATGACAGAATTTTTTACTTTGTTCATCTACACTTAGCTCACTATTTTTTCTAACAAGGTAAGTGCGGTCAATTTTAATGGTGTTTTATACAAGATTTCGGTCAGTGAATCGCCACTTGCCGTTACCTAAAATCATCAATTGTTGCTGATGGAAAGCTTGTAAAGTTGAACGATGCCCCACGCTAATAACCGTTGTATTAGGTAAATGTTCTTTTAATAGACGGTACATCGTATCTTCTAAGCCTTCATCCATACTCGCTGTGGCTTCGTCCAGGAATGCTACTTTCGGTTTGTGTAATAGCAAACGAGCAAAAGCCAAACGTTGTTGCTCACCAAGAGAAAGAATACGTGTCCAATCTTGTTCTTGATCTAAACGATCTTGTAAGTGCCCTAAAGACACTTGTTTTAATACTTCAATCATCTCATCACGATTAAAGGCCTGTTCTTCATTCGGATAAGCCAGTGCCGTTAACAAACTACCTTGCGGTAAATAAGGCTTTTGCGATAAGAAAAGCTGATGAGTAGGACAATACACATCCCCTTTAGAATACGCCCAAAGCCCTGCTACGGTTCTCAACAACGTGGTTTTACCCACCCCTGAATTACCTTGAATTAATAGGGTCGAACCTTGTGGCAGTGTCAAATTTAAATTCTCAATTAAGGTTTTTCCAAATGGATTACTGATGCTTAAATCCTTAAAGATCACATCAGTTTCATGTTCATGTAAATGTGAAGTTGATTGACGATTAGCCATATCAATCGCATAACTAAAGCCACTTAAACGATCTAGTGTGGCTTTGTATCCGGCAAAACCATCGTAAGAATTACGGAAGAACGAAAGATTTGAATGCAACTTACCAAATACTTGTAGCGTTTGCATCAGATCACCGAGTTTAATTTGCTTCTCGAAATAACGTCCCACTTGAATGAGCAAAGGGAACACAACCGAAACTTGGCTAACCACTAGGTTAAAACCAGAGAATTTTAAGGTTCGATAAACAATATCCCACATGTTATTGATCACCGAGCCGAATTGTTTATAAAGTTGGCTACTCTCAACTTTCTCACCGGCATAAAATGCTACACTTTCTGCATATTCCTTGATACGAATTAAAGAATAACGATAGTTAGCGTTTAAGCGTTCGTTGACGAAATTCAACATAATTAACGGACGCCCCAAACGGAATGCAATCGCCGTGGTAATAATCACATAAGCAAACACTAAGAACACCATCATTCGTGGAATTTCAGTCCCAAATACCATCATAGGCCCAGCTAATCCCCACAATAAGATCGTGTAAGAAATCATGGATGTAACTGCATCAATCACCCCCGTACTTAAAGAGAGCGAGGTTCTCACATAAGATTGCACATCTTGTTGAATACGTTGATCAGGGTTATCTAAGTTAGCGGAAACATACTGCGTTTTATAGTACGCACGATTATCCATCCATTTATCTACTAACTGACTATTCAACCATTCAATCCAATTAATAGAAAAGCGTTGTTCTAAATAATAGCTAAGTAATGCCGTCATGACAGAGCTTGTCGCAATCACACAAAACAGCACCATTTGATCCCAAAAGACCGGTTCATTAAATTCCTGTAAGGATGTGTACATATTGTTATACCACTCGGAATGCACCAAGCTAATACGCACGCTAACCAATGTCATCGCCACAATTAACAAGAAAAATAGCAAAGGTTTAATACTTCGGCGTGGTGAAAGATACCCACCTGCAAATTGCCAAAATTGCTTGCCCCAGTGGGTAAAACGGACTATTAAGAAAATACCAAAGCTAAACACAACAGCCGTCATCGCTAATGTTTTTACTATCCATAAAAGTGAATTAATGGCCTCTTGAGCGTAATCCATAATCAACCTATAAAATCAAAAAAGTGCGGTCATTTTAGGCGGTGTTTATTTTTAAGCAAGAAAAAATGTGATAGAGATAACATTTTTTGACTTTGTTACAAGCGGGTAGGAAATCAAATTGTTATAATCCAAAATAGTTAAATTTTTAATAAATTAGAGGTCGGTATGAGTGAAACTGCGATTACCATTAGTTTGCTTGCCCTCGTTGCCGTAATTGGTCTATGGATTGGGCATTTTAAAATTAAAGGTGTAGGACTGGGCATTGGGGGCGTGCTATTTGGTGGTATTTTAGTTGCCCATTTCACCACCCAATATGGCATTAAATTAGATAGCCATACATTACATTTTGTGCAAGAGTTCGGCTTAATTCTGTTTGTTTATACGATTGGTATTCAAGTGGGCCCCGGCTTTTTTGCCTCCTTACGAAAATCAGGCTTAACGTTAAATGGGTTAGGCATTTTAATCGTTGCACTCGGTGCACTGGTGACAATTCTCATTTATAAGCTTGCGGATATTCCGCTTGATGTCGCACTGGGTATTTACTCTGGGGCGGTCACCAATACCCCATCCCTCGGTGCGGGTCAGCAAATTCTTTCCGAATTAGGGATGTCGCAAACAACATCTAACATGGGTATGGCCTATGCGATGGCTTATCCTTTTGGAATTTGCGGTATTTTACTTTCTATGTGGCTTATTCGTCTTTTCTTTAAGATTAAAGTGGATGAAGAAGCAGCGAATTTTGAAAAAGAAAGTGGCCACGACAAAGAAGCGCTCAAAAGCATGTCTCTAAAAATCACCAATACCAATCTCAACGGCATCCATTTGATTGAGATTCCAGGTTTTGATGATGAAGATGTCGTGTGTTCTCGCTTAAAACGAGGTGAATTAGTCATTGTGCCGAAAGCGGATACCGATGTTCAACTTGGTGACATTTTACATTTAGTTGGCAATCCTGAAGGCTTGAAAAAAATGCATCTTATTATCGGGGAAGAAGTAGATGTTCCAGTCGCAAGCTTGAGTGGTGAAATTCGTTCTGAACGCGTTGTGGTTACCAATGAAAAAGTATTAGGTAAACAAATTCGCCATCTCGGCATCCATAAAAAATACGGTGTAGTGATTTCACGCTTAAATCGTGCGGGTGTGGAATTGGTGCCTACAGCCCATACAACTCTTCAATTCGGTGACGTATTGCATATGGTTGGTAAAACCGACATTCTCAACCAAGCCATTTCAGTAATCGGGAATGCGAAACAGAAACTGCTACAAGTGCAAATGTTACCGGTATTTATTGGGATTGGCTTAGGGGTGTTACTCGGCTCTATTCCTTTTTACATTCCTGGTTTCCCAGTAGCATTAAAATTAGGTCTTGCTGGTGGACCATTAGTTGTCGCGTTAATCCTAGCTCGAATTGGCTCTATCGGTAAACTCTATTGGTTTATGCCGCCAAGTGCTAACTTGGCATTGCGCGAAATTGGTATTGTGCTCTTCCTTGCTGTGGTGGGTTTAAAATCTGGCGGTAGCTTTGTAGACACGCTCACCAATGGTTCTGGTCTTGAATGGATGGGCTACGGTATTTTTATCACACTCATACCATTAATGATTGTAGGTGTCATTGCGCGTTTATATGCTAAATTAAACTACCTTTCACTTTGTGGTTTATTGGCGGGGTCGATGACTGATCCTCCAGCGCTCGCTTTCGCAAACGAACTAAAAGAAGGAAGTGGTGCAGCCTCCCTTTCCTACGCGACAGTTTATCCGCTCACAATGTTCTTGCGGATCATTTCACCGCAATTGTTAGCGATTCTTTTATGGGTTTAATACCCTTTCAAACTTGGGGCAGAATGACTGCCCCAATATTATTGCCAAACTCTGTTACAACCATAAAACAATTCAAATAAAATCCGCCCTAAGCCTACCCCTTTACCTCATTCAATGATAAAATTCATCGCTTTATTTAAATAGGAAAAGAAATGTCATTAGTTGAATTTGTAATTGATAAACTCGATGATTTAAAAGGCACTGAAATTGTGCATTTTGATGTAAAAGGCAAATCATCGATTACTGAAAATATGATTATTTGTACTGGTACATCTAGCCGCCAAGTGTCTGCTATGGCAGATAACCTTATTGCAGAATGTAAAAAAGCCGGTTATGAGACCTTTGGTGAAGAAGGTCGTAATACGGCTGATTGGATCGTGGTGGATCTCGGCCAAACTATCGTACATATTATGCAACGTGATGCGCGTGAGATGTATCAGTTAGAAAAACTTTGGGCATAAAGTGCGGTCAATTTTGACTGTCTTTTGAAAGAGAAAAGGATGAAAATCACATTAATCGCAGTGGGTACAAAAATGCCAGCTTGGGTGACAACTGGATTTGAAGAATACCAACGTCGTTTTCCTAAAGATATGCCTTTTGAACTCATTGAAATCCCTGCGGGAAAGCGTGGCAAAAATGCTGATATTAAACGCATCTTAGAACAGGAAGGTAAAGCGATGCTTGCCGCTTGCGGAAAAGGCAAGGTGGTGACATTAGATATCCCAGGCAAACCTTGGACAACTCCACAACTTGCTGAGCAATTAGAGAGTTGGAAAAATGATGGTCGTGATGTATGCTTGCTTATTGGTGGGCCTGAAGGCTTATCCCCTGAATGCAAAGCAGCTGCGGAACAAAGTTGGTCACTTTCTCCACTCACAATGCCACATCCATTAGTGCGTGTTGTGGTGGCAGAAAGCTTATACCGCGCCTGGTCGCTAACCACAAATCATCCTTATCACAGAGAATAACGCGTTACATTACCGATGAATTTAAAGAAATTCTTTGCTGCCCCAACCAACGAACCGATCCGCGATAAAAAAGCGGAGCGGAACTTGTTTGCGCGTCGAACATTGGTGGCATTCATCGGTATTTTGGCCTTAAGTGGCGTATTATTTGCCAATATTTACCACCTTCAGGTGGTGAGTTATGAAACGTATCAAACTCGCTCTAACGGTAACCGCATTAAATTACTTCCATTACCTCCTACTCGCGGATTAATTTACGATCGTTATGGTGAACTACTAGCAGAAAACCTCACCTTTTTCGGCTTATATATCGTGCCAGAAAAAACCGAAAATTTAGACCGCACTTTTGATGAGTTGCGCTATGTTGTGGGGCTTACAGACGAAGACATTGAACATTTCAAAAAAGAACGTCGCCGCGGCACACGTTATACCCCCATTTTACTCAAACCAAGCTTAACGGAAGAACAAATCGCCCGTTTTGCAGTAAACCAATATAAATATCCAAGTCTTGATGTTCGCCCTTATTTCAAACGAAATTATCTATATGGCGAAACCATGACCCATATTTTGGGTTATGTGGGACGTATTAATGACCGAGATGTTGAGCGCCTAAAAAAAGAAGAGAAATTTGCTAACTACGCAGGTTCCACAGATATGGGGAAATTGGGTATTGAGCGTTATTACGAAGAGCAACTCCACGGTACAACGGGTTTTGAAGAAGTGGAAATCAATAACCGCGGAAAAGTTATCCGTAAATTACGTGAGCAACCAGCCACAGCGGGCAAAAGTATTCATCTGACTATCGATTTAGCCTTGCAACGCTATATTATGTCATTACTTTCAGGGCAAAAAGGTGCAGTTGTGGTACTAGATCCGAAAGATAACAGCGTATTAGCCATGGTTTCTACACCAAGTTATGACAATAATTTATTCGTGGATGGGATTTCTGCTAGCGATTACAAACGCTTATTAAACGACCCTGCTCGCCCACTTTACAGTCGTGCAACACAAGGGGTCTATCCGCCAGCCTCTACGGTAAAACCATTTGTTGCTGTTGCAGCATTAACGGAAGGGGTGATTACGCCTCATACCACCATTTTTGACCCAGGTTACTGGATGCTTCCAAACTCGACAAAGCGTTTCCGAGATTGGAAAAAATCAGGGCACGGCTATACAGATTTAAATAAAGCCATTACAGAATCATCGGATACCTTCTTCTATCAAACTGCCTTTAATTTAGGCATTGATCGTTTCTCCATGTGGATGAAACGTTTTGGCTTTGGTATGCCTACTGGTATTGAAATTCAAGAAGAAGCCACGGCCAATATGCCGAGTAAAGAATGGAAACAAAAACGTTATAAAAAACCTTGGGTACAAGGCGATACCATCTCAGTGGGTATTGGTCAGGGTTATTGGACGGCTACACCATTACAAGTGGCAAAAGCGACCTCGATTGTGGTCAATAACGGAAAAATCCATACGCCTCATTTAATGAAATCAGTGGAAGGCTCCATTATTGAGCCATATCAAGATCCGCTTTTATATGAGGATATTACTGATCCGAAACAAGCTTATTGGGATGCGGCTAAACGCGGGATGTTTAATGTCGTGAATTCTGGTGCAGGAACAGGACGAAAAGCCTTTGTCGGCACCAATTATCATGTAGCTGGGAAATCCGGTACTGCACAGGTTTTCAGCTTAAAAGAAAACCAAAAATATAATGCTGCAGGATTGAAAAAAGAATTGCATGACCATGCTTGGTTCACTGCTTATGCACCTTATGAAGATCCGAAATTAGTTGTCACGATTATTTTAGAAAATGCAGGTGGCGGCTCAAGTAATGCTGCGCCAATTGTGCGTCAAATTATGGATTTCTATCTAAATAAACGCTTGCCGCAAATTGAACGTCAACAAAATGCTGAAAAAGAAAAGATGACGGACCAAACTGAGTTAGACGCACCAACGCAAGAACCCCAACCAAGTGAGAATGAATAATGGAAGAAAAAGTGCCTTTATGCTTGCGATTATGGCAACGCTTACACATTGATTTCTTATTATTTATTGGTTTAGCTGCCATTACTGCCTATGGTATGCTCGTGCTTTATAGTGCATCAGGCGCGAGTGAAGTCATGTTCCAAAACCGTATCATTCAGGTCATATTAGGTTTTGTTGTCATGATGATTATGGCACAGCTTCCCCCTAAATTTTATCAACGCCTGGCCCCTTATTTATATTTAGTTGGTTTTATTATGCTAATTTTAGTTGATGCCTTTGGTACAATCAGTAAAGGAGCACAGCGTTGGTTAGATCTTGGTTTTATTCGCTTTCAGCCCTCTGAAATTGTCAAACTCGCAGTACCATTAATGGTGGCAGTGTATTTAGGTAATCGCCCATTACCACCTAAAATGAGCGAAACCTTTATTGCTATCGCTATGATTATGGTGCCAACTTTACTTGTAGCCATTCAACCAGACTTAGGGACATCAATTCTGGTTAGTGCATCGGGCTTATTCGTGGTATTCTTAGCAGGGATGAGTTGGTGGCTTATTCTTGCTGCATTAGTTGGCTTAGCGGTATTTATTCCTATCATGTGGATGTATTTAATGCATGACTACCAACGCATGCGTGTATTAACTTTACTTGACCCAGAGAAAGATCCGCTTGGGGCAGGTTACCACATTTTGCAATCCAAAATTGCCATCGGTTCAGGCGGTATGTCAGGCAAAGGATGGATGCAAGGGACACAATCCCAATTAGAATTTTTACCTGAACCACACACTGATTTTATTTTTGCCGTGATGAGTGAAGAACATGGAATGGTCGGTTTTCTTATTCTGATGGCAATTTATTTGTTTATTATTATCCGTGGCTTAATAATTGCGGTGAATGCAGAAACCTCTTTTGGGCGTATTCTTGCCGGTGCCACTACGCTGATTTTCTTTGTTTATGTCTTCGTGAATATCGGTATGGTGAGCGGTATTTTGCCTGTTGTAGGGGTACCTTTACCACTCTTTAGCTACGGCGGTACTTCATATGTAGCCATTATGGCGAGCTTTGGTTTAGTAATGTCGATTCATACTCACAAACCTCGCTTCATGAAAGGGAACTAATTTCCCGTTTGGCTTTCTTATAGAGAACACCGATAATCTTGAAAGTAATAAGTATGACATTAAAAAACATCTTAAAAACGACCGCACTTTTCACCTTGATAAGCAGCTCAAGTTTCTCTGCTTTTGCAGATACACAAAAAATGTATGGTATTCAAGGGGATTCACTGTCGATTACTACGACCGTTCAAGCGCCACAGAGCTATGAAGTGAATGGTAAAACATACACCACGCAAGGTAATGAAGCGAAATCCTATTCAAAAGAAGGGACAGCAAGCTATTACCACCATAAATTTAATGGTCGTAAAACAGCTAATGGTGAACGCTATAATTCGGCACTGTTCACCGCTGCCCATAAAACGTTGCCTTTAAACTCTTATGCAGTTGTCACAAACTTGCATAATAATCGCAAAGTGATCGTGCGGATTAATGATCGCGGTCCATTCAGTGAGAAACGTATCATTGACTTATCCCATTCTGCTGCGAAAGAATTGGGTCTTATTGCTCGTGGTACAGGGCAAGTAAGAATTGAAGCGTTACATGTGGATCATAAAGGTCAAATTTCAGGTGCGGGAGCAAAAACACTCGCCAAGCATGCTAAAACGCAAGAAGCTAGTGATCGTTTAGTTATCAATAAAAACAACGAAAAAAAAAATCAAAACTTAGACAGCACAAACGATGCAAAAACTGTCTTCAAGCTAAAACTACTCGCTCTGTCGTCAAAAAATCAAGCAGAAAGCATCATCACAAAGCTCGCGTTAGACGACATCAAAACCGAAATTAACCAAAATGGACGAAACTACGAAATCCATTTTGGGCCAATTGCGGATCAAGCGGATATGAATCAATTAAAAACAAAACTACAAAAAACGATCAATGGGCAACCCGTAATCGTTTATACTTATAAAAACTAATACGCTATTAAAGGAAATGCTATGTTAAAACAATCTGCAAAATTGAAAAAAATTGTTCTATTCTCGGGATTAATGGCAGCATCAACATTTGCTGTGGCTGAAGACATTCAATACGGTATCGCAGTACCAGAAGTGAATGCGCAAACTTATGTTTTAATGGATTACAATTCTGGTGCGGTGCTTGCATCACTTAATCCAGATCAACGCCAATACCCTGCTTCATTAACTAAAATGATGACTAGTTATGTGGTAGGTGCTGCATTAAAACAAGGCAAAATTCATAATGAAGATATGGTTACCATTGGCGAAAGTGCTTGGGGAAGAAACTTCCCAGATTCTTCAAAAATGTTCTTAAATTTAAATCAGCAAGTATCTGTTGGTGATTTAAACAGAGGGATTATCATTGTTTCAGGTAATGATGCGTGTGTCGCAGTAGCAGAACATATTTCTGGTACCGTGGCTAACTTCGTTGATACCATGAATAAATACGTTCAACAATTTGGCTTAAAAAATACCAACTTCACTACGCCACACGGTTTAGACGATCCAAACCAATATTCAACCGCACGTGATATGGCGATTATTGGTGCGCACATTATTCGTGATTTACCTGAAGAATATAAAATCTACGCAGAAAAAGACTTCACCTTTAACAAAATCAAACAACCTAACCGTAACGGCTTACTATGGGACAAAACCATTAATGTGGATGGTATGAAAACCGGTCACACTAGCCAAGCTGGTTATAACCTTGTCGCATCGGCAACAAGTCCAAATAATATGCGTTTGATTTCTGTTGTCATGGGCGTGCCAACCTATAAAGGCCGCGAAGTAGAAAGCAAAAAACTCTTACAATGGGGTTTTGCTAACTTTGAAACATTAAAAGCCCACAAAGCCAATGAAAAAATTTCAACACAATCGGTTTATTACGGTGATAAAGGTGAAGTTCAACTCGGTTTATTACAAGATGGCTTTATTACTGTGCCAAAAGGCAAACAAGCAGACTTAAAAGCACGTTACGAATTAGATAACAAATACTTACAAGCACCTTTAACAAAAGGTCAGGTTGTTGGTAAAATCGTTTATCAACTAGATGGCAAGGATGTGGCAATTGTTAATCTTCAAGCATTAGAAGACGTGCAAGAAGGTGGTTTCTTAGGTAAAGGTTGGGACTGGTTAGTGTTAACGATTAAAGGATTATTTGATTAAACGCCTTGAAAATTAACCGCACTTCCCCATTTATATCACATCAATAAATTCGTAAAGTGTGTGAATTTAACTGATTCGCGCACCTTAATCTTAAATAAGGATGCAACATGACAACCGAAAATGATTATGAAAAACTGAAAGAAGTAATGGAATTCCCTGCTGCAATGACATTTAAAGTCGCTGGTGTTAACCGTGAGAACTTAGCGCAAGACATCGTTGCGGTGATACAAAAATATTTACCGGGTGATTATATTCCAAAGGAAAAACTCAGTAGCAAAGGAACCTATAATTCTGTTTCAATTGATATCGTGGCACAAAACTTTGAGCAAGTAGAAACACTTTACAAAGAGCTTGCTAAAGTTGAAGGTGTCAAAATGGTTATCTAAGATGAACAAAACAGATTTAATTGTCCGTCAATTAGGATTACAAGATTATCAAGAGATCTGGCACAAAATGCAGGAATTTACCGATAATCGAAATGCAGAAACGACTGATGAAATTTGGCTTGTCGAGCATCATCCTGTTTTCACACAAGGCCAAGCAGGCAAACCAGAGCACTTATTACAAAGTAGTAATATACCTGTTGTTCAATCAGATCGCGGCGGTCAAATTACTTATCATGGCCCTGGTCAGCAGGTCATGTATGTGCTCATTGATATTAAACGTCATGAACATTTAAATATCCGTCAATTAGTGACCGCACTTGAACAATCTGTCGTGAAAACCCTCGCAGACTATGGCATTGAAGGTTATCCAAAACCTGATGCACCAGGCGTATATATTGACGGCAAAAAAATCTGTTCATTAGGCTTACGTATCCGTAAAGGCTGTTCTTTCCACGGTTTGGCATTTAATATCAATATGGATCTCAACCCTTTCCATTACATTAATCCTTGTGGCTATGCAGGGCTTGAAATGTGTCAGTTTGCTGACTTTATTGGTAAAGAAGAGGCGACACTTGACAAGGTTTCCCCCAAATTAATTAAACACTTTGCCGAACTTTTGGGCTATAATGTTACAAATTTATAACATTCACTTTTATAACACATTTAAAAATGCCTGAATCAGGCATTTTTCTTTAGGAAAGAACAATGTCAACGCCTTTTAAAATGGAACGCGGTGTGAAATACCGCGATGCTGCCAAAACATCAATTATCCCTGTTAAAAATATCGATCCTAACCAAGAATTATTGAAAAAGCCGGAATGGATGAAGATCAAATTGCCGTCTAGCTCATTAAAGATCGAAACGATTAAAAACGGGATGCGTCGTCATGGCCTACATTCTGTATGTGAAGAAGCGTCTTGTCCCAATTTACACGAGTGCTTTAACCATGGCACTGCAACCTTTATGATTCTAGGCGCAATTTGTACTCGTCGCTGCCCTTTCTGTGACGTTGCACATGGCAAACCCTTACCGCCAGATCCGGATGAACCACGTAAATTAGCTGAAACCATCCAAGATATGAAGTTGAAATATGTGGTGATTACCTCTGTTGACCGCGATGATTTACCTGATCGTGGTGCAGGTCATTTTGCTGAATGTGTAAAAGAAGTACGTGCATTAAATCCCGGTATTAAAATTGAGATTTTAGTGCCTGATTTCCGTGGTCGTATTACTCAGGCCTTAGAAAAATTAAAAGACAATCCACCAGATGTATTCAACCACAACTTGGAAAATGTGCCACGCTTATATAAAGAAATTCGTCCAGGTGCCGATTATCAATGGTCTTTGAAATTACTTCATGATTTCAAAGAAATGTTCCCAAACATTCCAACTAAATCAGGCCTAATGGTTGGATTGGGTGAAACCAATGAAGAAATTCTTGAAGTGATGGAAGACTTACGTGCAAATGGTGTCACCATGCTTACACTTGGCCAATATCTCCAACCAAGTCGCCATCACTTACCGGTTGCTCGCTATGTGCCTCCAGCCGAGTTTGATGAGTTCCGTGATAAAGCCAACGCAATGGGCTTTGAACACGCGGCTTGTGGCCCATTTGTTCGCTCCTCCTACCATGCCGATTTACAAGCAAGTGGTGGATTAGTGAAGTAATCCAAAACAGCTAAAAAAATGACCGCACATTGAATTTCAAGTGCGGTCATTTTTTATGTCATCCTTTCAACTAGTCAGTTGCGGCAGGCTTTCCTTCTTCCTCCTCGTCAGTTTCCATCATGCTTTCTTGACGAAGATCTTCAAAGGTACGACCATTAATTAAATAGCCATTTTCCGTTTTTTCCACTCTAGAAACATAGTTATCACCTTCTTCCACAAATTCTCGGTGAAGTTTTCCATCATGTTTCACAAAGCTACTTAAATATTGCCAAAAGTATGAGTTTTCCTTAATTGCTAAGGCTTTTTCATTTTGGTCATCAAACAACATTTTACTTAATGTCAGATTAAATGTGCCTTCAATATTATCAGGAATCATATCCGATGAATCATCTTCTGGCACTTGAGGCACAATACCACTGACTTCCAATTTAACTGGATAAGCAGTGGTTTCAGGATAAGTATTTAAATTAAAATTTAACGTTGCATTATCAATAATTAAATCAAGCTCTTTCCATGAGTTTTTAATGTATTTCTCAAATGTGGCTGACGTTAAATGCGTGTTACACAATGCACCATAAAAAGGTGCTGAGCAAAATCTTGCTGATAAATGCGCTTTGCTATGATTAATTTTAAATGGTGCATCAACCGCTAGTTTTTCAAATTGAAAGCCTGCACTTGGATAACTAGCTTTATTCGCAGACAATGTGATATGTTCATTATATTGATCATTGTCTAAAGTTTCCGTCTTATCACTGGCTGATACGTCACCAAGCACTAAATCGGCCATATTAAATGATTTTAATGCGGCTTCAATATTGGTTTTACCACTAAATTCTTTTACCCATTTATCTTTGGCATTTAAGAAATCTTTATTGTCTTTTGACGGCACTTCTTTCTCTGCAATGGTATCTAATAAAAATGGTACAAAAGCCAGTTCATTTGCCACATTGTAATCATCTAACTGAATATTAACCTTACTACCTTTGGCTTCCCATTTACGGTCTTCATCGGCAGGCGTTTGCTTCACACTTTCAACATTCAGTTTAAAATCCACATTGGCTTTAGTTAAATCCGTATTCGCCAACTTAAGTTCAAGACCTGCATTTTGTAAGTTAAAGTAAGGTTGATTATTTTTAGGGACATTAACAGAAAGCACAGATAACGAACTATCAAAACGCTCGTTTTGTGTAAAAATTTTTGTTAACAAATTGATGCCATCTTTAATGCTTAATGAACCATCACTTAATTTTTTAAATTCATGATGAAAATTGATCGAACTTGGTACGCCGTTTTGCTTAACTAATAAATTTAAACCACCTGCTGTTGCTTGACTTTCTTCTGTTGTGCGGCTTTTATTGGCTATGCGCAAAATATCACTGCTGAATTTTGTGCTCAAATCACGTTTATCTGCCTCGCCTGGTTTTACGTCAAAATGATAAGTCGCATTTTTAAGATAAATATGTGTATTTTCACCATTTAACAACGCTAATTCGGCATTTTTCGAAGTTAATTCTATACTTGATAGGTCATACTGATTTGCACCGACAGGCACTAGACGAGCTTCACCTTCAATTTGTTCCAGTTTAGTGTCTTTATCGTAATTAAAACCACTTAAAGTTGTTTTTAGCTCAACTTCTTTATTTTTTAAGAAATTAAGACTGATAGAAAGGTTTTGGGACTTATTCGCAAAATCACGGAATTCCGTCAAAATATCAGACTGTAAATAATCTCCTACTGGCGAAAATTTACTATTAATCGTGTTTTTATCAATCGTGATATTTAATGTTTTATTTAATTGACGAACTAATTGATCGGATAACTGTGACTCAGCCGTAATAAAGAAAGGTAACGCGGTGAGCTTAGTTGAAATCACATTTGTGCTTTTCGCATCGCTATCTTTTACACTAAAGATCAACTCACGAATAAAAAAGTTTTTCGCGGTTTGCGTCACATTCAATGTTGCTTGATTATCCAAAGAGTAAGGGAAATTTTTTAATACCTGATCAATTTTGTGATTGGTATAAAATTGTGCGCCGATCCCAAGTGCCACTGCGATAGCCGAAATCGTCAATGTTATTGTTTTTTTCTTGCTCATAACGTCCCCAGATGCGATCTCAATTTACGATCTCAAAATCCTTTTGAAAAATTAACCGCACTTTTCTCTTCAAAGTGCGGTCAGTTTTCAATCTTTTTTAGCCTAAGATTTTATCTAATTCTTGGCTTACAGCTTCCACTTTTTGAGTACCATCTAAACGGAAATATTTTGTATTACCTGCTTTTGCTTCAGCTTGGTAATAATCAATCAATGGGCTGGTTTGTTTGTGGTAAACCGCTAAACGATCTAACACGGTTTCTGGTTTATCATCTGCACGGATAATTAAATCTTCACCCGTCACATCGTCTTTACCTTCCACTTTTGGTGGGTTGTAAACGATGTGATAAGAACGACCAGATGCTTGGTGTACACGACGACCACTCATACGTTCAACGATCACTTCATCTGGTACATCAAACTCTAAAACGTAGTCAATTTTCACGCCTGACTCTTTTAATGCATCCGCTTGTGGAATCGTACGTGGGAAACCATCTAATAAGAAACCATTTGCACAATCTGGTTGAGAAATACGATCTTTTACTAACGCCACGGTTAATTCATCCGGTACTAATTTACCTTCATCCATTAATGCTTTTGCTTGTTTGCCTAATTCTGTCCCCGCTTTGATCGCTGCACGGAACATATCCCCTGTTGAAATTTGTGGGATACCAAACTTGTTCATAATAAATTGTGCTTGTGTGCCTTTTCCTGCACCAGGTGCACCTAAAAGAATAATTTTCATACAAATCTCCAATAAATAATAGACCCGTTTAAAATACCGTTAAAGCCTTGTTTGGTCAAATGATTTTGCTGTAAATTTTGACCGCACTTTATTTTATTTTAAGCTTTTTTATTTCCTTTTTCATTCCATGGTGCCACCCAGAATAAACAAATCATTCCTGGGATAGCGAGGAATAAACAAATCCAGAAAAAATGATAGTAGCCCACTGCTTTAACCAAGTAACCCGATAACATACCAAGCCCTTTACTTGGTAAAGCAGAAAGGCTGGTAAATAAAGCTAATTGAGTGGCTGTATAAAGCGGATTCGTTTCGCGAGCCATAAAGGCGACAAAGGCGGCGGTACCAAGACCAACACCGATATATTCACCCGCAATCACGAAACCTAATTTCCAAAGTTCTGCTGCACCGATATGGTCAAAATGCCCAAATGCAGCTAACCAAATAAATCCACCAATAGTAATCAATTGGATAAAACCAAATACCCATAATGCGCGGTTAATGCCAAGGCGTAACATAATCACACCACCCACGAGACCGGCAGATATACTTGCCCAAAGAGAGGTACTTTTTACCACCAACGCAATATGCTCTTTTTCAAAGCCCATGTCATAGACGAATTTAGTTTGTAACGTAGTAGCAAACGAATCACCAAATTTATACAAGAACAAAAAGAGTAAAAAACCGATGGCTTGCGTGATGCCTTTACGTTGGAAGAACTCTCTCAAGGGTATCCAAAACACCATATAGAAAGGTTGATCACGATCGACCTGTGCAATGTTTGGTTCTTTCGCTAAAAAGAGCGTCATAAATATGCCCGCTAGCATACAAAGTGCGGTCCGTAAAAAGACGGTTTCCCATGGATGAATCGTCGCTAAATAAAGCGACAGCCCTCCAGGAATTAAACCTGCAACACGATAAGCATTGATATGGATGGTGTTTCCCAATCCTAATTCATTATCGGTCAAAATTTCACGGCGATAAGCATCAAGAACAATATCTTGTGTCGCAGATACAAAGGCAATAAATGTCGCAAGTTTAGCCACTGTTCCCAACTGTGCCACTGGATCAAACTGACTAATTGCATAAAGGGAAATCAGCAAAATCACTTGAGAAATCAATAACCAACTACGACGACGCCCTAAAAAATGTGGGAAATAGCGGTCTAATAACGGTGCCCATAAAAATTTCAAACCATATGGCACCATCACCCCTGTCAATGCACCAATTAATTCAACGGAAAGCCCTTTATCTGTCAGCCACACTGGCAACATTTGCGACAACACGAAAAGTGGTAAACCTGAGCTAAATCCAGTGAAAACACAGATCAGCATTTTACGGGTAAATATTTGACTAGAAAGGGATTGTTCTGACATAAAGTGCGGTTATTTTTGAGCGTGTTTTATCTGATTAAAATAGTAAGGGCGGAATGATGCTCCGCCCAACAATGATGAGATTAATCTCTGTATCCTTTCGGATTATTTTTTTGCCAATTCCAAGTGTCTTTCATCATTTGCTCAAGACCACGTTCAGCTGTCCAATTTAACTCTTTCGCAGCAAGACTTGGATCGGAATAGCATGTTGCAATATCACCAGGACGACGTGCCACAAGACGATACGGAATTTCGATATTGTTTGCTTGTTCAAACGCTTTCACCATATCAAGCACAGAATAACCCGTACCTGTACCTAAGTTATAAATGTGTAAACCTGCGTCATTTTCATGGCGATTTAATGCTTTTAAGTGACCAATCGCTAAATCCACCACATGGATATAATCACGTACACCTGTGCCATCATGGGTATCATAATCGCTACCAAATACCGAAAGTTGCGGTAATTTACCGATCGCAACTTGGCTGATGTAAGGCAATAGATTATTTGGAATGCCATTTGGATCTTCACCAATCAAGCCACTTGCGTGAGCGCCCACTGGGTTGAAATAACGTAAGATCGTCATACTAAATTGCGGTTCAGCTTTCGCAACATCAGTTAGAATTTGTTCCACCATGTATTTAGATGTGCCGTAAGGATTGGTTGTGCCACCCACTTTACAATCTTCCGTAATTGGAATAATTTCTGGATCACCATAAACCGTTGCAGATGAACTAAATACAAAGTTCCACACGCCTGCTTTTTTCATTTCTTGAATCAAAACAATCGTGCCTGATACGTTATTCATATAGTATTCAGCTGGCTTTTGAACACTTTCACCCACAGCTTTTAAACCCGCAAAATGGATGACCGATTGAATGCTGTTTTCAGCAAAGATTTTTTGCAATAAAGCACGATCTAAAATATCGCCTTCATAAAATTTCACGTCTTTGCCAGTAATTTCTTTCACACGTTCTAAAGATTTTGGGGAGGAATTACATAAATTATCCACTACCACCACTTCTTTATTTGCATTTAATAATTCCACTACGGTGTGTGAACCGATATAGCCGGCTCCACCTGTTACTAAAATCGCCATGGGTCGCTCCTTAATCATTTTGTTCGTGAATTATAACATTGATTTCTACGATACATAAATTTATCCCCTTTTTTGACCGCACTTTGGTGTGATCGTTGTCACAGAATAAACATTTTTCTATAGGAATTTGATTTGGGTCATTGAAGCACCTCTCGATGAGGCGAATAATAGCCTGCGAAAATCGAAAAGATAAAGGAAGACAACATGAAACCTCAAACACTTCAAAAAACCGCACTCGCATTACTTGTTGGCTGGTATGCCGCCAATGCAGCCGCTTATTCTGAACAAGGGCAAGCTGGTAATACCAAAAGCTGGGAAAGCGCTGAATACCTCAAAGACTGGGGCTTGACCTCAATGAATGCCTCCACGGCTTATGCCCTTGGCTTTAATGGTTCTGGCGTGAAAATTGGCGTAATGGATTCTGGCGTACTATTAAACCACCCTGAATTTCAAGACGGTCGAATCCACGTTGTAAAAACGGAAGGGACTTATAGCAAAGACGGGATGCGTTATCCCGATGCCTCTGTGGGCAATGGCCCAATTAATAAAAACGAACCGGTAAAAAATGGCAAACGTAATTTTGATAAAACAGATAATGGCATCTTCACTAAAGGTGAAGCCTTCAATATTGACGGTGCATGGCATAAATATACCAATGATGCTCATGGTACCCATGTTGGCGGGACAATGGCGGCAACGCGTGACGGCAATGAGATGCATGGTGTAGCATTCGGCGCTAATCTGTATTCTGCCAATACCGGTGGTAACGACAACATGACCTATGGTCCAAATCAAGACTATGGTTTCTTCTTACAAGGCTACTCTGCCCTAGCAGATGCCGGCGCCAAAGTGATTAATAACAGTTGGGGGTCAAACCGTCGTGTTAATTCATCCTTTGCTGGCGCACAAGGCTACAAACCAAAATATGATTGGCGTGATGTGCCTGAATATGGCGTGCAATATTATGATGTACCAAAAGCACCAGAGCCAATATCCAGTCCTGCAGCACATATTTATTTAAGCAACTTAGGTGAAGCTGAAAAAGCTTATTATCAATTTGTGACCAGTGGTGAGAAAAACTTTGTTGATGCGGCTTATGAAGTAGCTAAAAATAGAAAAGTGATTCAAGTCTTTACAGCGGGTAACCGCAGTATGATGGCTGAATCTTTTACGCGTGCGATGTTGCCACATTTTAGACCTGATGCAGAAAAATACTGGGTAAACGTCACCGGGCAAGTGGGTGGTGAAGGCTATCCAAATGACTCAAATGACGATGTAAGCGATGAAAAAGCAGGCGCAGACATTCAAGAATTTAACCTCGCTGGTCATTCAAAATGGTGGACGATTGCGGCACCATCCGCCAACATCTATTCCGCCTATATTCAATTACAAGACAACGACACTTATGGTGAGCCTATCTACAAATCGGCTGGTGGTACTTCAATGGCAGCACCACATGTGAGCGGTGCTCTTGGTGTGATTTTGTCCCGTTATCCTTATATGAGTGCGGATCAAGCGCGTGATGTCATGCTGACCACAGCAAGACAAACCACGCTTCGTAAAGGGCTTGAAGGTAAACCGTTAGAACGTTGGGAAACCGAACAAGGTGTACCGAGTAACGTTTGGGGTTGGGGGATTTTAGATCTTGGCAAAGCCATGTTTGGCCCGGGTCAATTCTTAGGAAACATGAAAATCAACCTCAATCAAAATGATGTTTGGTCAAATGATATTAGCGATAAAGCCATCAAAGCACGTCAAGTCGAAGATCAAGCTGAAGCAGCTACTTGGACAACACGCAAAGCTGAATTACAAGCGTTAATGCAAAATCGTGCGGGCGCGACAGCAGAAGAAAAAGCGGAATATCAAGTAGGTTTAGCGCGTGAAGTGGCTCGTAATGAACGTGCCGCACAAGGCTATGTTGGCGCATTAACTAAAAATGGGGCTGGCACCTTAACGCTCACTGGTAATAACAGCTTCACAGGTGCAATTACCATAAATGAAGGTCAACTTTCAGGGTTAAATCAATCCCTTGGTTCGGCACAACAAGTTATCGTAAAACAAGGTGCAACATTGGAAGTATTACCGAAAACGGAAGTCACTAAACCAAGTGAGAATGGATTTGTCACCGAAACCTTAACCAGCACTGCGAAAACGGTCACTGCAACGGTAGAAAAAGGTGGTCGTTTCTTATTGAATAATGGTATTGCCAATGTTAATGCAACCTTTGCAGACGGTTCTGTTTTAGTGCCAAATAAATTTGATGAAGAAATTCTACCTCAATTACAACAAAATCCTCAAAAAGCAGTTTCTGTGCAAGGTACTGGATCATTTGTGGGAGCTGAAAATGCGGTAGTTGAAACACCTCGCACTTATGATTTCTTTGCTGTTAAAAATGAAAGTAATGCGAATACGTTGAAAGTAACCGTTCAGAAAAAAGCCCTTTCATCTGCAGCAACCACTGAAAATGAAGTAGCTATCGCCAATGCATTAGATGCAGCAACAAACAGTGCGGCTTACCAAAGCCTAATTTGGGGAACAAAAGAGAATGCTCGCCAAGCCTTTGCTCGTTTAAGCTATGATGAAGATCTCGCAGCTCAACAACACAATGTGTTAAATGGCTTATTGCTTCGTCAGCAACTTGCTCAACCAGGCGCAGTAAGAGCTCAACTTAATGCAGGTACACAAATTTGGACAAGTGGCACTTTCACCCACTTCAGCACGGATAGTTTAAGCAGCCATGCGTACAATCAACTTGTGGGCATTGATGCAACCATTGATACAAACAAACATTTAGGTGTATTTGTCGGCTCAACACAAAATAGCCACAAAATTGACCGCACTTCGAAAGATCGTGCTGTGCATTTAGGCTTAACAGCTGAACATCGCTTCAACGTGTTAACACCGAAAATTGGCTTTATTCAAAGCTGGGGTAAACACGAACAACGTGCTGAATTTGCACAAGGGGTGAAAACCCATAGCCAAACACAAAATGTCTTTGCTGAACTTGCCTACACTGGCTTAAAAGGCGAACATTTTGCGATTGAACCTTATGCAGGCGTAAGCTATATGCACATCAAAAATAAAGGTGTGACTAAAGGCGAAGTGCAGTTAAAAGACAACAATCGTGATTTAATCGTCACCTCTGTAGGTTTACGTCCATCCATTCCATTTGCAATTGGTGGCGTTCAATTAAATCTATTGGGTGATGTAGCTTATCATAGTTTCCATAAAGATAAAGCCGCTGAAGGCAGCTTGGTGATCAATAACCAAGGTGTCGCGAATCTTTATGGTAAAGAATTGAAAAATGTCGTCACGACAGGTGTCGCATTACAAGCGCAATTCACACCAGCATTTAGCGTAAAAGTCGGCTATCAAGGTGCTTATAACCACGATACTAAAGCGAATAATGTTAATGCAGAACTACGTTTCTCATTTTAACGAGATTCAATAAGACAAAAGTGCGGTCGGTTTTTGAGAAGTTTTAAAACTCTTTGAAAATTGACCGCACTTTATATTCAATAAATATTTAAAATCGTATACTAAATATCTGACCTTGCCTTTAGTAATCTCTATAGCGAAGATACGTTATTATAAATACGATAGAGAATATAAGAAAGAAGAACTGTATATCCTTAACATCAAAATCTCTGAAAAATGATAGCAAATCAACCTGATAAAAAAGCTTTCCATTATTAAAATTATAAAGTGCTTTAGCCACAACAAACATCGTTAACAAGAAAAAAAAGGCATAAAGAGAAGAAAATAACATAATATATATAATTTTTCTCATCATTCTCCCCGCTTAAGGTTCCTTCTATAGGAATATGGTTAAAAACATGCTGATTATGGAATGTATGTAGATCATTTTAAAGCACTTTTTATTATTTATAAAAACAAAAGGCATCAATTTGATGCCTTTTAAATTCATTAAAATGAAAAATTAACGTTCATTCCAACGTTTGATAGATTCACGAATCACTTCTTTCGCTTCTTCTACATCGCCCCAGTGAGTCACTTTTGTTGAACCTGGTTTTTTCAATGCTTTGTAGTTGTTGAAGTGGAATTCAATTTGTTTGATTAATTGTGCTGGTACATCTGCAAGGCTGTTGTATGCATTGCCGGTGTCGCGGTCATCTGCTGGCACACAAACGATTTTATCGTCCACTTCGCCATCATCAACGAATTTCATTACACCGATTACTTTTGCTTCAAGGAATACACCTGTCGCAAGTGGTTGGCGAGTTAATAATAAAACGTCTAACTCATCGCCATCTTCGTCTAAAGTTTGTGGAATGAAACCATAGTTAGTTGGTTTTGCGAAGATCGCTGGCTCAACACGGTCTAATTGGAACGCTGCAACTTTACGGTTCCATTCGATTTTGTGGCAGCTACCTTCTGGAATTTCATTTACCACATTGATAATGCCGGCATCTACATCGCCTGGCGTTAAAATTTGATTAAAATCAGCCATTGTTTTTCCTTTTTTTGATTACGTTAAAAACTTTCAGAGTATAGCAGTTTTTAGTCGATAAAAAAATATGCGAAAAACATCCTCAAAACTGACTGCACTTTCCCGTCAGAGTGACAAAAAAAACGATTGCGCAAACGTTTACTTTTAAATAATTTGCTATAAAATAGCACGTATTTTTTTGATTATTAACCTAGGGGACTTTATGTCAAGTTTGGAAAAAACCTTTGAACTCAGCAAACGCGGTTCAACGGTTCGTCAAGAAATCATCGCGGGTTTAACCACCTTCTTAGCCATGGTGTATTCCGTGATTGTTGTGCCTAAAATGCTTGGTGATGCAGGCTTTCCGGCTGAATCAGTGTTTATCGCAACCTGTTTAGTGGCGGGTCTTGGTTCGATTTTAATCGGCTTTTGGGCAAATGCACCAATGGCGATCGGCTGTGCGATTTCATTAACTGCCTTCACCGCATTTAGCTTAGTGATCGGTCAACATGTTTCTATTCCTGTGGCATTAGGTGCCGTATTCCTCATGGGTTTGGTGTTCACCTTAATTTCTGCGACAGGTATTCGTTCTTGGATCTTACGTAACCTGCCATCAAGTATTGCACACGGTGCGGGGATTGGAATCGGCTTATTCTTACTTTTAATCGCCGCAAATGGCGTAGGCTTAGTGGTCGGCAACCAAGCGGGTTTACCGGTTAAATTAGGTGATTTTACCTCGTTCCCTGTGATGATGTCCTTAATCGGTCTTGCATTCATTATCGGCTTAGAAAAAATGAAAGTGAAAGGCGGGATTTTATGGGTCATCATTGCCATTACTATCGTAGGTTTAATCTTCGATCCAAACGTAACATTCAATGGCCAAATCTTCAAAATGCCAACCTTTGGTGAAAACTCACTTTTCTTACAATTAGATTTACAAGGTGCATTACAACCAGCCATTTTACCCATTGTCTTTGCTTTAGTGATGACTGCCGTATTTGATGCGACAGGTACGATTCGTGCCGTTGCAGGTCAAGCAGACTTATTAGATAAAGACGGGCAAATCATCAACGGTGGCAAAGCCTTAACCTCTGACTCTGTAAGTAGCTTATTCTCGGGTTTATTCGGTACTGCGCCAGCCGCCGTTTATATCGAATCTGCAGCAGGGACAGCCGCAGGCGGTAAAACGGGTATCACCGCTATCGTCGTCGGCGTATTGTTCTTATTAATGTTATTCTTCCAACCACTTGCATTCTTAGTGCCTGGTTATGCAACTGCACCGGCGTTAATGTATGTGGGCTTATTAATGCTAAGCAATGTAAGTAAATTAGACTTCGATGATTTCGTGGGTGCAATGAGTGGCTTAGTTTGCGCGGTATTCATCGTGTTAACAGCAAACATCGTAACCGGTATCATGCTTGGCTTTGCGGCATTAGTGATTGGTCGTATCGTGAGTGGTGATATGAAAAAACTCAACATCGGCACAATTATCATCGCCATTGTACTTGTCGCATTCTATGCTGGCGGCTGGGCGATTTAATTAAATACAATCTTGATAAGGCGAACGAATGGTTCGCCTTTTTTATTTCTAGCCTTAAAAAACAATCGAAAAACCAACCGCACTTTTACTTTACAAATCCCTAAATCCGCCTAAAATACAGGCCTTTAATACGGCTTGCCAAAAGCAAGCTACTGACCTGAAATCAGACAAGAGAACATTATGACAACCCCATTTAAACCTGAATTACTCTCCCCTGCGGGCTCCCTCAAAAATATGCGCTACGCCTTTGCGTATGGCGCAGATGCCGTTTATGCAGGCCAACCACGTTACAGCTTACGTGTACGCAACAATGAATTTAATCATGCCAATTTAAAAATCGGGATCGATGAAGCCCATGCACTTGGCAAAAAATTCTATGTGGTCGTAAACATTGCACCGCATAACTCCAAACTCAAAACCTTTATCAAAGATTTACAACCTGTGATCGACATGGGCCCTGATGCCTTAATTATGTCTGACCCAGGTTTAATCATGTTGGTGCGTGAAAACTTCCCGGATATTGATATTCACCTTTCTGTACAAGCAAATGCCGTAAACTGGGCAACCGTAAAATTCTGGAAACAAATGGGGTTAACTCGTGTGATTTTATCGCGCGAATTATCCATTGAAGAAATCGCTGAAATTCGCCAACATGTGCCCGATATCGAGCTCGAAATCTTCGTACATGGTGCGTTATGCATGGCGTATTCTGGCCGTTGCTTACTTTCTGGCTATATCAACAAACGCGACCCAAACCAAGGCACTTGCACCAATGCTTGCCGTTGGGAATACAAAATGGAAGAAGGCACCACGGATGAAGTAGGCAACATCGTGCCGAAAATCGATCCAGCTCAACAAATCGAAGTGAAAAATGTGGCGCCAACTTTAGGCGAAGGTGCAGTAACGGATAAAGTCTTCCTTTACACCGAATCACAAAAACCCGATGAACAAATGACCGCTTTTGAAGATGAGCACGGCACCTACTTTATGAACTCAAAAGATCTGCGTGCCGTACAACACGTGGAAAAATTGACCGCACTTGGTGTTCATTCTCTAAAAATCGAAGGTCGTACTAAATCATTCTATTACTGTGCAAGAACGGCACAAGTTTACCGCAAAGCCATTGATGACGCGGCTGCAGGCAGACCATTTGATGAAAGTTTAATGGATACGTTGGAATCCCTTGCGCATCGTGGTTATACCGAAGGTTTCTTACGTCGTCATACGCACGATGAATACCAAAATTACGAATACGGCTACTCTATCTCTGAACGCCAACAATTTGTCGGTGAATTTACCGGTAAACGTAACGAACAAGGTATGGCTGAAGTAGCGGTGAAAAACAAATTCTTGCTTGGTGATGAAGTGGAAATGATGACCCCACAAGGCAACATCGTCTTTAAGATTGAAAAAATACTCAATCGCAAAAACGAAAATGTGGAAGCCGCACTCGGCGATGGTCACTTTGTCTTTTTAGATGTGCCACAAGACATCCAACTTGATTATGCTTTGTTAATGCGTAACTTGGTCAACACCAACACACGCAATCCACATAATTAATTTGTTAAAAAATTGTTGCATTTGTTAATAAGTGCACTATAATACATCTCATACCTGATTTGTTAATTCAACAACTCATAGTATGACTCCAAATATTTTGCCCTTTCACCTTTTTGAAAGGGCTTTTTTTATCTCCTAAAAAGCACTCTAAATCATATAAAACACTCCATTTTAAAATCAATTAACTTCATATTATTTATGAAAAAATATATAAAAAATCATTCTTGACATTAAAATGAGATTAGGAGTAAATTAAGCGAAGTAATTAAAGTAATCATAAATATAAAGGATTATTTTATGTTTGCGAAACTCTCCTACTACGCCCATTCAGCCCAAGACGAACTTGGTAACCTCTTACCTTACGAACATTGGCAAACCTTACAAAATCATGCAAGCAATGTTGGAAATCTAGCGGCAACATTTGCTCAAATTTTTGGAGCAGATGAGATTGCTCGTTATACAGGGCAGTTACATGATTTGGGGAAATATTCAGAAGCCTTTAATCACCGATTGCATGGTGGCCCATCTGTCGATCATGCTACCGCAGGAGCCAAAATTGCTGTCGAACGTTGGGGAAATGCTATCGGCAAGCTGATGGCGTTTTGCATTGCTGGGCATCATACGGGGTTGGCTAATGGATATGGTGAGGGAGATAACCGCAGTACTTTGAAACAGCGTCTAGCGTTGCAATTTGGCACAGATATCCCCGCTCTTGATAACCTGTGGCAACAAGAAATCAAGCCCCCTCAAAACCTATCCGTACCACCACTCAAAGCCGACGCGCATCATCCTTTTTTCTCCTACGCCTTTTTCACTCGAATGCTCTATTCCTGCTTGGTGGATGCCGATTACCTCGATACCGAAGCCTTTTATCTAAAGCTAGAAAACAAAGCCGTCGAGCGCGGCGGTTATCCCGATTTAAACGCCTTGCAACATAATTTCAATCAATTTATCAACGATTTCAGACGACGTATCGCCCAAGCTCCAGCGCAAACCGAAGCCGAAAAACGTAATGCCGCCTTAAACCGCCTGCGAAGCGAAATCCTCGATTACGCCGTAGAACAAGCGGCACAACCGCAAGGGCTATTCACGCTCACCGTGCCGACCGGCGGCGGCAAAACCTTCACTTCCATGGCATTCGCGCTGGAACACGCCAAGCGGCACGGTATGCGGCGCGTGATTTACGTCATCCCGTTCACCAGCATCATCGAACAAAATGCCGCTGAGTTTCGCAAAGCCTTTGGTGAATTGGGCGAACAAGCCGTGTTGGAACACCACAGCACCTTCGACGACGGCAAACTGCAAAATGAAGCCACCAAAGACAAATTGCGCCTTGCCTCGGAAAACTGGGACGCGCCGGTTGTCGTAACCACCGCCGTGCAATTCTTCGAATCCCTCTTCGCCGACCGCTCCTCGCGCTGCCGCAAGCTGCACAACATCGCAGGCTCCGTCATCATCCTCGATGAAGCGCAAATGCTGCCTCTCAATCTTTTGCTACCCATCATGCAAGCCATCAAAGAATTGGCGCAAAACTACCGCTGCAGCATCGTCATGTGCACCGCCACTCAGCCAGCCGTGCAAGCCGAAAACGGCTTCTATCGCGGTTTTGAAAACGTGCGTGAAATCGCCCCAAAACCGACCGCACTTTTCGACAAACTGCGCCGCACTACCGTGCAACACATCGGCACACAAACTGATGCCGACTTGCTCGCCAAACTTGCCGAACACCCGCAAATGCTCGTCATCATCAATAACCGCCGCCACGCCCGCAGTCTGTATGACCAAGCCAAACACCTTGACGGAACGTTCCACCTGACCACCTTAATGTGCGCCAAACACCGCAGCCAAAAGCTCGATGAAATTCGAGGTCGTCTGAAAAAGGGCGAACCCTGCCGCGTTATCGCCACCTCCTTAATTGAAGCCGGCGTTGATGTGGATTTTCCGCTGGTGATGCGCGCCGAAGCAGGTTTAGACAGCGTAGCCCAAGCCGCCGGACGTTGCAACCGCGAAGGCAAAAGGCCGTCTGAAAACAGCTTTGTCTGGATATTCGCACCCGAAGAACAATGGAAAGCCCCGCCCGAACTTGCCGCCCAAGCCGCCATTATGCGCCTGACTGCCGACAGTTTTTCAGACGACCTCTTATCCGTCCAAGCTGTCGCCGCCTATTTCGCCGAGCTTTATCAATTAAAAGGCAGTGAACTGGACAATAAAAAAATCCTGAAAATGCACAACGATACAGGGCAAAGCCTCGATTTCCCATTCCAAACTATCGCCGACAAATTCCGCATGATTGAAAGCCATATGCAGCCGCTGATTATTCCGTTCGATGGTGAGGCCGAAAATCTCATCAGCAGCCTGCACCACGCCGACCACATCGGCGGACTCTTACGCAAACTGCAACCCTACACCGTCCAAATCCCCGAAAAAGCCCTCGCTGCGTTGTATAAAACAGGACGCATCGAACCGATTAACGAGAAAAACTTTGGCAAACAGTTTTATACGCTGATCGGGTTGGATTTGTATGATGAAGTGGCGGGGCTTTCTTGGGAGGATACAGAGTTTTTGAAAGAGGAGAATTTGGTGTTTTGATAACAAATTTCATGAGTTAAGAATTTATAGCGAGTGTACTACCTCGTTTTTTAAACTAAATATTATTAAAGGAGCTGATTATGACTAAAGATTGGATTCTACAAACAAAAGAAACTCGTCGTAAATTTGCCAATTCTACTTGGATTCCATTAAGGTCAATTTGTGAAAGTGAAAAAGGAGATGTGCAAAATATTGGTTATATATCTGAATTTTTTGGGTGTAATTCTCTTGCTTTTCCTCCTGAACATAAAGATTTTGGTGAAAATTTGGGTTGGTCAGATATAGGAATAAGTTTAGAAGTAAAACCGTATGCTTTTGATAGCGGGCATTACAAAACAATAGATCAGTATGAGTGGAATGAAAACGAACCCGTAGGCGTACATCTTATTTTTGATCATCCTCAACCTGTTATTGGAGGACGAAAGTGGATTATAAATCCAGATTTAATAGTAGCTCTGAGATTAGTCAAAGAAGAAAATAGCTGGGTTCGACCAGAGGAAGATTTTGTTGAAGTGATTCGTGAGTCTTTTGATGATAAAGGAAATCATGTAAAAATTGAGATTAAAAAGGAATTCCTGATTGATTATTTAGCAGCAAGAAATCTTTCTCTTCGTCTTACTTACTATCGCCAACGGGTAGAAAACGTTGAAGAAATTGAAAGTAGTGAATATGCGGGCTTAGAAAATTATCAAGAGGAGCGAGAACAAGGACAATTTGAGTTACGTATTCGCAGCTTAAACGATGTCTATGGCGGAAGCTGGTCTTCCTTTCGTGTATGGCGAACTGATGTAGATGAAGAGGATGACGCTCCAGTAATGGGGCAAGAGACGAATGAAAATACTGAATCAGAAAGTTCTCAAGGTTTTCATGATGGTTATAGAGGGATAAGAGTAGAAGGAGAATTTTGGCGAGATGAATGGATTGAACATCAAGGTATAAGTACCCGAGTTCGCTACGATAAAGAGCCAAATCTACCAACATTCATTGTAGAAACTGATGGAACAAGAATACCTTCTGCCGAATTAGATAATGAAGATATTGGGAGATGGCTGTTTTTTCGCTCTGGCATCGTAAATGAACTGCTTCAACATCGTGGATTTTCACTAGAATGGTACACGGCAGAGACAGGCTGTATTCACTCCACATCGGGCTATCATACTCATTTTGGAATTAATGGTGCCGATTTAATTACAGTATATGCTTATGATGTTGCCAAACTTCCATCATGGGAACAACGTATTTGGGCTGCTCATAATGTTGTTCCAGAAGGGAAGGTCTCCAATGAATTATTAGCTTCGCAAGTTAGAGTTCAGCCTGCATCTACACATGCCGTTGAAGACTTGTTATTTAAAGTTATGCGAATGCTGGAAGCAAGTTTCAAAAAGAAGTTCAATGTTGATTTATTTTCTCATGACATCAATGATTCAGAGCTTTTGCAGCAGATTTCACGTTTTTCAAGTACTGATAGAACGTCATTATTAAGGCTGGCAAAAGACTTGGTTCGTATTTTTACCGATAGACTTAATGTTAAAGCTCTTCGTGAATTATCTAACCACAAGGATAAAAACAAACTAGGTTCTAATAAATTATTACAAAACATCGTAGCTCAAAAAATTGGAGAAAATTATGCCCATAAGATTTTTAGTGTCATTGTTGGTGTTTATGATATGAGGCTTGGAGATGCGCATCCTACCGGCTCAAAAATTGAAGAGGCAATAAAACTTGCTGAAATAGATGAAAATCAGTCTTTTTTAAGACAAGGTGAGCAGCTTATTTTTAATTTCGGTCGAGCAATTTGGCATATCGGAAGCATTCTGTTTGGAGAATCGGAATAAGAGTTGAAAACTATTTAAGTGCGGTCAATTCTCCCAACGTTTTCAAAACGTCGTCTGAAACCGCACTTTCCAACCAAAAGGAGAACCAAATGAACCAAATCCGCCTACATATTTGGGGCGATTATGCCTGTTTTACCCGTCCGGAGATGAAGGTGGAGCGGGTGTCTTATGATGTCATCACGCCGTCGGCGGCGCGCGGGATTTTGGCGGCGGTGCATTGGAAGCCGGCGATTCGGTGGGTGATCGACCGGATTTATGTGTTGAAGCCGATTCGGTTTGAGTCGGTGCGGCGCAATGAGTTGGGCGGCAAGATTTCGGCGGGTAAGGTCAGCGGGGCGATGAAGCGCAAGAGTGTTGCCGATTTATATACGCTGATTGAAGACGACCGCCAGCAGCGAGCGGCGACGGTGCTTAAAGACGTGGCTTATGTGATTGAAGCTCATGTGGTGCTGACGGCAAAAGCGGGCGCGGATGAGACCGTTACCAAGCATATCGAGATGTTCAAACGCCGTGCGAAAAAGGGGCAATGTTTCCAGCAGCCTTGTTTGGGCGTGCGTGAATTCCCTGCCGATTTTGCATTGATTGACGAGGGCGAGTCGCTGCCGCCGTCAGCGTTATTGGAAAGCGAGGCAAACCGTGATTTAGGCTGGATGCTGCACGATATTGATTTTGATCACGGCAACACGCCGCATTTTTTCCGTGCGGAAATGAAAGACGGCGTGATTGATGTGCCGCTGTTTTACGCCGAGGAGGTGAAAGCATGATTCTTGCGTCCCTTGCCCGCTATTACAGCCGTTTGGCAGCAGAAGCCGATGAAATGGGCAACCCGAAAGTGCCGCCTTATGGCTTTAGTGAAGAGAAAATCGGCTGGATTTTGGTGTTGGACAAAGAAGGTCGTCTGAAAACCGTTGTGCCGAATCTGACTGCCGATAAAAAGCCGCAGCCGAAGCTGATGAGCGTGCCGCGCCCTGAAAAACGCACGTCGGGTATCAAGCCAAATTTTTTGTGGGATAAAACCGCCTACGCGCTTGGCGTGGAAGCCAATAAAAACAAAGCCGAAGTCAAAGAAAACCCGTTTACGCCGTCTGAAAAAACCTTTGACGCCTTCAAGCAATACCATCTCGATTTACTACAAAACAGTGAAGATGAAGGCCTCCAAGCCTTGTGTCGTTTTCTGCAAAACTGGCAGCCTGCACATTTTGCTACCGAAAATCTGCCTGCCGAAATGCTCGATGCCAACATCGCATTTTCTCTTGAAAAACCGACCGCACTTATTCATAAACGCGAAGCCGCGCAAACCTTGTGGGCAGGCTGCCTGAAAAGCGACGAGGCGCTTGAGGGCTTATGCTTGATTAGTGGCGATACAGCCCCGATTGCACGGCTGCATCCGGCGATTAAAGGCGTGTTTGGCGGGCAAAGCTCCGGTGGCTCGATTATCTCGTTTAACAAAGAAGCCTTTGCTTCGTTTGGCAAGGAGCAAGGCGCAAATGCGCCCGTTTCCGAACAATCCGCCTTTGCCTACACCACCGCGCTGAACTATCTGTTGCGCCGCGAAAACAATCATTGCCTGACCATCGGCGATGCCAGCACGGTCTTTTGGGCGGAAGCGGACGATAACGCGACGGCGCAGGCTGCCGAAGGTTTCTTCGCGCACGTGTTCACGCCGCCGGATGACGAACAAGAAAGCGCCAAAGTTTTCAACGTATTGGAACAAATGGTCAAAGGCCGTCCGCTGCAAGAAATCGCGCCCGAACTTTCTGCCAATACCCGTTTTTATATCTTAGGGCTTGCCCCTAATGCCGCGCGGATTTCTGTTCGGTTTTGGCTGGACACCACATTTGGGCAGTTGGCGGAAAATTTGGCATGGCACTGGCGGGATTTAAAAATTGAACCGCGCCCGTGGAAAACGCCGCCTTCTGTTTGGCGTTTGCTGTTGCAGACGGCGGTTTTAGGCAAAAGCGAAAATATCTCGCCCGTGTTGGCAGGCGAAATGACCCGCGCCGTGATTTGCGGCACGCCGTACCCCTTGAGTTTACTGTCGCAACTGATTACCCGAATTCGCGCCGACGGCGATGTAAACGGACTGCGCGTGGCAATGATTAAAGCCGTATTGCAGCGGCGTTTTAGAAAAGGTTTTATAGAAGAAGGAGTTCCTATGAGTTTGAACAATGAAAGCCCGAATCGCGCCTATCTTTTAGGGCGGCTGTTTGCCGTGTTGGAGCGCATTCAATATCAGGCGTTGGGCGAATTAAACGCCGGCATTGCCGACCGCTATTACGGCTCTGCATCCGCCGTGCCGTTTTCGGTTTTTCCGCGTCTTTTGTCGGGCGCAAAACACCATTTATCGCGCCTGCGTAAAGACAAAGCCGGTATGGCAGTGAATTTGGATAAAGATTTGGGCGAAATCATTGCCAAACTACCCGAAACCTTTCCGCGCCATTTGAGCATTGATGAGCAAGGCCGCTTCGCTATCGGCTATTACCACCAAAAACAAAGCTATTTTGCTAAAAAAGAAACCGCTGAAACTATTGAAAACTAAGGAGCCAGAAAATGTCTGCCATTCAAAACCGCTATGAATTTGTTTACTTTTTTGACGTAACCAACGGCAATCCCAACGGCGATCCCGATGCGGGCAATATGCCGCGTCTTGATCCTGAATCCAGTAAAGGCTTGGTAACCGATGTCTGTTTAAAACGCAAAATCCGTAATTTTGTCGAAATCAGCAGCGAAAACGAAGCCGGTTACGAAATTTACGTGAAAGAAAAAAGCGTGTTAAACCTGCAAAACAAACGCGCTTATGAAGCACTCGGCATTGAATCGGAAGCCAAAAAACTGCCCAAAGACGAAGCCAAAGCCCGCGACATTACCGCTTGGATGTGTAAAAACTTCTTCGATATCCGCACCTTTGGCGCTGTGATGACCACCGAAGTCAACAGCGGACAAGTGCGCGGCCCGGTACAACTGGCGTTCGCCCAATCCATCGACCCGATTGTACCGCTGGAAATTTCCATCACCCGCATGGCAGTCACCAACGAAAAAGACTTGGAAAAAGAACGCACCATGGGGCGCAAATACATCGTCCCTTACGCGCTCTACCGCGTGCACGGCTTTATCTCCGCCAACCTTGCCGCCAAAACCGGTTTTTCAGACGACGACTTAGCCAAACTCTGGCAAGCCCTGACGCTGATGTTTGAACACGACCGCTCCGCCGCCCGTGGCGAAATGGCGGCGCGCAAATTGATCGTTTTCAAACACGACAGCGCACTCGGCAGCCAGCCTGCACATAAACTGTTTGACGCCGTAAAAGTCGAACGCGTAAACGGCGAATCAGGTACGCCTGCAAGCGGTTTTGGCGATTACAACATCAGCGTAGTTTCAGACGGCTTAAATGGCGTGAGTGTGGAAGAGTTGCTTTAAAAAACGTTTGAAAAAATGACCGCACTTTCAACCGAAACCCAAGGGGAAAATCAGGACACGCGCCTAATTCCCCTTTCTGCCCTGCAACACTATGCCTTCTGCCCGCGCCAATGCGCGTTGATTCATAACGAGCAGGCGTGGGCGGAGAACTATCTGACCGCGCAAGGCAAGGCGCTGCATGAGCGGGTGGATTCGGGCGAACCGGAAACGCGCAAAGGCGTGCGCTTTGAGCGGACGGTGCATGTGTCGGCGGAAAAATTGGGCATCAGCGGCGTGTTGGATTTGGTGGAAGTGGACACGAAAACTGGTCGCCTGAAACCTGTGGAATACAAACGCGGCAAGCCCAAACCCGACCCAATGGACGAAATCCAGCTTTGCGCCCAAGGCTTGTGCTTGGAAGAAATGACCGGGCAAACCGTCTCTGAGGGCGCACTGTGGTATATGCAAACCCGCCACCGCGTCCCCGTCGTATTTTCAGACGACCTGCGCGCCCAAACACTCGCCACCATCGCCGCCGTGCGCGAACTTCTAAACAGCGGCCAAACCCCGCCGCCCGACTACGGCAAACGCTGCAAAGCCTGCTCGCTGGTGGAGATTTGCCAGCCGGAGTTGCTGGGGAAACGGGATCGGAGTGTGGGGTATGTGGAGGGGTTGTTTGGGGAGTGAAATTTAATTATTTGGAGAATAAATGAAAAATTGTTTTTTGTGCGGACAGACTGATGTTGAAATGTCCTTAGAACATTCTATTCCTCAGTTTTTAGGTGGGAAGAAAAGTGATGATAAGTTTAAAAAGTTAAATTTATGTAAGTCGTGTAATAGCCAATTAGGTACCCACGTTGATGCAAGATTTGCTCGTTCTTTCATGAATTCAATAGAATTGACCGATTTTAATAATGATGTTTTCTTTGGAAAATTTACATCTATAGAGTTTGAGAACAATGATGAAATTCTTAATTTAATATCTGAAAATAGCTATGTAGAAATGATGAGTAATGATAAGGCTGTTGCGTTTTGGATTAAAGAAAATACACCAGAATTTCTTGGTCTGGTAGGAGGGCATCCTCCGTTAAGTAAAAGCAAAAATTCTCAATTATTCTTATTTATAACTAAAGGGGATATTAGTGAAATTGAACTAAAACAGCTATTGCACAGAGTTAGGAATAAGTTTAAAAAATACAAGAAATTAGATATTTTATTATGTTTAGATTTTTCTAATAATCAAAATATGACTGAAGATGAACTAAATTTATTTCGTAGTAGAATTAAAGAGGAATTTTATGTTGATGGTTTGAAATTCTATTGGGAGTTTGCTGAGAAAGAGTTAAAAATTAAAGATAGATTAAGACCTGATGGTAAAAAATTTAAATCAAGTATGTTATTTATTAATTTAAATGATGATATTAGATTTTTGTCTAAATTATTTTTAGGTATTTTGTGTGGGTATTTGGGAAATGAATTTACTAAATCACCTGTTGGAGAACAGTTAGTTGATATATTGAAAACATATTCGTCCAGAGAAGTGCTATCTAAAGAAATTATAAATAGATTTAAACATCCCTTTCACATAAAGGGTAGTGACATTTATTTATCGAAAGAAAATGCTATTACTATCTCTATATTTCAAATAGGGGATGATATTTTGGGTCTGCTAGGGATAAGAAAGAATGTATATGGTTTCAAAATATGTAAGCAGCAAGAATTGCATAAAGAAGAAAAAAGGGTTTTAAACATCAACTCTGATTTTTGTAAAGTTCCAGAGGGTATAGTGCTTATTTTAGAGCCAAATAGCGACAAATATATAGAATATGATGCTAACAATTTATTTTTAAATAATTATTTTGAAAGAACATTTCCAACTATGCCCGAAGAACAAAAATTAGAAATAATCAACTTATTGAAATATATGTAAAATCATTAAATTAGGTTATAGCGTTCCGCCTAACTCAACCTGTCAATGATTTTCAGGTAGCCTAACCATCGCCCCCAAAATTGCGGTCAATCCCCAAGGAGCTCCCCATGCGCAAACTGCAAAACACACTCTACATCAACACCCAAGGCAGTTATCTGCATAAGGAGCGGGAGACGCTGGTGGTGGAGCAGGAGCGTAAGAAGGTGGCGCAGCTGCCGGTGCATTCCATCGGGCATATTTTCTGTTTTGGCAATGTGTTGGTGTCGCCGTTTTTGTTGGGGTTTTGCGGCGAGAATAATGTGAATTTGGCGTTTTTTACCGAAAATGGGCGTTTCTTGGGGCGGCTTCAGGGGCGGCAGAGTGGTAATGTGCTGCTGCGTCGGGCGCAGTATCGGATGTCGGAGCAAAATCCTGTGCCAATTGCGCGCAATATCATTGCGGCGAAGATTCAGGCGAGTAAGCGGGTGCTTCAGCGGCAGATTCGCAATTACGGTGAGAATTCGGCGATTCAAAGTGCGGTCGATTCTTTGAACATTTCGCTGCGGCAGTTGAAGGGCGCGGCGGAGCTGGATGTGGTGCGTGGGATTGAGGGCGATGCGGCGGCGCGTTATTTCGGCGTATTCGGGCAGCTTTTGAGTGAAAAAAGCGGCTTTTCTTTTGACGGGCGCAATCGCCGTCCGCCCAGAGACGAGGTAAATGCACTGTTGTCGTTTGTGTACAGCATTTTGGGCAAGGACATCAGCGGCGCGCTGCAAGGCGTGGGACTGGACCCTCAGGTGGGCTTTCTGCACGCCGACCGACCGGGTCGCGATAGTTTAGCGCAAGATGTTTTGGAAGAGTTCCGCGCGTGGTGGGCAGACAGATTGGTGCTTTCTTTGATTAACCGCGGGCAAATCAAACCGCAGGATTTTGTTACCGAGGCAAGCGGCGCGGCGAGTCTGAAAGCCGATGCGCGTAAGCTCTTGTTCCAAGCTTTGCAGGCGAAAAAGCAGGAGAAAATCGTTCATCCGTTTTTAGGCGAGGAAGTGGAAATTGGGTTGCTGCCGTATATTCAGGCAATGCTGCTGGCGCGGCACTTACGCGGGGATTTGGCGGAATACCCGCCGTTTTTGATGAGATAAACTATGTTAATGCTGATTACTTACGACATTTCTTTTGACGATCCAAATGGGCAAGCGCGATTGCGCCGCATCGCAAAACATTGCTTGGATTACGGCGTGCGGGCGCAATATTCGGTATTTGAATGTGATGTCACGCCTGACCAGTGGGTTATGTTGAAAAACAAACTGTTGGAAACCTACGATCCCACATGTGACAGTCTGCGCTTTTATCATTTAGGCAGTAAATGGCGTAATAAAGTGGAACATCATGGGACAAAACCAGCAATAGATGTATTTAAAGACGTACTTGTCATTTAGTTCGCTAACCTATTGTTCTCATTAAAATCCTGATGGGATAGCGATCTTCGTTTTCTTTAACAATTTGGATGACTTAATCTATTTGTATAACGGCAATACGGCCGTTATACTTACTAAACTCCTTGTCATAAAATCAGTTAGCGAAATACGGTATTTAATTTGCTGATTTTTCTTGCTTTTTTATGTAGGGAGCAGCCACCTTCGGGTGGCTGTGTGTTGAAACCTATTTACGAATAAATGGGGGCGAAAGCTCGAGCGGCAGCCACCTTCGGGTGGCTGTGTGTTGAAACTTAGAAAGTGCAGAAGCAATAGACCAAAGATTTGCGCAGCCACCTTCGGGTGGCTGTGTGTTGAAACAGCCGCTTGATGATGGGTATTTCCCAGAAGCCACGCAGCCACCTTCGGGTGGCTGTGTGTTGAAACAAGTGCTTTTTGACGGGCATCTTTAAGCGATACGCAGCCACCTTCGGGTGGCTGTGTGTTGAAACCGACAAGAAGGGAACGCAGTGCGTAAACACGAAGGCAGCCACCTTCGGGTGGCTGTGTGTTGAAACCCGTAGAAGCCGATAAAACAACCGCACCTTTTTTGCAGCCACCTTCGGGTGGCTGTGTGTTGAAACCGATTACCATTTCAGCTTGTCCACCGGTTGCGATTGCAGCCACCTTCGGGTGGCTGTGTGTTGAAACTTTTAACGTTGTAACCGTAACGGGCAATCATGCTAGCAGCCACCTTCGGGTGGCTGTGTGTTGAAACGCCATTTCCACACAGATCAAGTCGCTCGACAAGAGGCAGCCACCTTCGGGTGGCTGTGTGTTGAAACAGTTAGTTTTTGTTGTCGAGATTTTAGCTTATCTTGCAGCCACCTTCGGGTGGCTGTGTGTTGAAACAGCAGTAACCGGTGCGTGTTGAGTTGTTTTTTCGTGCAGCCACCTTCGGGTGGCTGTGTGTTGAAACTTGTCTAGTGCATAGATATGGTGGATCTAATACAAAGCAGCCACCTTCGGGTGGCTGTGTGTTGAAACAAGCGGAGCGGCAGATAAAAGCAAGGTACACAAAAGACAGCCACCTTCGGGTGGCTGTGTGTTGAAACTCTAGACTATCTAGCAACTCTTTCCACGGACTGACAGCAGCCACCTTCGGGTGGCTGTGTGTTGAAACTTGGATTTAAAACAAATGTTTGGCGTTCATCATGCAAGCAGCCACCTTCGGGTGGCTGTGTGTTGAAACTGCTTTATCTGATAGTTTTATTTTATCCATAAAAGGCAGCCACCTTCGGGTGGCTGTGTGTTGAAACATTTTAACTAATTGATTTTAAAAATTAAAAGGTAGCAGCCACCTTCGGGTGGCTGTGTGTTGAAACATTTTAAAATTAGTTTAAAACGGCTTTAAACTGAGCAGCCACCTTCGGGTGGCTGTGTGTTGAAACTAACTTGCGTTCCAACGCTTACCTCTTTTTCGGAGGGCAGCCACCTTCGGGTGGCTGTGTGTTGAAACAGCTAATAACGGTTTGCCCACATTGGTTAGCTTAAGCAGCCACCTTCGGGTGGCTGTGTGTTGAAACAAGGCGGACGAATTAACCTCAAATTTGATGTTACAGCAGCCACCTTCGGGTGGCTGTGTGTTGAAACTTTTGAGTATTTACTAGACGGCACAATCAGGCAAGCAGCCACCTTCGGGTGGCTGTGTGTTGAAACACACCTATCATCTCTGATTACAAATGGATTGATGCAGCAGCCACCTTCGGGTGGCTGTGTGTTGAAACTTAGCCGAAGCGAAATGTACAGATGCGGTGGCATTGCAGCCACCTTCGGGTGGCTGTGTGTTGAAACTTTTAATCCAATCCTTTTTATTGCACGGGCAAGCGCAGCCACCTTCGGGTGGCTGTGTGTTGAAACGCCATTTCCACACAGATCAAGTCGCTCGACAAGAGGCAGCCACCTTCGGGTGGCTGTGTGTTGAAACCTCGTTGAGCCAAATCTGCTACATCAGAAGAAACGCAGCCACCTTCGGGTGGCTGTGTGTTGAAACAACCGCACAGCAGGCGCTAAATATGACTGGTGGGGCAGCCACCTTCGGGTGGCTGTGTGTTGAAACGGAGAGCCTTTTTTATTTGGTGGGATTGAGTGGTTGCAGCCACCTTCGGGTGGCTGTGTGTTGAAACAAGCCTGTACCACTGATATTATAGGATCTACCGCAGGCAGCCACCTTCGGGTGGCTGTGTGTTGAAACTACTGATTGAGTTTTCAAATGGCTTGAAATTTTATGCAGCCACCTTCGGGTGGCTGTGTGTTGAAACCCGTGAGTTAAGACAATTCATCGGCTCAAGTATAGCAGCCACCTTCGGGTGGCTGTGTGTTGAAACGTGAAATCGAAGATGATATAGAGGTGATTTGATGTCGCAGCCACCTTCGGGTGGCTGTGTGTTGAAACTAAAGATATATCTATTGTTTTTGATAATATTGGAGCAGCCACCTTCGGGTGGCTGTGTGTTGAAACCAATCAGAAACAGATAAGCAGAAAAAGCGGAATGCAGCCACCTTCGGGTGGCTGTGTGTTGAAACTGTCATTGTTATGGCTGATAAATTCGGGATTGTGGGCAGCCACCTTCGGGTGGCTGTGTGTTGAAACACAGTATTAACCAACTACGGAACACAAGCGTTTGGCAGCCACCTTCGGGTGGCTGTGTGTTGAAACCATATAACCTAAATCAATATAACGCTGATAATCGCAGCCACCTTCGGGTGGCTGTGTGTTGAAACAATGTACACATCACGGTAATTCACTTTGAATTTTGCAGCCACCTTCGGGTGGCTGTGTGTTGAAACAAAACTTAATAAATTTGAATAGTATAATATTTACCGTCCTACTCTATCTCTCCCCCTTGTATTTCCCCCTTATTCGCTCTAGACTATGCCCCATTTTTAGCTTTCATTATTTACAATTATGCGTGTTTCTGACTTTCATTTTGACTTACCAGATGAGCTGATTGCTCGTTATCCTAAAGAAGATCGCTCTTCTTGTCGCTTGTTACAACTCAATGGCGAAAACGGAGAAATTTCTCACCGCACTTTTACTGATGTATTGGATTTAATCGACGAAGGTGATTTGTTGATTTTTAACAATACGCGCGTGATCCCTGCTCGTATGTTTGGTCGTAAAGCCAGTGGTGGGAAAATTGAAGTGTTAGTGGAACGTGTTTTAAGTGAACACCATTTCTTAGCGCATATTCGTTCGTCAAAAGCGCCGAAAGAAGGTGCTGAATTATTTTTAGGTGAAGATAAGATCGGTGAAAATAATGGCGTAAAAGCGATTATGGTTGGTCGCCAAGATGCCCTTTTTGAGTTGGAACTAGCGGATAAAAGTCGCAATGTACTTGATGTGTTGCAAGAAATCGGCCATATGCCTTTGCCGCCTTACATTGATCGCCCAGATGAAGAAGCAGATCAAGAATGCTATCAAACCGTGTATAACAAAGTGCCTGGTGCAGTAGCTGCGCCAACAGCAGGCTTGCATTTTGATGATGAGCTGTTACAAAAATTACACGAAAAAGGTGTTAATTTTGAATTTGTAACTTTGCACGTGGGCGCAGGTACATTCCAGCCGGTACGTGTTGAAAATATTGAAGATCACATTATGCACGCGGAATATGTGGAACTTTCTCAAGAGGTCTGCAATGCCATTATTGAAACGAAGAAAGCGGGTAAACGTGTCATTGCTGTGGGTACAACATCAGTGCGTTCTATTGAAACCGCTGCTCTATCTGCAGAAGAAAATGGCAACTCAGATTTAATTGAACCTTATTTTTCTGATACGTCTATTTTTATTTACCCGGGCAAATCATTCCGTGTGGTGGATGCATTAATTACCAACTTCCACTTGCCAGAAAGCACATTGATTATGTTGGTATCTGCCTTTGCAGGCTTTAGTCACACCATGAACGCCTATAAAAATGCGGTCGAAAATCGCTACCGTTTTTTCAGTTATGGCGATGCGATGTTCATTACTAAAAATCCCAATGTGAAAGGGTTAGAATAAGTGGTTTGACTTATTTTCAACCAACTCATAAAATACCTATCAAGAAGCCTGTACTAACAGGCTTTTTTATTGAACAACAACCTACGAACTGTTTATTCGTCGAGGAAAGAAAATGAAATATGAATTAGATAAAACCAGCGGCAGTGCGCGTCGTGGTCGCTTGGTGTTTGAACGTCCACAAGGCACGTTCAGCGTAGAAACCCCTGCGTTTATGCCAGTGGGTACTTATGGCACTGTAAAAGGCATGACACCTGAAGAAGTGCGTGCGACAGGTGCAGAAATTTTGCTTGGTAACACCTTCCATTTATGGCTTCGTCCTGGACAGGAAGTGATGCGTAAACACGGTGATTTACACGACTTTATGCAATGGCATCGTCCGATTTTGACTGACAGTGGCGGTTTCCAAGTATTTAGTTTAGGTAAATTACGTAAAATCACCGAAGAAGGCGTGAAATTTCAAAACCCAATTAACGGTGAGCGCATTTTCCTTTCACCTGAAAAATCCATGGAAATTCAATATGATTTAGGTTCTGACATCGTGATGATTTTCGATGAATGTACGCCTTATCCAGCGACTTTCGATTATGCGAAAAAATCCATGGAAATGTCTCTTCGTTGGGCGAAGCGTAGTCGCGATCGCTTTGATGAATTAGGCAATAAAAATGCGCTATTCGGTATTATTCAAGGCGGTGTATTTGAAGAATTACGCAAAGTATCACTAGAAGGTTTAGTAAATATTGGCTTTGACGGTTATGCGGTAGGCGGTTTAGCGGTAGGCGAACCAAAAGAAGACATGCACCGTATTTTAGAATACATCTGCCCACAAATTCCGGCTGACAAACCGCGTTATTTAATGGGCGTGGGTAAACCAGAAGATTTAGTGGAAGGTGTGCGTCGTGGTATTGATATGTTCGACTGCGTAATGCCAACCCGTAACGCACGTAACGGCCATTTATTCGTGACAGACGGCATTGTCAAAATCCGTAATGCAAAATATCGTGATGATACCAGCCCATTGGATCCAGAATGTGATTGCTACACCTGTAAAAACTACACCAAAGCCTATTTATATCACTTAGATAAATGCGGTGAAATTTTAGGTGCTCGCTTAAATACCATTCACAATTTACGCTATTATCAACGTTTAATGGCGGAAATTCGTCAAGCGATTGAAGACGATCGTTTTGATGATTTTGTTGTGGAATTCTATGCTCGCATGGGCAAACCTGTTCCACCATTACAATTAGCAGATAAATCATAATTGATGAAAGTGCGGTAAAAAAATGAAGCGTTTTTTGACCGCACTTTTTAACAAAGGAAACCTTATGCAAATCCTTGAACCTCAACAATTTGCCACTTGGAATGAGCCGATTGATATGCTTTATGCTTGTCATAGCAAGGTGAAACGCTTTTGCAAGCAACTCACGATTCTTCCTGGCTACTTAGAAAAAAATGGCGTAAATCAAGCCGTATTAAATGATGTAAAAACCATATTGCAGTATTTTAATCACGCAGCACCACTTCATCATGATGATGAAGAAAAAGACTTTTTCCCCGCTTTAATTGAAAAAGCACCTCAGGCGAAAGAGTCGGTGGATGAATTAGAACGACAACACGTTACCTTGCATGAAAATTGGGCAAAGCTTTCCGAGCAGCTAGAAGAATTGATTGCAGAGAAACGCACTGATGTAGATGAAAGGCTGATTACGCTGTTTGTGGCGAGCTATGATAGACACATTGCCCTTGAAGAGCCGCTATTTGAGCTTGGTAAACAATATTTATCAGCAGAACAACTCACGGCTATGGGCAAAATTATGTTTGCTCGTCGCCAAGCTTAAATCATGAAATATCAATTAAATTTGACCGCACTTTCCTGCCCGATTCCGCTTTTAACCGCGAAGAAGGCTTTGGCAAATTTAGCGCCAAATGATGAATTAGTTTTGCAATTAAATCGTCAAAGTGCGGTAGAAAATTTTGTTGTTTTTTGTGAAGAAAATCAATGTGAATTAGTGGATCAACATTGGGTTTCCGAGCAAATCTTCGAAGTTTGCTTGAAAAAAATCAATTAATCCCAAAATTCTAGGTGTTATTGCCTTCATCGGCTTTTACTAAAAGCCGTTTTATGGTATTTTACGCACACTTTTAACTTTTCATTTTATAAGGAAAACACAATGGAAGCACAAAGCCCAATGTCCACGTTATTTATTTTCGTGATCTTCGGTTTAATTTTTTATTTTATGATTTACCGCCCACAAGCGAAACGTAATAAAGAACACAAAAAATTAATGTCTGAATTAGCGAAAGGCACTGAAGTATTAACCGCTGGTGGTTTGATTGGTAAAATCACTAAAGTAACCGAAGGTGCTGAAATTGTTATCGCTTTAAACGATACGACTGAAATCACGATTAACCGTAACTACATCGTTTCAGTATTACCGAAAGGTTCTGTAAAATCTCTCTAATTTAAATTCCTAAAGGGAAAACTATGTTAAATCGTTACCCATTATGGAAGAATCTAATGGTGATCCTTGTGGTCGCCATTGGTGCTTTATACTCTCTTCCAAATATCTATGGTGAAGATCCTGCGGTACAAATTTCCGGTACACGCGGACAACAAGCAGACACCACCGTATTAACTGAAGTACAAAACGTACTGAAAAAAAATAACCTTCCAACCAAATCTATCGTTCTTGAAAATGGTTCTATTCTTGCCCGTTTCACCAACACAGATGACCAACTTCTTGCCAAAGATAAAATTGCAGAAAAACTAGGCAACAACTACACCACGGCATTAAACCTTGCACCGGCAACACCGGCCTGGTTAAGTAGCATTGGGGCTAACCCGATGAAATGGGGTTTGGACTTACGTGGTGGTGTACGCTTCTTGATGGAAGTGGACATGAATTCTGCGCTTGCTAAACGTCAAGAACAGTTACAAGACACATTACGCAACGAATTACGTAAAGAAAAAATTCAGTTTACGGCGATTAAAAATGGCGACAAATTTGGTACAACGGTCACATTAGAAAATGCAGACCAAATGTCAAAAGCAGCACGTATTATTCGTCAGTTACACCCAACATTAGAAGTGTCTGATATTGGTGACAACACCCTAAACCTTGCCCTTTCTGAAGCGGCATTAACAGAATCACGTAACTTAGCGATCGAGCAAAACTTAACGATTTTACGTAAACGTGTTGCTGAATTAGGCGTAGCTGAAGCGGTTATCCAACGTCAAGGTGCAGAACGTATCGTAATCGAATTACCGGGTGTTCAAGATACTGCGCGTGCAAAAGAAATCTTAGGGGCAACCGCAACACTTGAATTCCGCATTGTGAATTCGTTGGTGAACCCAGAGTCAGCAGCGCGCGGTATGTTACCTTCTGACACAGAAATTAAATATGACCGTCAAGGTCGACCTGTTGCACTTTACAAACGTGCGGTATTGGGTGGTGAACACATCATCAACTCAAGCTCGGGCTTAGACCAAAACACCAATACGCCACAAGTAAGTGTAACCTTGGATAGTGAAGGCGGCGAAATCATGTCGCAAACGACCAAGAAATACTACAAAAAACCAATGGCAACCTTGTATGTAGAATACAAAGACAACGGTAAAAAAGACGAAAATGGCAAAACCATTTTAGAGAAAAATGAAGAAGTGATTAACGTTGCAACCATTCAAGGCCGCTTTAGTTCTAACTTCCAAATTACTGGTGTAAGCAGCTCTGCGGAAGCACAAAACCTTTCTATGTTATTAAAATCAGGTGCATTAATCGCGCCAGTACAAATTGTTGAAGAACGTACAATTGGTCCTTCTCTTGGTGCACAAAACGTAGAACAAGGTATTGATGCAAGCTTCTGGGGCTTAATTGTCGTCATTGTCTTCATGCTGATTTACTATAAAATCTTCGGTATTATCGCAAGCTTTGCCTTGGTGATTAATATCGTGTTATTAGTTGGTTTGATGTCTATCCTACCAGGTGCAACACTCACTATGCCGGGGATTGCGGGTATCGTATTAACCCTCGGGATGTCGGTGGACGCCAACGTACTTATTTTTGAGCGTATCAAAGAAGAAATTCGTAATGGTCGTCCAATCCAGCAAGCCATTAACGAAGGTTATAACGGTGCATTCACCTCTATCTTCGATGCGAACTTAACCACAATTTTAACGGCAATCATTCTTTATGCTGTGGGTACCGGTCCAATTCAAGGCTTTGCGGTAACTCTTGCATTAGGTGTGGCAATTTCAATGTTTACGGCAATTACCGGAACACGTGCTATCGTGAACTTCCTATACGGCGGTAAACGTCTTGAAAAATTATCAATTTAGGTAGGATAAGATGAGATTATTTGCAAAAGATAAAAACGGACATTTTATCCGTGAAGTGAATGGGATTAAATTGCCATTCCCTCTCACTGAATTTATGAAAGTGAGATTTGTGGGATATGCATTTTCTGCGATTTTAATGGCGATTTCCCTCTTCTTCATTGTGACAAAAGGCTTCAACTGGGGCTTGGATTTTACCGGTGGTGTGGTATTTGATACTCACTTCTCACAACCGGCTGATTTAGAAAAAATCCGTGGCACATTAAATCAAAATGGTATTGCAAGCCCGATTGTACAAACAACCGGTTCTGTACAAGACGTGATGATCCGATTACCGGCTGACAATAACGATTCTGCTATTGGTGATCACGTTAAAAGCATGCTTCAAACGATTGATCCAAACATTCATATTAACAGTATTGAATTTGTGGGTCCAAACGTCGGTGAAGAACTGGCTCAAGGTGCAGTTTATGCAACCCTTGCGACTTTGGCAATGATGTTAATTTACGTTGGCTCACGTTTTGAATGGCGTTTAGGTTTTGGTGGTATTGCCTCACTTGCGCATGACGTGGTCATTACACTCGGTGTATTCTCTGCATTACAAGTCGAAATGGATTTAACCTTCGTGGCAGCAATTCTTTCCGTTGTAGGTTATTCCATCAACGATAGTATCGTGGTATTCGACCGTGTGCGTGAAAACTTCCGCAAAATTCGCCGTGTAGAAACCATCGATATTATTGATATTTCCTTAACGCAAACCTTATCGAGAACCATCATGACATCTCTCACAACGCTTCTTGTTGTGATTGCCTTGTTCTTCTTTGGTGGTCCATCAATTCATAACTTCTCATTAGCGTTATTAATTGGTATTGGTTTTGGTACTTACTCATCAATCTTTATCGCGATTGCGATTGCTTATGATATCGGCCTACGCCGTGAACATATGATTCCACCAAAAGTAGATAAAGAAGTCGATGATTTACCTTAATCTATCGAACATAAGATAAAAAGAAAGCCACCATAATCATAATGGTGGCTTTTTTATTGCTAAAATGATGTGATTTTATGACCGCACTTTAGTCGTTTACATCACCTAATAAAGCCGCATATTTCTTCGTTGATTCTGAGCTTTCCAAGGTAATTTTAAATGCCATTGTCAGCGGTACAGAAAGCAACATACCTACCGTACCAAGTAACCATCCCCAGAAAAGTAAGGAAAAGAATACGACCAAGGTAGAAAGGCCTAAGGTTTTACCCATCATTTTCGGTTCAATAATATTACCGATCACAATATTTAATGCAATAATACCGACGGTTACGCCCATTCCTACACCAAATCCATTCAGTAATAACGCTTGAACAATAATAGGCACTGCTGCAATAATCGAACCGATATTCGGAA